>NZ_CALZFS010000025.1 GCF_945649885.1 uncultured Corynebacterium sp. | reverse complement strand
GAGCAGGGAGCAGGCCATGTCCAGGGATACCTCAACCAGCACTGGGTCCACGCCGCGCTCATAGCGTCGTGAAGCTTCAGAGCTGAGCTTGTGGCGACGCGAGGTGCGCGCGACGGTGATCGGATCCCAGATCGCCGCCTCGAAGTAGATGTCAGTGGTCTCATCAGAGATCTCTGAGGTGACACCACCCATGACACCGGCCATGGACTGGATGCCGGTTTCATCGCAGATGACCACGTCCTCTTCGGAGAGGTCACGCTTGACGTGGTCGAGGGTTTCGAACTTCTCCCCTGCCACAGCGTTACGCACGGTGAGGTTGCCGTTGATCTTTGCCGCATCGAAGGCGTGCATCGGCTGGCCGAGCAGCAGCATCACGTAGTTGGTGACGTCAGTGGCCACATTGACCGGACGCTGGCCAGAGAGCATGAGTTCACGCTGCAGCCAGAAGGGGGATTCTGCAGCTGGGTCAATGCCGGTGACTTTACGCAGGCCGAAACGGACTGCCTTGGTCTCCTCACGCAGGTCAATGTCAATGAGATCGCCGACGGGGGCTGGTGCGCTCAGCTTGATGCCTGCGACTGTCGGATCCTCGGCCACATCGGTGAACTTGATGTTGAAGGCGGAAGCCAGTTCACGGGTCAGGCCACGTGCGGACAGTGCGTAACCGCGGTCCGGAGTGACATTGACCTCGAAGACCGTATCTTCAAGGTTGAGGGCTGGACGGGCGTCATCGCCAGGCTGGCCAACTGATGCCGGCAGGGTGATGATTCCAGAGTTCTGCTTATCTGTCAGGCCCAGTTCTGCAGCGGAGCAGATCATGCCGGCAGACATGCGGCCATAAGTTTCGCGTGCGCCGATGGCGAAGTCACCTGGCAGCACGGCGCCCGGAAGTGCGACAACAACGGTGTCCCCCTCTTCGAAGTTGCGGGCACCACAGATGATGGACTGTGGCTCGCCGGTGCCATTGGCATCGCCGACGTTGACAAAGCAGTGGCGGATCGGCTTCTTGAACTCGGTGAGTTCTTCGATGCTTGAGACAACACCCAGCACGAGTGGGCCGGTGGTTGCGGGGATCTCAGCGTAGCCTTCAGTTTCAAAACCGACACGGACGTATCCGGTGTCTAAGTCCTGGGAGGTGACGGTCCAGCCTGGGTTGGAGTGTCCGAGTAGTCCCGTCACCCAGTTCTGTGCAATCAGCATGGTGGATTAGCTCCTAAAAAGTCTTGATTTAAGTGGGTGCGAAACGTCTATGCCTGGATACCGAACGGCAAAGTGAAGCGGACGTCGCCCTCCACCATGTCGCGCATATCAGACAGGCCGTTGCGGAACTGCAGGGTGCGCTCAATGCCCATACCGAAGGCGAAGCCGGAGTACACGTCCGGATCAATACCGACAGAACGCAGAACATTGGGGTTGACCATGCCGCAGCCACCCCACTCGATCCAGCCAGCACCACCCTTCTTGTTGGCGAACCAGACATCCACCTCAGCGGATGGTTCGGTGAAGGGGAAGTAGTTGGAACGCATGCGGGTCTTGGTTTCAGGTCCGAAAAGTTCCTTGGCCAGGTGGTCCAGGGTGCCACGCAGATGTGCCATGGTCAGGCCCTTGTCCACTGCCAGGCCCTCGATCTGGTGGAAGACCGGGGTGTGAGTGGCATCGAGTTCATCAGTGCGGAAGACACGTCCGGGGCAGGCGATGTACATGGGCACATCACGGTCCAGCATGGAACGAATCTGCACCGGGGAAGTGTGGGTGCGCAGCACCTGGCGGGAGCCTTCTGGTCCGATGTGGAAAGTGTCCTGAAGAGTGCGTGCCGGGTGATCAGGCAAGAAGTTCAGGGCATCGAAGTTGAAGTACTCTGCCTCAACCTCTGGACCTTCGGCCACTTCCCAGCCCATGCCGACGAAGATATCGGCGATCTGCTCATTGAGGATGGTGATCGGGTGCAGTGCACCGACCTGCTCACGGGTGGTGGGGACGGTGACGTCCTCGCGCTCCTCCTCAAGAACTTCCTGGTTGCGCTTTTCCTCAAGCACGACCTTGACCTGGGCAAAGTGCTTTTCTGCACGGCCGAGAGCCATGTTGACGAAACGACCTGCATCCTTGCGCTGATCCTTGGGGATGGTTCCCAGGGAGCGGCGGGCCTGCGGGATCGGTGCTGCATCGCCGAGGTGGTCGCGGCGCAGTGCTGCGAGCTCCTCGAGGTTCTGTGCACCATCAAAAGCCGTGATGGCAGCCTGCGCTGCGTCATTCAAACTGGCTTCGGTCAACTGAATTTCGGACACCGTGTAGTCCAGCCCTTCCCTTAAAATTATCCGTGAAACTTCTACAAGACTAGTTTCTCTAAGAACTAACCCCGCCATCATACTCTTTAGAGAATACGTGGCGGGACTTGGGTTTGCGCGATTCTTAAGCGCGACCTGACTCTGCAAAATGGGCCTTTGAAGACTCATAGAGACAGATGGATGCTGCTGTTGCCAGGTTCAGTGATTCGGCACGACCTCGGATCGGGATCCGCACGCGGTGATCAGCCTTGGCCAGCAGTTCCTCACCCAGGCCGTGGGCTTCATTCCCAAATAGCCAGGCAGTCGGCTTGGCCAGCAGCTCATCAGCGTCATCCAGGTCCACTTCACCGTCAGCGGCGGTGGCCAGGATCTGGAGACCCTGTGCGCGGAGCTGTCCGAGCACATCATCGATGTTGGTGTTGCGTGCCACCGGAACATGGAAGACGGAACCCGCTGAGGAGCGGACAACCTTCGGCCCCTGTGGGTCGACGGTTTCACCGGCGAAGACCACTGCGTCGGCACCGACGGCGTCGGCCACGCGGATCAAGGTGCCGGCGTTGCCGGGGTCGCGGGTTTCCACCGGGACACAGACCAGCTTGGAACGCTTGTTCACCGCCTTACCAATGGTCCAGGTGACATCACCGCACAGGGCAAAGATGCCCGTGGTGGTGACGGTGTCACTCAAGGACTGTGCTGCGCGGTCGGTGATGGGGTGGACATAGACGTTCATATATCCTGCGGTGCGGACGATCTCCTCGAATTTCTCCGCTGCCTGTTCGGTGACAAAGATGTCGGTGGCGGCACCGGTGGCGACTGCTGCCTCAACCGAATTCTCGCCCTCCGCCAGGAACTGTTTTACTTTTTTACGCTGTGCAGTCTTGTGCAGCTTTGCTGCGTTGACGATGCGGGGTGTGCGTTCGGTAAACGCCTCTGAGAAATCCAATGCCATGCTGTTGAGACTATCAGTAGTGCCAGTACTTCAAGAGTGCAGCTGAGGTTCACCTGCTGGACACTTTGGGTCTTTAGAATTATTGACTATGTATATAGTGGCGCACCGAGGTGCTGAAGACCTGGAATTGGAAAACACCATGGCCGCGTTCAGGGCCGCCCCACCGGCTGATGCCTTCGAGTTGGATGTGCATGCCAGCCTGGACAATCAGCTGGTGGTGATCCATGACCGCACAGCTGCCCGTGTGGCAGCACCTGACTCCCCGCACCGCGACTCCCCCATTGCTTCACTGCCCTTGGAAGAGATCAGGAAGATCCGCCTGAGCAATGGTGAAGGTGTTCCCACCCTGCAGGAGGTGCTGGATGCCACGACCCTGCCCATCCAGGTCGAGATCAAAGCACCGGGTGCCGTTACTCCTCTGGCCCAGCTTTTCCGTGATCAGCCTGAACAGTTGGGGCGCATCCTGTTTATCTGCTTTATCGACGCCGCACTGGTCGAGCTCATCGACCGCCTGCCGGACGCACGGGTCGGTGTGTTGCGGGCAGAGGGATTGGACGATCGGAGTGTGCTGGATGAGCTCCCCGCCAAGAATCTGGCAGCGTTTCTCCCCTACTGGAAGTTGGTCACTCCGGAACTGGTGACTGATATGCATTCCCGGGGAATCAAGGTCGGTTGCTGGACAATCCGGGATGAAGAAGCCCTGCTCACTGTTGAGGCGGCTGGCGTGGACTTTGCCACAGCCAGCGACCCCGGGCGTTTCCGTCCGGGGTCAGTGGAGGAAGAACCACTGCGTTGGTGACCGCGTGCGGAGATCGCATGCAATCGGTCTAGGCGGTGAGCTGGAGTTCCCAGTTATCTCCCGGCAACAGCCGGTGATGGATGCCCCGGACAACCACGTTGAGGGGATTGATGGACTTGGCATCAAGGTGCAAGCGGGCACAGCTGTGGTTAATCCACACGTCTATGGACTGCCCGCGGTAGTGCACCTGGAAAGCCACCTCCGGGAGCTTCTGCGGCAGATGCGGATCAAGCATGAGAATCCCTGCGTGGGTCTTCAAACCGACATAGGAACGCAGGATGATATCAACGGAGCCCGCCATCGCCCCGATGTGGATTCCTTCCTCCGTGGAGCTGCCCGTGGAATCCGACAGGTCTGCCTGGAGTGATTCCTCGAAGAATTCCCAGGATCGGGCGGGATCTGATTCCGCCATCACCCGGGCATGAACCAGCTGGCTCAGCGAGGAACCGTCACTGCTGTGCTGCAGATAGAAATCAACGGTGCGCTCAATGGTCTCCTGATCCAGGTCATAACCCAGACGGGCAAACAGAATGCGGACCTCCTCTGTGCTGAAGAGGTAGAAGAGCATCAGCAGGTCTGCCTGCTTGGACACCTGATAGTTGTTCGGGCTGTCCCCTTCGCTGGCCAGGATGAGATCGAGGCGGCCGAGGTCATCATAACGCTGCTTGAATTCCTCCCAGGGAAATTCCTTCAGGTCTTCATAGCCGTCGAACTGGCTGATGATCCCATCTGCATGGAAGGACACCCGGAGACGTCTGCTGATATGCTCCCATCTCTCCATTTCCGTGTCGGTGATGGCGAGGCGGTCACGTAGCATGGCGGCATCATGGGGATCGAGGACGGCAAACACGTCGGCTGCCCGCATGAGCGTCCAGGAAGCCAGCACATTGGTATAGGTGTTATCGCGTAATCCCTCACCCGGGGCCTCCGGGTAACCATCATGGAATTCATCAGGTCCCATGACCCCGCTGATGCTGAAGCGGTCTGCTTCCGAATCATTTTCGGCATTACTGGCGAACAGACGGGCGACCTCCACGATGAGTTCCGCGCCGATGTCGGTGATAAAGGCAAGGTCATCGGTGGCCTGATAGTACTGCCAGACGCTGTAGGCAATGGCCAGCCCGATGTGGTGCTGGTTGCGGGAATTATCCTGCATCCAGTTGCTGGTCAGCGGGTTGAGCAGCAGAGGTGCGGTTTCCTCACGGCCATCGCTGCCACTGCGCCACGGGAAGAGGGCTCCCTGTAAACCTGCTTCCCGGGCGGCGGCGCGGGCTTCCTCAAGTCGGCGGTAGCGGTAGGCCAGCAGTGCTCGGGTGAGAGCGGGCTGTCGGAGGGTGAGCATGGGATAGACAAAGAGCTCATCCCAGAAATGTTGCCCACGGTAACCCTCGCCGTGCAGGCCACGGGCGGGCACACCGGCGTCGAGATCCGGATTCACAGCCGCCACGCACTGCAGCACATGGAAGATATGGAGGTTGATGGCCAGAGAATTCTGACGGGTGGTGGACAGTTCCATGCCGAACAGCTCCCACCAGCGGTTCCAACGCTGGACGTGGGCGGTGTAGAGCTCATCGAAATCTCCGGTGCGCTGGATTCGCTTGACCGCATCCTGGCGCGGGGTGGACAAGGCACGGTCCCGTGAACTGGCGGCGGCAACGATCTTTTCGACGATCACCGGGGTCCCCGGTGTCAGGGTGGTCTCAAAGGTGTGCCCCACCGCCCGTTCTGCATCTGATGGGCGCCCCTCCACCGGTGTGGACTCCGGTGTCCGCACCGAGGTCCGGGTGGCCACTGCGAGGGTGATCTCCGACTGGGTGGTCAATGCCTCCAGGGAGACGGTGCGTCCATCCAGGTGATCGACGACAGGGACCGACAGATGACGGCTTTCCAGCTCAGCGTCCGCCGATACATTGTCATTGGTGACATCTCCATCAATACGGGAGGTCACCTGCACTGCCCCGTCCCAGTTTTCCGGCTCCACTGTCATGCGCAGGGCAGCCAGGTGTGGGTCATCCATGGACTGGATCTGTTCGGTGCTGATGCGGGTGACGCGGCCCTCTGCGTCACGCTGACGGATCACTCTCCGCAACACACCCTTGCGCATATCCAGTTCTTGACGCAGGTCGAGGATGTCGTCCTCAGTGGGATGAAGGAGGCGACCATCAGTGGTGTGAATCTGCAGGAAGGTCCAGTCCGGCGCCTTCACCAGGTGTTCGGTCTCCATAGTGGTGCCGTCAATCTCAGAGGTGACACGGTTGAAGATGCCCGCCATGTATGTGCCAGGATAGTGCACTTTTCCAGCTGCCGCGCCCGGGATGGATCCCCGGGTACCCCAGTAGCCGTTGGAGAGGGTGCATAGCGCTTCTCGGGCATGTTCACCCTCAGCATCGCAACCATCGTAGGTCAACAACCAGGCATGCGGACGGGTGTTCTTACCCACCTGCCAACCAGCGTGTAAATCCACCTCCCCGATATCGCGGAGTACCCTGTCAGCACCAGCCTCCCATAATTGAGGCCCGGCATCTCCACGGTCCACGCCGATGACAAGGCCGAAACCACCGTCGTGGGCAGCCTGCACCCCGGAACGGGCATCCTCGAATACCGCGCACTGCTCGGGAGAGAACCCCAGGCGGCGTACCGCTTCCACAAAGAGTGCCGGATCAGGTTTGCCTGGCATACCGAGTTTGACCGCGTCATTGCCGTCGATACGGACATCGAAAATGTCGATCAGGCCCGCGTTCTGCAGGATCGGAATGCTGTTGCGGCTCGAGGTCACCAGGGCAATGGGGATGCCTTGTTCCCTCAAACGGTGCAGCAGACGGAGAGTGTCAGGGAAAACCTCGACATCCTCGCAGTCCAGGGCCTCATCCAGGAAACCCTGTTTACGTTTGGCCAAACCGTGCACAGTGAAGGTGCCGGCAACATCCTCCGGGGTGCCTTCAGGAACATTGATCTCACGCGCGTTAAGGAAGGAGCGGACCCCGGCTTCTCGGGCCCGACCATCGACGTACGCGCGGTAGTCCTCCTCCACATCAAACAGCGACTGCTCCGGGGCGGAAGAACTGATTATCTCGTCGAAAAGAGCTTTCCATGCAGTGGCATGGATGCGGGCGGTGTTGGTCACCACGCCGTCCATGTCAAAGACCGCTGCTGCGAGGAGTATTGCGGAGTCGGTGGTTTCCTGCTGCGGAGAGGACACTGTGAAATACCTCCTGGGGAGATGTAATGGGTGGTGCCCGATGCTACAGAAAGTTGCTCTGCCATCTCCCTGTTGTACTCTGCCCGGTGGCCTCTCCCCCGCGGTGAGAAATTAGCGTTCGCTCAGCGCCTGCTGGTCAAGCACCTCAATGCCGTCATCTGCGAGGGAGAAGACCATCAAGTCTTCGCCGAGGACAACATCACCGTCGAAGTTCTCCTGGGTACGCGCAATCATCTCCTCATCGGTGATGCCATCGACCTTGCCGGAGATACCGGTGGTCTCCATTGCGAGTTCACCGTCGGCCGCCCACACCTTCCGTGCCATCAACCATGAGGCCGGCGAGCTGGCCCTCTTCCACACCAGCCTGGGTGAAGCGGATGGCTGCGCCACGGCCGACATCCACCAGGTAGCTCATATCACCTGCCTGGATCAGGATGGAAAATCCGAAGCGTTCCGTGCTGGGCACCGGACTGTCAGCACCCAGGAGGGTCACGCGCAACTTCCCTTCTGCAGGGGCATCATTGGCTGTGATGGTCTTGGTGACCGTGCATTCTTCAGCTACCGCAGCTTCATTTGATGCAGTATCGGTGGTGGAGCATGCGCACAATACGAGTGTCGACGCAAGACCAAGGGACAGGGCTCCGGCGTGAAATCCTCAAGACTGGAATTTAACCATTTCTGCCACCACCTTTTGTGACCTGGATTGTACGGGCCCGGGATAGACAGCAACTGAAACAGCTGGGCCGCGCCTGCCCTGAAGTGGCTCTCAGCTCACCAGTTCCGGGGAAACAGTGCCGATGCGGCGACCGTGGGTGCCGTCGAAAAGGTGGACATGCTCCGGTGCTGCCACCACATGCACCTGATCACCTGCCTTGAGTCCATGGTGACGTTCCACCCGGACACCGAGTTCAGCCTTATCCTCATCCCCTGCCGGTGTGACCTGGATGCGCATGTCTTCCGGAATGCCTTCGCCCAGAACATCGGTGTTGGGGTTCTTCACCCCGGCTGCCTTGACGTAGATCATGGAATCCGCACCGAGTTCATCGATGTGGCTGACCTCGGCCGGCACTGCCCCACCCTCATTGGCTGAGGTCAAGTACATGACCTCAGGGCGCGCACCAACGATGATACTGCGGCCCTCATAGGCGGCAGGGTTGGCGCGTACCTCTGCTGCGACCTCCTCCGGCACACGGATGGTGATGCCAGTGCCCAGAACCACGGAATCACCCTTGATGGTGCCCTCGATCAGGTTCATCGACGGTGAGCCGATGAAGCTGGCCACAAACGCATTAGCTGGATAGTCATAGAGATTCTGCGGGGTGTCCACCTGCTGGAGAACACCCAGCAGGAGCACTGCCACGCGGTCCCCCATCGTCATGGCCTCCACCTGGTCATGAGTGACGTACACGGTGGTCACACCCATGCGACGCTGTAGAGTAGAGATCTCCGCGCGGGTGGACACACGCAGCTTGGCATCCAGGTTGGACAGCGGCTCATCCATACAGAAGACCGCCGGCTCCCGCACAATCGCCCGGCCCATGGCCACACGCTGACGCTGACCACCCGACAAAGCTGCAGGCTTACGATCCAGATAGGGATCAAGCTGGAGAATCCGTGAAGCCTCAGCCACACGCTTTTCAATCTCCTTCTTATTCACCTTCTGATTCTTCAAGGCAAACGCCATGTTCTCCTTGACCGTCATGTTCGGATACAGCGCGTAGCTCTGGAATACCATGGCCACATCACGATCCTGGGGGCGTAGCCCGGTGGCGTCTTTGCCGTCGATCAGCAACCGCCCCTCATTGATCGGCTCCAGCCCTGCCAACATCCGCAGGGAGGTGGACTTGCCGCAACCGGAAGGCCCGACGAGCACCAGGAATTCGCCGTCCGCGATTTCCAGATTCAACTTATCCACCGCCGGACGCGCACCGGGTGAATACATACGTGAGACACCGTCAAAGACGATGGAAGCCATGGTGTTGTTCCTTCTACTAACTTAAAGCGGATTCTTCTTAGAGCAGCGGTTCAATATCACGCTTGTAAATGGTGTTGAGCTGCTCCTCAACGCCGGCCAGGGTGACATCAATGTCTGCACCGGTCAGGCAGATCTTCTCCAGTGCGTCACCGATGGTGCGGTCGCCGTTGGGCAGCAGGACTCGGAAGTTGTCCTGCACGCGGGTCTCAGGCAGCTGCTCGACGGCCACGTTGTAGGCCGGGTTCTCCTCGAGGAATGTTGCGTGCTCTACATCATCCGCGGCATTCTGGCGGACTGGCACATAACCGGTCTCGCGGGACCAGTATCCGGTGTTGGCAGCGTTGGTGATGAAATCGATGAATTTGATGGCGTTGTCCTGGCGCTCCTCAGAGATGTTCGCCGGGATGCCCAGGCCTGCACCGCCGGTGGGGCAGGCACCTTCGCCGGTGGGGTTCGGCAGTGGAGCAACACCCCAGTCGAAGGTGGCACCGTTGGTCACGGAGGACAGATCGCCGGTGGACTGGATGCAGGAACCGATAAGCCCCGTGACGAACTCGTTGGTGACATCGGTGGAGATGGTCGCCCAGCCACCATCAACGGTGGACTTGAGCCACTCGACGGTGCGGATGGTCTCCGGTGTGGTCAGACGGGACTCCCAGCCTTCAGAGTAGTTTCCACCCATGGACCACATTGGTCCCTCGAAGGTCCAGGAGAGATAGTTGGTGGCATCTCCCCAACCCAGGGCATGTCCACTTCCACCGCGGGCCTCCTGCAGCTGTGGGCCCCACTCGGTGAATTCCTCCCAGGATTCAGGTCCACGGTCCGGCAGGCCAGCCTGTGCCCAGAGATCCTTGTTGTAGTAGAACAGTGTGGTGGAACGGGCGAAGGGAAGTCCGTAATGGCCGCCGCCGTGCTCGTAGTCGTTGTAGAGAGACTCCACGTAGCTGGAGGTGTCGATGTTGTTGCGCTTGGCAATCTCATCGATGTTGGCGGTGGCACCGTTGAGGGCGAAGTTAAACCACTCGGTATCAGAGAGCACCACCAGGTCAGGAAGATCGCCACCAGAAAGTGCGGCATTGAACTTCTGTGAAACCTCCGCGTAGTTGGCACCGGCATCCACCAGCTGGACCTTCAGATCCGGGTTCTCAGCCTCAAAACGGGCGATCAGTTCAAGCTCAACGTCCTTGGAGTTGGCCGGGTGGTTAGACCACCAGACAATCGTGTTGGCATCGCCAGCTGCGCCGCCCCCACCGGAGGATTCACTACTTCCAGTTCCGGCGCAGGCGGTCAGTGCAGCACCTGCACCAGCCACGCCCATGGCAGCGAGGAAATGACGACGGCTCAGAATTGGGTTGAAAGACATAGTTCTCATTGACCTTTCTAAACAAGCTTTTATGTGAGTGAGTTTCTAAGGTGAAACATGGGTGGAGCAAAGTGCGGGATTAAGTGGGTGATTAGCCCTTGACCGCACCTGAGATCAGGCCCTTGATCATGTACTGCTGAAGTGCCAGGAACATCACCAGCACCGGAAGCATGGTCATGATGGTTGCTGCCATGACCGGTCCCCAGTTGGAAACACCTTCGTTGTTCTGCAGCATGGTCAGACCGATCGGCAGAGTCGCGGAGTTTTCAGTTTCTGCCATGAGAAATGGCCAGAGGTACTGGTTCCACTCATTGACAATCGTGATCATGGAAAAGGCCACGAGTGTGGGCATGGAGATCGGCAGCAGCACCTTCCACAGCAGACGAAAGTGACCGCAGTGGTCCATGCGGGCCGCTTCAATCAGTTCATTGGGGATAGACATGAAGTGATTACGCATGAGGAAGGTTCCGAAGGCAATACCAGCCAGTGGCACGATGATGCCCTGGTAGGTGTCACGCCAACCCAGCTGGCTGACCAGTGCATAGTTGGAAATCACGGTGACTTCAGACGGGACCATCAATGCGGAGATCACCAGGAGAAACACCAGGTTGCGGCCGGGGAAACGCATAATCGACAGCGCATACGCAGAGATCACACCCAATACGATCTTGACCGCACACAAAATGATGGTGATCAGGACGGAGTTACGGAAGTAGTCCAGGAAAGGAACTCTTGCAAAGACATCCACATAGTTGTCGAAGTTAAACTGGCCGGGAAGCCAGGTCACGGGCTGGGTGTAGATTTCAGACTGCTCTTTGAAACTGGTTAGCACGATGAACAACAGTGGCAGACCGATGAACAACACCGCCAGAATCATGCCAAGATAGCCCATGACCTTGAGCAGCAGGCCTTTATCAGAGGTGAGCATTATTTCTTTCCACTCCCCTTATCCATATAGCGAACCTGGATGATGGTGATGATCAGGAGGATGAGGAACAGGATGGTGGCCACCGTTGCGCCGTAGCCGGCACGGTAGTTGGTGAAGGTCTCGGTATAAACCTGGTACACCAGCGTTGTGGTGCCATCACCAAGTGGGCCTCCCCTGGTCATCGTGTGGATGATGTCGAAGACCTGCACCGAGTTGAGCATGACGGTGATCGACAGGAAAAAAGTGGTGGGACGCAGCTGTGGCAGGGTGACCCGCCAGAACCTGGTCCACGGGCTGGCACCATCAACTGCTGCGGCCTCGGCCAGGTCTTTGTTCAGTCCCTGCAGTGCTGCCAGATAGATGACAAAGGAATAGCCGAGGTTCTTCCACACGAAAGTGAAGGTGACCATGAACAGTGCCCACGAAGGATTCTGGTAGAAATTCGGCGTATCCACCCCGATCCGGCCCAGGAGGTCCTGAACCAGACCGAAGTTGGGATCGAACACGAACTGGAAAGCAACACCGATGGCAGCTCCGGAGATCACAAAGGGTGCGAACACCATTGACCGAACAACGTTCCTGCCAAACAGCTTCTGGTCAAGCAGCATCGCCAGCACCAGCCCGAGGAACATGGAGCCGACAACCGCGAAGAAGGTGAACACAAAGGTGTTGAAGAGCACCTGCAGTGTATCTGCGCGGGTGAAGAACTCGATGTAGTTGTCCAACCCGATGAAAGTGGAGTTGGATGAGGAAATATTCCAGTTGAAGAAGGACAGGCGGAAGTTATCCAGAAGGGGGCGATACGTGAAGATGGCTAATAGCAGCAGGTTGGGCGCCAATAACGCGGCCGCCAACCACCACTCGTTCCTGCGGGAACGTTTGGCCTTCTCCCTGAGATCGTCCACTTCTGGCTTAAGGATCATTGTGGACACGAGGAGAAACTCTAAAGTGTCCAGATTTCCGTTTGATGATATCTACATGAATTCATGGCTCTGCATAAAGCCACCACATGAGGGCTTAATGAAATCTAGATGAACATGGTTTGGAGGTTGGCTAATTGTGTGGGGAGCATCTGAGGAAACTCCTCTAAGCTGCCCCCCTGTGCCCACAAGATATTGCTATCCTCGGGAAGGGTACATATCAATCAAAGCGCATTGGAGAATTCTCAATGAGTACTACCGTCGCAATGATCACCTCCCACCCCAACCGCGACACCAGACTGGATGCCCAGAAACTGGCTGCCGCCATCGATGCCACCACTGCCTGCGCCCAGACCTGTACCGCATGTGCAGAAGCCTGTCTTGCAGAAGACACCGTGACCGAGCTGCGTGACTGCATCCGAACAGACCTGGTGTGTGCAGATATCTGTACAGCCACCGCAAGCGTACTCACCCGCCACATCGGTGCAGGCAACGACTCTTTGGATGTTCTCAAAGTTCAGCTGAGCGCATGTATCATCGCTTGTGGCACCTGTGCTCAGGACTGCGAGTCTCACGCAGAGCACCACGAGCACTGCAGGATCTGTGCCCAGGCCTGTCGTGAATGTGAGAAGGCATGTTCTGATCTGCTGGATTCACTGAGCTAAAACCATCGAGATGGCAAAAGGGACCTGTCCCCCACCTCTATCCAGCATCCTGGGTAGAACAGTGAGAGGAACAGATCCCTCTTTTAAGCTTCAAGCCGACGTCTCCGCACGGGGGAGGTCAGTTTAGAAACGACGTTCTCTGTTGAGAAACAGTCTTACGCAGCCTTTGGTGCGTTGACGTCCTCTGGCAGAGCAGCCTTTGCAGCCTCACAGATTGCGGAGAATGCAGCGAAGTCGTTGACAGCCAGATCAGCGAGGATCTTGCGGTCGACCTCGATCTCAGCAAGGCGCAGGCCCTGGATGAGACGGTTGTAGGTGATGTCGTTCATGCGGGCAGCAGCGTTGATGCGCTGAATCCACAGCTTACGGAACTCATTCTTGCGCTTACGACGATCGTTGTAAGCGTAAGTCATGGAGTGCAGCCACTGCTCCTTTGCCTTACGGTAAAGGCGGGAGCGCTGGCCGCGGTAGCCCTTGGCGGACTTGAGAATTTCGCGACGCTTCTTCTTGGCGTTGACGGACCGCTTGACACGTGCCACGGTGGTACTTCCTTAAACTATATTCTTGAAAAGTGGATAGGTGTAGACGGGGCGTCTATTACGCCTTGCCGAGCAGGCGCTTCATGCGCTTGGTGTCGGCAGGAGAAACATCAACGGTGCCCTTCAGACGACGGGTACGGGTGGAAGGCTTGCCTTCCAGAAGGTGGCGTCGGTTGGCCTGCTCGCGGAGAAGCTTGCCGGAACCGGTCACCTTGATGCGCTTGGCGGTGCCCTTGTGGGTCTTGTTCTTCATGAAAGTTGTCCTTAAACCCTAATCGTGTTTACTTCTTACCTTTGCGAAGTGGACCGATGACCATTGTCATGTTTCGTCCGTCCTGCTTCGCGCGGGTCTCGACGACACCGTATTCGGCTACGTCATTTGCCAGACGCTCGAGGAGCCTGTAGCCAAGTTCTGGGCGGGCCTGCTCACGACCACGGAACATGATCGTAACCTTGACCTTGGATCCCTTCTCAAGGAAGCGGACCACATTGCCCTTCTTCGTCTCATAATCATGAGAATCGATCTTGGGACGGAGCTTCTGCTCCTTGACCACGGTCTGCTGCTGATTCTTGCGTGACTCGCGAGCCTTTTGGGCCGCTTCGTACTTGAACTTTCCGTAGTCCATGATCTTGCAGACTGGGGGCTTGGCGTTTGGTGCGACCTCGACAAGATCCAGGTCTGCGTCGAACGCGAGCTTGCGGGCATCTTCAATTCGAACGATGCCAACCTGCTCACCATTTGGACCGACAAGGCGGACCTCGGGAACTCGGATACGCTCATTAATGCGAGCTTCAGCGCTGATGTGGACTCCTCTGTTAGCAGTGCGGAAATGTTGACGTACCGTACCACTTGAGGTGATTGCCCCATTACAGACCAAAAACCCGTTCACCAACCAGGGCGAACGGGAGATCTGACTTATCAAGAGTTGTACACGGGCACTAGTCCGTGTCAGCACTACTTGCTTTACCCGTATCCAACCAATTGCTTGGCGGCCTTAGGTGGGAAGATCTCCTCTTGCGGCCCAGTACACATTAAATGTGCACCAGGCGGTAGTGGTAAGAACTCTAACAGCATATCCGGATTAAAGCAAAATCGTTGTTGTTTACTCCACGATCAGTGAAGTTACCTGGCAGTTGATAACAATGCGGTTTCTTCTACGCCCCTCATACACTTTCCGGCATACGCTTTGGTCATGGAATTCAATCAACGAGATCGCATGGCTCTGCGTGCGGCGCTGGAAAAGCTCTCCGCGTCTGCCTCAGCCATGGCGGAGGCCAGCCAGGACATCAACACCCTAGTGTCCCGGATGGATCCACTCCCCCAGGCTGAACCTGCCCCGGCACTTGTCGACGCCGCCCCAGCGACTGAGGCATCCAGCGCAACACCGGTTGAGTACCACTCAGATCACCTGCCGTTGCCGAAGGCGGTGCCCAGCATCCTCGGCGGAACAGTGGAACTCCCGAAGAGCTGGGCCATCCCCGTGGCTGAACCGACACCGCTGCGGGCAGAAGATGTCATCAAACCAACGCCCGCTCTGAAGTCCTATCCCCGCCCACAGCGTCCACTGAAACCAGCCAAGCCGCCGATGACCACGGAGGAGAAGATCATGCGGGCGGTGTCCATCGGTGGTGCCGCCATCACGATCGCCGGCATTATCCTGCTGGTGTCCGTGGCCATCCAGCGAGGTTGGCTGGGGCCACTGGGCAGAGTGGCCGGCGCATACATGATCGGTGCCATCCTCTTTGGTGCCGCCACCTGGTTGCGTAAGCGTGGCACGCGGGTGGAGGCGATCATCGCGCTGGTGGTGACGGCCCAGATAGCGTTCATCGCCACTACTGCGGCACTGATCTATGTGCTGGAATGGTGGCCGTCCGGTCTTGGTTCGCTGGTGGTGCTGTTGACCAACGTCGCATTCCTGGCAGTGGCCTCCCTGTGGAGTGGCTTGATCCAGAAACAGGATCAGGATTCACATGCTGCCGGCCGTTCTGTTTTCCTGGCGGTATCCATTGTCACAGGCCTGATGGCCTGGTTCTTCGCCACCAGTCACGATGCGTGGTGGCCGACCCTGGGCATCATCGCAGCCCTTCTGCTGAGTTACACGGTGGCAGATTCCCGGATCCGTATCGGCCTGGCGGCCATGGCGGTACTCCTCCAGTTCATCCTCGTCTCCTCCTGGGATGAGATAGCACTGGTTGCCGCCGGCATCGGCATCATCACCCCGGTGCTGCTGGTGGCACTGACCCTGTGGGATCCGGTGAAGGCACGTGAGGAGGACACCACAAATATCCGCCTGGCCGAATACTGGCGCAGCTTTGAAACCGATCCGACCGCCTCCTGGGTAGGTGTTGTCGCACCGGTACCAATCATCATCTGTCTCGCCCTGCCGCTCATTGAGCTAGACGCCATCTGGTTCACCCTGTTGCCAGCAGTCATCATCGCCGGCATGAGTATCTTCGCGGTACTGTCTTCACGGGCGGTCAAGGATGCGGAACCATCCGCTCTCTATGCCGAGAGCACCCCGGTGGAATACCAGCGCATTGCCCGGTTGATCTCCGTGATGGGCCTTGCACTGATCGCGGCCATCCTGGTGGGCATCCGCTACAACAGCCCATTCATGGTGGAGTCCACGCAGTTCCTCGACGGTACTCTTGCTGTCCTTGTCTATATGATTGCTGGTTCTGTCTTGTTCATGTGGCTGCGTAATCTCCCCCACGAGTACAACTTCGGTATTGTGCCGTGGGTGGCATGGCTGCTGGGTGCTGTCGCCATCACGGGAGTTCTCTTCCGCAATGTGATCACCCTGACCCCACTGTGGCTGACTGACACCTCCGCGCTGATCCAGGCAGTTCTGATCCTGGTGTTCATCGGCGCCACCGTCCTGGCACGCGAGCGCTTCTACGGCCGTGACCTCTGGCTGCAGCTGCTGGTGGGCGCAACCATGCTGTATCTCTCTGCCACGGCGATCGTCACCATCACCACCTTCCTGGGTAGCCTGATCGCCGGAAATATCGGTATGCACCTGGGATTCCTCGTGGGTCATGCCACCGTGTCCATTCTCTGGATGGTCATCGCGGCAATCCTCATGCTGCACCGTAATCTGCTCACCCAGCCGGGTGCTCTCTGGACAGGTGTGGGCCTGGCCGTCGCTGGAACCGTCAAGCTGGTCTTCTTCGACCTGGTCGCCCTCAGTGGTGTGCCACGCGCCATTGCTTTCCTGCTCTCCGGACTGGCACTGCTGACCATTGCCGCCATGCGTGGACGTCGCACTGGTGAAACCCAGTCCGAGAGTGAGACAACCCCCACCACTAAGGAAGAACTAGTGGCAGGGACGGCTGATGGTGAAGAGACGCGATACGTCTAGAGCATTTCCTTGAGGTACTGCCCGGTGTAGGAAGCTTCCACCTGGGCGACCTCCTCCGGGGTTCCTTCAGCGACAACCATGCCGCCACCGGAACCACCTTCTGGGCCCATATCGACAATCCAGTCGGCTGCCTTGATCACATCCAGGTTGTGTTCAATGACGATGACGGAGTTGCCCTTGTCCACCAGTCCCTGGATGACCATCATGAGCTTGCGGATGTCCTCGAAGTGCAAGCCCGTAGTCGGCTCATCCAGGATGTAGATGGTTCGGCCATTGGAGCGCTTCTGCAGTTCCGATGCCAGCTTCACGCGCTGTGCCTCACCACCGGACAGGGTGGTTGCGGACTGTCCCAGGCGGACATAGCCCAGGCCTACATCCACCAGGGTGTCCAGGTAGCGGTGGATTGATTTGATGGGCTCGAAGAACTCTGCGGCTTCAGAGATCGGCATGGCGAGCACCTCAGCGATGTTCTTGCCCTTGTACTTCACCTCAAGGGTCTCACGGTTATACCGCTGGCCATCACAGACCTCGCAGGGGACATAGACATCAGGCAGGAAGTTCATCTCGATCTTCAGGGTGCCGTCACCTTGGCAGGCCTCACACCTGCCGCCCTTGATGTTGAAGGAGAAGCGTCCCGGCTTGTAGCCACGGACCTTAGCCTCGGTGGTTTCTGCAAAGAGCGTACGGACCTTGTCAAAGACACCGGTGTAGGTCGCTGCGTTGGAACGTGGGGTGCGTCCGATCGGTGACTGATCCACCTGCACCAGTTTATCCAGGTGCTCCACGCCCTCCACTCGCTTGGCGCGGCCGGGGATCTGACGTGCACGGTTGAGCTTGTTGGCCAGGACCTTGGCCAAGATCTGGTTGACCATGGTGGACTTACCGGATCCGGAGACACCGGTGACACACACCAGGACACCCAGTGGGATCTCCACGTCGATTTCCTGGAGGTTGTTCTCACGGGCACCGACGACCTTGAGCTTGCGGTCTGGGTCGATCTCACGGCGTTGTTCGGGGACACCGAGGGTTCTGCGTCCAGACAGGTAGGCACCGGTGATCGATTCCTCGCAGTCCAGGATGCCCATCGGTTCGCCCTGGTAGACAACTTCGCCGCCGTATTCACCGGCACGCGGTCCGATGTCCACCAGGTAGTCGGCACGGCGGATGGTGTCCTCATCATGTTCCACCACGATCAGGGTGTTACCGATGTCGCGGAGGTTCTCCAGGGTTTTGATCAGCTGCTGGTTATCGCGCTGGTGCAGGCCGATGGAAGGCTCATCCAGAACGTAGAGCACGCCGGCCAGGCCGGAACCGATCTGGGTGGCCAGGCGGATACGTTGGGCTTCACCACCGGACAGGGTGCCAGCAGCTCGGTCCAGGGTGAGATAGGACAGGCCGACATCCAGGAGGAACTTCAGACGTGCGCGGATCTCCTTGAGCACTGCCCCGGCGATGAGCTCCTCACGCTTACCCAGGGTCAGGGTGTTGAGGAAGTCGAAGGAATCAGTGACCGACAGCGCTGTCAGACCGGCGATGGAGAGCTGTCCGTGGGAGGTGGAATCCAGACGGACAGCCAAGATCTCCGGCTTGAGGCGTGCTCCCTGACAGGTTGGGCAGGCCACCTCACGGGTGTAGCCCAGCAGACGGTCTTTCTGGGACTCGGAGTCCGTCTGTTCCAGCTTGCGGTCGAAATAGCCCATGACGCCCTCGAAGGGAGCGGTCCAGGCACGTACGCGCCCGAAACGGTTCTTGTAGCGGACGCTGACTTCTTCCTTGGATCCGTAGATCAGGGCTTTGCGCTGGGCTGCGGTGAGCGTGCTGTACGGAGTCGTGGGGTCGAAGTCTAAGGCCTTGGCGAGGCCGTCGATAAGCTTTTCAAAGTACTTGGCGTTCGGGCTGGAATTCCAGGGCTGGATGGATTTGTTGGCGGGTGCATCCGGGTCCGGGACCAGCAGGTCAATGTCAACCTCGGTGCGTACGCCCAAGCCATCACAGGCTGGGCAGGCACCATAGGGCGAGTTGAAGGAGAACGCGCGGGGCTCCAACTCATCAATGGCCAGGGTGTGGCCATTGGGGCAGCTCATCTTCTCAGAGAAGCGGCGCAGGCGATTGGGGTCATCCTCATCGAGGTTGATGAATTCGAGGACGACGACGCCGTCGGCAAGCTTCAAGGCTGTTTCCAGAGAGTCGGTGAGGCGCTGCTTCTGGCTGGCCTTGACCTGAAGGCGGTCCACCACCACGTCAATGTCGTGTTTGATCTGTTTTTCCAGCTTGGGTGGATCACTGAGCTGGTAGACCTCACCGTCCACGCGGACGCGGGAATAACCCTGGGAGGCAAGATCTGCGAAGAGATCGACGAACTCACCCTTGCGGGTTCGTACTACTGGTGCCAGCAGTTGGAAGCGGAGGCCCTCCTCCATCTCCAGAATCTGATCCACCATGCTCTGTGGGGTCTGTCGCTGCACCGGAGCATCACATTCCGGGCAGTAGGCGGTACCTGCACGGGAAAACAACAGACGCAGATAGTCATAGACCTCGGTGATGGTACCGACGGTGGAACGGGGGTTGCGGTTGGTGGACTTCTGGTCGATGGACACCGCTGGGGAAAGACCATCGATGAGGTCTACATCCGGCTTGTCCATCTGCCCTAAGAACATGCGGGCATAGCTGGAGAGGGACTCCACGTATCTGCGCTGTCCCTCGGCAAAGATGGTGTCGAAGGCCAATGAGGATTTGCCGGAGCCGGACAGGCCTGTGAACACCACCATCGAGTCACGTGGCAGGTCAATGTCCACACCTTTGAGGTTGTGTTCGCGCGCACCGCGCACTACGAGACGATCAGCCACTTGCGTACTGCCCTTCAAAATATGTTGAGAAAAATGGAATCAATACTAGGAATTAATACTTCGAACATAGCAACGAAAGCGGAATGTTCGCTACTCTGGCCACCATGACCAATGAGTTAAAACTGCACCGTATTTCCGTCTCTCCGATGGACAACAACTGTTACCTTCTTGCCATCAACGGCAAGGGCCTCCTCATCGATGCCGCCGATGATGCTCCGGCGATCCTTAAGATGGCCGCCGATGCCGGCGTGGAGATTACGAAGGTGCTCACCACCCACAGGCACGCCGACCATGTTCGGGCCCTGGAAGAGGTGCTGAAGGCAACTGGTGCCACCCATTATGCGCCTTTCCTGGAAGTCCCCGCTCTGCCGGCGAAGGTGGACGTGGAACTGGACCATGAAGATTCAATTGAATTCGAGGGTCAAGAATTCCCGATCCTCATTCTCCGAGGCCACACCCCCGGTGGTGCAGCACTCGTGGCTGAGATCGACGGACATACCAATATCTTCGCCGGCGACAGTCTCTTCCCTGGCGGCCTAGGCAAGACCAGCAGCGAGGGTGACTTCGTCCGACTCTTCAATGATGTGAAGACTCGTGTCTTCGATGTTTATTCTGATGATTCCATCGTCTGGCCCGGCCACGGTGGGGAAACCACCCTGGGCAAGGAGCGCCCGGAACTGGAACTGTGGTGGGAACGACGCTGGTAGGACGGTAGATTCCCCAGGGACTGCCAGGGAAAGCCACACGTCCATGTGGTTTTCCTCTTCTGTCCATTCCATTCGTGTCATGCAACCTGGGAATTCGCCCCTAAAAGGCGTTAACTGCCCGACACACCGGTCATAACCTAGGTACGATTAAGCGTTAGAGAAAAGACCTCTACTAAAGACCCCAGGGTGCCTCCGCCTCATGGCAGTTTCAGTCTGGGAAACAATGCGTTTGATAGGAGCATCGAATCATGATCCGCAAGATCGCCCGACCAATGCTCGCATCGGTGTACATCGCCGATGGTGCAGATACCATCCTTAATACCCAGGCTCACGTGGAAGGAGCCCAGGTAGTTCTGGACCGCATTCGATATGTGCTCCCACGCAAGTACGCCAAGCAGCTGTCCAATGATCCAGTCCTGGTGACCCGTGTTATCGGTGGCACCAAGGTAGGTGCTGGTTCCCTGCTGGCACTAGGCCGGGCACCACGTCTGTCCGCTGCAGCCCTTGCTGCGGTGACTGTTCCGACCATTCTCGCCCGTAACGCTTTCTGGGAGACCCAGGATGCGGATGAGAAACGCGATCGGCGTAACGGTTTCGTCACCAACATCGCCCTGCTCGGTGGCTTGTTCATCACCACCGTGGACACTGAGGGCAAGCCAGGTCTGAAGTGGCGTGCCACCAAGGCTGTGGATCAAGGCAAGAAGCAGGTCCAGCAGGCACTTCCCACCAAGTCTGAGACCGAAAAGGCCACCGGTAAGGCAACTGACTGGTTCCACGACGCCTCTGACAAGGTCACCGAATACGCTCACGTTGCGCAGGATTACGTGGATGATCACAGGGATGATTGGATCCAGACTGCACGCGATACCGCCACCAAGGCCACTGACCGGGCTACGGACTATGTCCACATCGCCCAGTCCTACCTTGATGACAACAAGGATGATTGGCTGAAGGCAGCTCAGAAGAACACTGAGACCGCCAAGAAGGGAGCCGTCAAGGCAGCCACCAAGGCCCAGGAGAAGGCAAACTTTGCTCTCCAGGTTGCGGAGGAGACCACCGGCCGTGCAGCCAAGAAGGCCTCCAAGAACGCTGACAAGCTGCAGACCCAGGCTGATAAGGCCATCGGAAGTGCACAGAAGAAGCTGAAGAAGTACAACCTCTAAAACTTTCAAGAAGTCAGCACACTTCAGACAACGCCATGGCAATCCGCCGTGGCGTTTTCTCATGCCCCACGCCGAGCCTACTTCCCAACTGCTCCCCTGCTCCCCGGACCTGAAACCAGGGTTGGAAACTAGGCGCTCACCCCATCAACGCCACCCCGGTTCACAGGGGTCAGCGCTGGTCTGGAATGATTGTTAGCTCTTTGGTGTTGAAGATCCAATAGAGATGTGAGAATTGCAGCCCGCCCTGTTGAAGCAGGCAACTCGCGGAGTAATCCACCAGAAAAGCTCACTGATAGATCCACCGTTTGCTCAATTATTTGCTTTCCGGCAGGAATCACTAGGAACCAGGAGGTCCCCCGGAGTGACCACCACTCGTCGCCCCCATAATCCCGAGACTGACAACCCCATGATGGATGCTGCCATCAGCGAGGAACAGTCCTATGTGGATACTCTGTTCCAGCGCCTTGATGATGAGGTGAACCGCTCCAATGAACGTCTGGCGGACGTGATGAAGGATGTGGATCCGAATAACCCGGATCCGGAGGCCCTGGTGCGCCGTGAAACGGAGTACCACGGGTTGAATCAGAGGCTGGACCGTTTGAACCTGGCGCAGCTGGGTCTGGTGTTCGGCCGCATTGATGTGGAGACCGAGGCCCAGGACCGCGATAATCCGGTGCCGGGGAATCCGGAACTGGATCGCCGTTATATCGGGCGTATGGGCTTGGATGACCGCGATGATGATTACCGCACGCTGCTCTTGGATTGGCGAGCCCCCATGGCCCGTCCCTTCTATCTGGCCACCACGGTACAACCGGAGGGTGTGCATATGCGCCGTCATATCCGTACCCGTGGTCGCACGGTCACCGGTATTGATGATGAGGTGCTATCCGGTGATGCCGCAACCGCGCTGAACCAGTCCGGCGTGGGTTCGGAATCTGCGTTGCATACCGCTTTGCAGGCGGCCCGCACCGGGCACATGACCAATATCGTGGAGACCATCCAGCGGGAGCAGGATGAGATCATCCGTGACACCACCCGTGGTGTGATGGTGGTCCAGGGTGGTCCCGGCACCGGCAAGACTGCCGTGGCCCTGCATCGCGTGGCCTATCTTCTCTATACCTGGCGTGAGCAGCTGGCCAAATCTGGCGTGCTCATCATCGGCCCTAATAAAACCTTCTTGGAGTACATCTCCCGCGTCTTGCCAGAACTGGGTGAGACCGGTGTGGTGCTCTCCACCATCGGTGAGCTCTACCCTGGCATCAACCCAGCCGGTCAGGAGGATCTGCTCACCCGTGAGATCAAGGGTTCCGGTGAGATGTCCGGCATCCTCTCTGAAGCCGTCAAGGCCTATCAGATGCTGCCTGAGGATCCGGTGGAGGTGACCGTGGACGGCATCATGATCACCATTGATGCCAAGACGGTGGCCAAGTCACGCACCCGTGCGCGCCGTTCCCGCCAACCCCATAACCTCGCCCGCCCGATCTTCCGTGAGCACCTGGTGGAGCAGCTCTCCCACCAGATGGCCCAGACCATCGGTGCTGATCCCCTCGGTGGCCGCAATCTGCTCTCGGCAGCTGACATTGATCAGCTGCACGACGATCTGCTTGACGACGTCCCCCTGATCTCAGTGATCGACGGGTTCTGGCCGGAGCTCTCCCCACATCAGGTCCTCACAGACCTGCTGACCGACCGCGAGCGGATTAACACCGCTGCTGCCGGCTATGACGAGGAGACCCTGAAGGCATTGTGGCGTGCCCCAGGTTCTCCCTGGGCACCATCGGATGCCGCGCTGCTGGATGAGCTGGCCACTCTCATCGGCCTGCCTGATCCAGATGAGGCCCGCGAAGAAGCAGAGAAGAAATGGCGTCAGCAGATTGAAGATGCCCAGGAAGTCCTGGACGTACTCAGCTCCTCACAGTCCTCCGATATTGATGATGACGCCGAGATCGACCCCGATGCCGAAATTCTCTCGGCCTTCGACATCATCGACGCTGAAACACTCGCCCAACGTCAGACCGTGCGTGATGTCCGCTCCACCGCGGAACGCGCCCAGGCTGACCACAAGTGGGCCTATGGACATGTGATCGTGGATGAAGCCCAGGAACTCAGCCCCATGGAATGGCGCATGGTCTTCCGCCGCAGCCCATCCAGGTGGATGACCCTGGTGGGCGACATCGCCCAGACCGGCTCCCCCGCCGGTGTGGATGATTGGGCAGAATCCCTGGAGCCCTTCATCAAGAACCGTTTCCGCCACCACGAACTCACCGTCAACTACCGCACCCCTTCAGAGATCATGGTGGTGGCCAATGAGATCCTGGCACATATCAACCCGGAGATGAGCCCAGCCACCGCCATCCGTGACTCCGACCGCGAAGTCGCTTACGTTTCCGCTGACACAGACGTGAACAAGCTCAAGGAAACCCTGCTGGCTGAGGACCCCGACCGCATCACCGCGGTGATCTCCTCACGCGCCGGGTTTATCGAAGGTGAAAACCACTATGTGGTGGATGACATCAAGGGCCTGGAGTTTGACCATGTGATCGTGGTGGATCCGAAGGGAATCATTGAGGAATCCCCCCAAGGTCTGCAGGATCTTTATGTGGCGGTCACCCGTGCCACGCAGACCCTGACCGTGGTGGGCGAATTACCTGACGGTTTTGCCTACTGATTCTGCAATCTCACCGGCGGCCCGCTTGGCATAGGGGCCCACACCGGTGAGTGTTGCCGATCCCGGGCCTGTCCAGTCGCCATAACCGACCAGGTGCAGGCCGGGATATTTCGGGGTGCGGCCATCAAGGAGCCCCCTGATGGGGCCTAATGCGGGCCGGAAACCGGTGCACCAGATGAGATGATCAGCCTTCACGGCATCGAGGCTGCGGAACATGGGGGTTGTGTTCAACAGTCCAGCATCGCGGGCACGCAGAACCTCCGGCAGCATGATGATGTCTCCGAACTGGGAATCGGCACCTGGATCCCCCTCGCCCCGCAGGATGCTCAGGGCACGCTGGCTGGCGTGGCGGAAGAGCACGCGACCATCCACATCATCGGCCATCCACCGGGGTTCATGGCGGGTATACCAGGTGATATCAGCAACCCCGGCCAGTTCAGCGGCAATCTGGGCGGCAGAGTTCGCAGCGCCCACGATCGCCACCGATGAGCCGTGGAAAGGTTCTGGGCCTGGGTAGTTGGCGGAATGCCACTGTTCTCCCTGGAAGGTCCCTGAATAGCCGGGCAGGAAGGGTCTTGACCAGGTGCCGGTGGCAGCGACAACATGGCCTGCCTGCCACTGTTTATCCCGTGAGCGAATGAGGAAATGATCATCCTCATAGGTGACTGCTGTGACCTGCACGGGACGCTCCACCTTGATCTGGTAGCGCTGTTCATAGTCACGGAGATAATCAATCACGTGGCTGGAGGTGGGAAAACCATCAAAGTTGGGCATGGGTTTGCCCGGCAGATTGGAGAACTCCGCTGTGGAAAATAACGTCATGGATGGCCAGACATGTCGCCAGGCGCCACCTGCTTCTGGTTGGTTATCCAGTACCAGGGTGTCCACACCGGCACGCAGGAGATAGTAGGCGGTGGCCAGTCCTGACTGTCCACCACCGATGATGATCGCAGTATGCATGAGAGGTTACTAATCCATCTGCAGAACTGTGCGGAGTTCTGCAAAAAGTTCAGGCA
Source organism: uncultured Corynebacterium sp. (assembly GCF_945649885.1). Classification (GTDB taxonomy): domain Bacteria; phylum Actinomycetota; class Actinomycetes; order Mycobacteriales; family Mycobacteriaceae; genus Corynebacterium. The sequence goes on along the minus strand of NZ_CALZFS010000025.1, from coordinate 1,074 downwards.
GTACCTGATGTGTGACGGTCCGCCCCACCCGCGTTTTAGCCAGGAGACCGGCATCAGTGAGCTGTTTGAGGTGATGCGAGATGGTGGATTGGCTGAGCCCAGTCATTTCTGTGAGTTCATTGACAGTGATCGGGCCACACCCCTCGGCTGCCAGCTGGGAGAGCAGCCGCAGGCGGGTGGGTTCAGCCAGCACCTTGAATAGCGTGGCATAACGGTCAGCCTCATCTGTGTTGAGCGGACCCTTACCCAGTGAGCAACAGGAGGCGAGATCTGCCAAAGGTGTTAAAGGCAGGGTGGTTAGTGACGCAGTCATATCCCCCACCCTATATTGACGATGATCAATATGGGAGTAGTGTTCATATCGATCACTATCAATACTTCATGTTTAGGAAGAGCAGGAGCCACCCCCCATCTATGAGTACTGCACTTAAACCTGTCCTTAAACCCGCCCGGATGTCTTTTCTGGACCGCTACCTAGGCCTATGGATCCTGCTCGCCATGGTTGCAGGCCTGCTCATCGGACGCCTGGTACCCGGTATCGGTCCCGCACTGGGTGGCATGGAAGTCGGAGGCATCTCTATTCCCATCGCGCTCGGCCTGCTGGTGATGATGTACCCGCCACTAGCCAAGGTTCGCTATGACAAGACCAAAGAGATCGCCGCGGATAAACGCCTGATGCTGGTCTCCCTGGTGCTGAACTGGCTGATCGGCCCAGCCCTGATGTTCACTCTGGCCTGGACCTTCCTGCCTGATGAGCCGGAACTACGCACCGGCCTCATCATCGTTGGCCTGGCCCGCTGCATCGCCATGATCCTGGTGTGGTCAGATCTCTCCTGCGCTGACCGTGAAGCCACCGCCGTACTGGTGGCCATAAACTCAGTATTCCAGGTATTCATGTTCAGCATGCTGGGCTGGTTCTACCTCCAGGTGCTGCCCGGTTGGCTGGGCTTGTCGACGACCACCGCGGAGTTCTCCTTCTGGTCCATCGTGGTGTCTGTCCTGGTGTTCCTGGGTATCCCACTGTTGGTCGGCGTCTTGTCCCGGGTCTTCGGTGAAAAGCTGAAGGGCAGGGAC
>NZ_CALZFS010000024.1 GCF_945649885.1 uncultured Corynebacterium sp. | reverse complement strand
CAGGTCACAGGCGTCACGGACATCGTCGATGCTCATGGCGTACACGGCTTCGTCGACGGAAGCGCCAGCTGCCTTGAGCTGAGAGATCTGATCGTCGTAGGCGTTGCCCTTGCTCATGGCTGCGGCGAAGATAGCTGGGTTGGTGGTGACACCCACGATGGACTTCTCATCAATAACCTGCTGGAGGTTACCGGAGGAGATGCGGTCGCGGGAGAGATCATCCAGCCAGGTGGAGGTGCCGAGCTGAGAAAGGTCATCAATGTGTGACATGTGGAAAATTACCTCATTCTTTTCACAATCCCCGAGGGGACGTAGGTTTTGTATTCCTTTATACCTGTGCCAACAACAAACCCGGGGCTTGAAATTCCGGAGAATTCAAGCCCCGGGCTGTATGCGCACTACAGGTACGGTTTCCGGGCGAAGTGCTATGCGATGATGGACGCGCGCGCAGCCTCGAGAACAGCCTCGGTGGTGATGCCGAACTTCTCATACAGGGTCTGGTAGTCAGCAGAAGCACCGAAGTGCTCAATGGAAACTGCCTTGCCCTTGGTGCCGAGCCAGCGGTACCACGGCATGGCGATGGCTGCTTCAACGGAGACGCGAGCGGTCACTGCAGATGGCAGGACAGACTCGATATACTCTGCGTCCTGTTCAGCAAACCAGTCCATGCAAGGTACAGAGACAACGCGGGCTGCAACACCCTCCTTCTCGAGAGCCTTGGCTGCTTCCACGGCGATCTGGACCTCGGAGCCGGAGCCCATGAGGATGACGTCCGGGGTTTCCTTGGAAGCCTCAACCAGGACGTAGGCGCCACGACGGACACCGTCGAGAGCCTTCTCCTTGGTGCCTTCCAGAACCGGAACGTTCTGACGGGTCAGCGCCAGACCCTTCGGGCCCTCCTTGTACTCGAGGGACGCACGCCATGCAGCGGAGGTCTCGTTGGCGTCGGCTGGACGCAGGATGGACAGGTTCGGGATCGCACGCAGGGCAGCGAGGGTCTCCACCGGCTGGTGGGTAGGGCCATCTTCGCCCAGGCCGATGGAGTCATGGGTCCAGACATAGTAGGCGTCGGTGCCCTGGAGGGCAGCCAGACGAACAGCCGGACGCATGTAATCGGAGAAGATCAGGAAGGTGCCGCCGTAGGGGCGGGTGCCGCCGTGCAAGGCGATACCGTTCATGATCGCACCCATGGCGTGCTCACGGATACCGAAGTGCATATTGCGACCATAAGGCTCAGCAGACCAGGTGTCAGTGGAGATGGACTGAGGGCCGAAGGAAGGCTCCCCCTTGATCACGGTGTTGTTGGAACCAGCCAGGTCAGCGGAACCGCCCCAGAGCTCAGGGAGGGTCTTGCCCAGTTCCTGCAGCACGGCCTCAGAGGCCTTACGGGTGGCAAGACCCTTGGCATCCGGCTCCCAGGTTGGGAGGTTGTCGGCGAAGCCCTCAGGCAGTGCACGGGTGATCAGACGCTCATGGAGTGCCTTGGCCTCAGGGTTGGCCGCAGCCCACTCGTCGTACTTGGCCTGCCATGCGGCCTTCTGCTCTGCCACGCGCTCAGAAAGGGCACGGGTGTGAGCGATGACCTCATCATCGATGTGGAAGTGCTTCTCTGGATCAAAGCCCAGCACCTCCTTGGTTGCTGCAACCTCATCGGCACCGAGGGCAGCACCGTGGGAAGCACCGGTGTTCATCATGGTCGGTGCTGGGTAGCCGATGATGGTGCGCAGACGGATGAAGGTAGGGCGGGTGGTGTCCTTCTTCGCCTCTTCCACAGCAGCCTCGATGGCAGCGACGTCCTCGCCACCCTCGATCTCGATGGTCTGCCAGCCGTAAGCCTTGTAGCGGGCGACAACATCTTCGTTGAAGGCGATCTCGGTGTCGTCCTCAATGGAGATGCGGTTGTCATCCCAAAACACGATGAGGTTGCCCAGCTGCTGGGTACCTGCCAGTGAGGAGGCCTCGGAGGTGACACCCTCCTGAAGATCACCATCGGAGGCGATGACGTAGATGTGGTGATCGAAAGGGGACTCGCCCTCAGCAGCGGTCGGGTCGAAGAGACCACGTTCGCGCCGAGCAGCCATGGCCATGCCTACAGCGGATGCCAACCCCTGACCCAGTGGGCCGGTGGTGATCTCAACACCATTGGTGTGGCGGTACTCAGGGTGACCAGGGGTCAGGGAATCCCAGGTGCGCAGCGCCTTGAGATCATCCATCTCGAGGCCGAAGCCTGCAAGGTAGAGCTGGATGTACTGGGTGAGGGAGGTGTGTCCACAGGAGAGGACGAAGCGGTCGCGTCCAGCCCAGTTAGTGTCGGCCGGGTCGACGTTCATGACGCGCTGGTAGAGGGTGTAGGCCAGCGGAGCCAGGCTCATTGCTGTTCCCGGGTGTCCGGATCCACAGTTTTCGACTGCGTCTGCGGCAAGAACGCGGACGGTGTCCACAGCCTTGGTATCCACATCGGACCAATCGGATGGATAATTGCGTTTGGTGAGCGCCTGAAGTTCAGGTGACAGCGTCAAGATGGTCAATCCTTCCTGGTTTCAAACCGGGACGAAGTTGGAATTTCGTGCAAGTGGGCCCTGAGATCAGAGCCCGTTCTTATATCTTCCGTTAAGTTGCCCACACCACGGCAACGCACAGGACCAACCAAAAGGCTGGGGGAGTGCGACCCCGAACTGTGAACGTTCAACACCTCTAACCATAGTGATGTTGTTCCCATTTTATAACTAGGTGTGCCTCAAACGACTTAAAAGTGTGATCAAATGAGAATATTCTTGCATTGTCCTGGCCTTTTGTCGAATCCTTAGAGGTGCAAAAGCATGGATGGTTAATCGAGAGACGTTCCCGTACCGGATTCCGGACAGGCAATGAACACTTCAGCAAGCCTGGGACATTCCGATAGTTCACAGCCTCAGACCTGGCCGGGTGGGCCAGGGCAAGGTCTAAGCTGTATCCGCGCCGGGGTGGTGGCAGTTCGATTCCTGCAGTGTGATGCAAATCAGTCTGTCTTAATCTTTATCGGGTACTGCTGGTCTGTCATTAAGGTGACCCACACCAAACGATTACTCAAAACCGAGTCAGGGACGATACCATGGCTAGGTCTGGTTGTAGTCGGTCTCCTATAAATTGCTCGACGATTGTTAGGCGTTTAGTGCTGTGCGCGCTCTCTGGGATAAAACCCACTGATCTGGAATCAGGGAAAATCTGATTCCCCCAAGGCTTGTGAAGCAAACTGATACCCGTCGGGAACTTTTCAGTACATGCATCCGACTAGTGGGCCGTGCGCTGACATGAACGATCATCATCCATGATGGTTCCGCGTGCAGACAAGTACATGAATGATTTTTCAATAGCAACGTTGTGGAGGAATAAACCCTTGGAGACGATCAAGGCCTATATTGCGCTTACGAAGCCCAGGGTCATCGAACTCCTCCTTGTTGCCACCATCCCCGCCATGCTTCAGGCAGAGCGCGGGGAAAACAATATCCTTCTCATCCTCCTCACCGTTGTCGGTGGTTGGATGGGTGCCGCTGCAGCCAACACCTTCAACATGGTGGCGGATTCGGATATTGACCAGCGCATGGGACGGACACGTGCCCGCCCGCTGGTCAAGCACACGGTGAGCAATCGGGATGCCTCAATCTTTGCCTGGGTTCTGACAGTTGTCAGTTTCCTCTGGCTTTGGCTGCTGTGTAATTCGCTGACCGCAGCGGTGTTCGTCATGATCACGATCGCCTTCTACATCTTCGTGTACACGAAGTGGCTGAAGCGACGCACCCATATGAACATCGTGTGGGGTGGAGCAGCAGGCTGTATGCCGGTGGCTGTTGGTTGGGCTGTGATCGTGGACCAGTTCCCTGAGGGCATGCCTCAGCAGTGGTGGCAGGCAATTGTCCTGTTCCTCATCATCTTCTTCTGGACCCCACCACACACCTGGGCTCTGGCCATGAAGTACCGCGAGGACTACAAGGCTGCCGGTGTTCCCATGCTTCCGGTGGTACGCACCCCGGTCCAGGTCACCCGTCAGATCGTCTGGTACTCCGTGGCTACCGTCCTGGTGACCTTCCTGCTGGTACCAGCAGCGGGCTGGATCTATGCGGCGGCGGCGGTCCTCTCCGGACTTGCCTTCCTGATCATGGCGATCAAGCTGCACCTGGGAATCAAGAACGGTGCAGAGGTCAAGCCTCTGAAGCTGTTCATCCTCTCCAACAACTATCTGGCCGTGCTGTTCGTGGCACTGTCGGTGGATGCGGTTCTCGGTATTGAGACCATCGGTGAGATGCTCGGCTGGACCACCACCTTCTTCTAAGGTCTTGAAACCTCAAAAAGGAGGCTGTGAACACACCATAAAAATGTGTTCACAGCCTCCTTTTTGCGTTTCCTCCCTGCGCTTTAACGCGCTTATGTTCCAGGTATAAGGCAAGCCCGCGGCGTATCAGGACAGCCAGCCCCGCCAGCACAATTCCGGGACTGAGAAAGACACTGGCCAATCCCAAGACCATCATCTCATCAGAGCCGAAGAAGGTATAAGAGAACAGGATGAGGCCACCTGCGATATAGGCCAGATCAAAGCGGAAGGTGGTGATCCGGGCAAAGAGCAGCGGCCAGCTCACCAGGAGGGAGACAACACCTGCGATCAGGAGCATGACCCCCATGAAGTGTTGGTTGGAAAATTCATCATTCGCGGTTACCACCAGCAGGTATCCGATAATGATGCCAGCCAGCTCAATGAAGGGGAATATTAAGTACCCAGCGCTGTGGAGGCGCGGATACCTGCTGGAGATCATTTGCCCCCTTCGTCCTGTGGTACCCGCAGCACGATGGATCCGGTGGTCACGCGGTTGTGGAGATCACGGTGGGCGCTGGCGGCGTCATCAAGCTCATAGGTCCCGGTCACCCGCAGCCGCAGGGTGCCGTCCACGATGGCCTGGGTGACAGCCTGGGCGCGTTTGGCGAACTCGCCTTCCTCGGAGATCCAGGCACCCAGCGATGGGCGGGTGAGGAAGATGGAGCCATGGGTGTTGAGCAGTTGGGGATCGAAGGGTTCTACAGGGCCGGAGGCCGCACCGAAGAGACAGACGGTGCCGCGGGGGCGGACTGCCTCGAGGGATTCACTGAAGGTGGTTTTACCCACACCGTCATAAACCACGTCCACGCCATTGCCACCATTATGTCGGCGGACCTGTTCGGCCAGATTCTCGGAATAACGGAAGACTTCCGTGGCGCCAGCATCCAGTGCCAGTTCTGCTTTCTCATCGGTGGAGACCACACTGTAGACCCGTGCTCCGGCTGCCGCGGCCATCTGGGTGGCCAACAAACCCACACCACCGGCACCGGCGGTGATCAGGCAGGAATCCCCTGCTTTGAGGGGGAAGACACCATGGGTGAGGTAATGGGCTGTCATGCCCTGCAGCAGCATGGAGGCAGCTACCTCTGGACCGACACCCTCTGGGACGGCGACGAGTCGGTCACGGGGCACACAGACCTGTTGTGCATAGGAACCGGAGGCGCCATACCAGGCCACCTTGGTACCAGCGGCGATCTGCCCGAGGGGGTCATGCAGCACCCGACCGGTGCCCTCATTACCGGGGATGAAGGGCAGGCGGGTGTGATAAGTCCCGTCGCGGTAATAGGTGTCGATGTAGTTGACGCCGACCATGGCCACGCTGACCAGAACCTGATCATCAGTGGGGACCGGGGCATCAACGTCAGTGTATTCGAGGACCTCTGGTCCACCTGTGCGGGAAATCTGGATTGCCTTCATGGTTTCCACATTAACCATTCCGCCTGATCCGGGTGGGGAAATGACTCAGTGGGCACCGGTTCCATCCTCCGGTACCCACTGTTTCCTTACTCCTTATTCGGTATGCCCCTAAGCACAGACTCTTACTTCTGTGCAGTCTTTGCCTCAGCGATGAGCTCATGCTTGAGGTCACCATCAGGGGAGCCGGTGGTAACGGCTTTGCCACCCTCGCGAACCCAGCCCTGGGCCCACATCAGGGAGGTGAAGGCCACGACAACGGAGGATATGGCGATGTGGGCCGGGACGGTCCAGCGTGGCACACCCATGTTGTACTGCAGGATGCCGATGCCGCCCTGGATCAGGATGAAGAGGATAAGGAGAATACTGATGCGCTGGACGCTCTTCGGGGCACCCGCCCGGTAGACGCCGGCGACAACGATGATGGTGAAGAAGAGGTAGACGTACATGGAGTAACCGTGGACGTGGGCGATCCAGTCAATATCGACATCCAGACGTCCATCCATGCCGATGTTGGCATCACCGGAGTGTGGGCCAGCGCCGGTGGTCATAGTGCCGGTGGCCAGAACAACGAGCAGAGCAACGGCGCCGACCATGGCGATGTTGCGGATCCAAGAGGGGAAAATCTGCACCTTCTCACCATCATCGGGCTCGCCGATGCGGGTATAGAGCAGTGCCGCCAGCCAGACCAGCAGCATGGAGGGCAGGAAGTGCAGGGCCACGGCGTACCAGTGCAGATCCACCAGGACGGAGATGCCACCGATGACTGCCTGGATGATGATGCCGATGCCCTGGATGAAGGCATGGACCTTGATCTCCTTGCGTCGCTTAGCAGCAACAACTGCGAGGAAGACCGCCAGTGCGGCAGCAGCCAGCACGAAGGTGAGCAGACGGTTACCGAACTCAACCGCCTGGTGGATCCAGGGTGCAGCACCGGCAACAGGGACCAGGGAACCCTCGTGGCACAGTGGCCAGGTGTCACAGCCGAGGCCGGAACCGGTGACACGCACGATGGAGCCCGTGACGGTGATACCTCCCTGGAAGATCAGCAGCAGAAGAGCAAGAAGACGCTGCACTTTGATCGTTGGCGCCCAGGATGCAATGGGCTTCACATCAACGGGCTGATTTGAGGGGGCAATCGAAGTAGACACACAGGTCATGATAGCCCCTTGGCTCTGATTCCCAAGAATTGAAAAGTCCCCTGCACACAGTGGCGTTTACCACGTTGTGGGCAGGGAACTTTCAGGGGATCTCAACCGACAAGTAGAGATCAGGAGGGTTGGATGAACTGTGGTTTTACTTGGCGGTGAAGCTGAACCAGCGGTTGGCAGCAAAGCCGGCCACCAGCAGCCACACGCTCAGGATGCCCAGCTGCATCCAGGGGATCTCGCCGGCAAAGGCATTGACCATGCCTTGGGCGAGTGCGACAGATGGCACGATGGACAGAGCACCATCGGCGTTGACCTCGGGGGAGAAGACCGCCCAACCGGCGATGCCGGTCATGATGACCCAGACCAGGTTGGCCAGTGCCAGCACCATCTCAGAGGACAGTGTTCCACCCATGAGCAGGCCTAGGGAAGTGAAGGCAGCGACACCGATGAGCAGGGTGAAAATACCCAGCAGGGTGCCGGTGATCGTGGCAGTCCAGCCGAGAATCAACGCGGTGGTGCCCAGGATGATGATCTGTACAACGGTCACCGCAAGGACTGCGATGACCTTGCCGAAGACAATCGTCCAGGCAGGAACGCCACTGGCGCCGGTGCGCTTCAAAGCCCCATAACGACGGTCAAAGGCAAGGGAAATGGCTTGACCTGTGAAGCCGGAGCTCATGGAGGCCACCGCCATGATGAAGGGGAAGGTCATGGCCAGTGGATTATCGCCGACACCCGGGACCAGATCAAAACGCGCCAATGCGATCAGGCCAACCAGGGGGATGAAGAGATTGAGCAACTGCTGCTCTCCATGGCGCAGGAAAAGGAAGGACTCTACCTTGCCCTGGGCCGCCAGCATGCGGACTGCCGAGGCACGCTTGGGCGCCGGGGTGAAGGTTCCAGGGGTGAATCGGGTTGCTCCGGTGGTGTTGCTGCTCATGGCCTAACTCCTCAGCTCTTTGCCGGTGATGTCGAGGAATACATCCTCTAGGGATCGGTGATCTGTGCTGAGTCTGCTGATCAGGACATTTTGCTCAGCAACCGCAGCGGTGATCTGGGAAATCAGCGCAGGGGTCGGGTCAGCCTTCAAGGTATAGGCGAGCGGACGGCTCGCACGCACCTTCACATGCTCCAGGCCACGGGCCTTGAGCTTGTCGACCAGTGTTTCCACATCCAGGGCAGCGGTGGTCTCCAGGGAGATGGTGCCACCTAATTCCTTGCCCTGGCTGGTCAGCTGTTCCGGGGTGCCCTGGGCGACGATCTGCCCCTGATCAATGATGATCACGTGGTCGGCCAGTGCCTCGGCCTCATCCATTAGGTGGGTGGTGAGGACAACGGTCACGCCATCACGGCGGAGATCGTTGATCAGGTCCCACACCATGTTGCGGGACTGGGCGTCCATGCCGGCGGTGGGTTCATCTAGGAAGATGATCTCCGGACGGCCGATCAATGCCAACGCCAGGGAGAGTCGCTGCTGCTGGCCACCGGAGAGCCTGCGGTAGGTGGTTCTCCGGGCGTCTTTGAGCCCAACAATCTCCAGTAACCATTCCGGGTCATGGGGATTGTCATTGTAGGACGCTGCCAGTCGGAGCATCTCACCCACGCGGATACCACTATAGGATCCACCACCCTGCAACATGATGCCGATGCGACGACGCACCTGATCAGGCTGGGTGGTGGGATTGATGCCGAGCACACTGATCTCGCCGGAGGTGGGGGTGGTAAAACCCTCACACATCTCAATCGTGGTGGTTTTGCCAGCACCATTAGGACCCAGCAGGGCCAGTACCATGCCGCGTTCCACACTGAACGACAGTTCATTGACGGCGGTCTTGTTTCCGAAACGCTTGACCACCTTGTCCACCACGATGGCGGGGAGGGTTGGTGCGTCGGTAGGGGTATCGTCCGCAGTCATGGCGCGGTGAGCCGGAAACTTGGATGTCACGATTGATCAGTCTAAACCAAAGGTTGGAGACCGATCACGTCGGCTCATCACCCACCACCCGATGGTGACCACGACCACGAAGCCGATCAGTGATCCCAGGTAGATGGTGAAAATCGTGTCAGCGGGCAGTGCCAGTCCACGCGGCAGCACAAAGAAACTGAAGGCGGTGGAGTAGGCCACCACACCGATCTGGAAGAACAGGCGGTTGGCCCAGGGGGCGAGGGGGACAATGGCCCACAACATGTACCAGGGATGTACCACGGGGAAGAGGATGACCAGGATGAAGGTGGCAACGCCCAGTCCGCCGATGGGGTGGATGCGGCCACGGTAGGTGGCAAAGAGCATGCGGATCATGAATCCGCCGGCCACGAGGATACCTGCTGCGCGGGTGACGCTGAGGATCGCGGAGGTGTGATCACCCAGGCCGAGGTTCATCGCGATGAACCCTGAGATGACGCCGATGTCAGTGGTGATGGACATCCAGCTGCGGATACTTGCCGCACCACCCTGGCCGGTGACCCAACCCAACCCGATGCCGGTGATCAGTGTTGCCAGGGCCACGCTGACCACCAGCAGGACCACCTGGATCAGGGCAGCGATACCGACCGAGAACACATGGCCACGCCCACGGGCATGGAATTCACGGGCCACAGCCATACCGATGAAGCCCAAGGCGATGAAACCAGTAACCTTCACCATTCCGGCGCAGGACAGCAGTGCACCACTGGCCATCAGGTGGAATGTGGCAGGGCCCCAGAGGCCGGTCCGGACGCGGTCCGCACCTCGGAGTCCGATCTCCACACCAACCAGCATCAGGCCGAGCAGGATGGATTCATTATGGATTCCACCGATGAGGTGGAGGATGAGCAGGGGATTGAGGATACCCAGCCAGATGGCCACTGCCTCCGGCACCCGGCAGCGGTGTGCCAGCATGGTCACGCCCCATCCGGCAGCAAGCACACCCAGTAGGGATACGATGCGGTGGCCGAAAACCCCGGCCACAATGCTGTCATTGGTGATCACACTGATCAATGAGGCAATCCCCAGTGAGACCGGACCATAGGGAGAGGGGGACTGCGCCCAGATGAAGGGCACAGATCTGGCCAGATGATTATCAGGCCCGAGAAGTTCCAGTGGTCCACCGGCATAGGGATCCATGCCGTGGGCAACGGAAGACCCTTGTGCCAGGTAAGAGTAGATGTCCTGGGTGAACAGGGGGGCAGTCAGCATGATGGGTGCCACCCAGGCGATGAAGGTGCGTCGCAGCATCGGAAGACTGACCCTGGCGGGGTTGCTGTCGCGTCGTGTGATGGACACACCGGTAAACGGTGCCATCAGTACCCAGGCGAGAACCAGCAGGCCCACACCGATAAGCACAACCATTGATGAAGTTTGCAGCATACGCCCCATGAAGTTGCCACCGGGGAAATCCACATAGGGGTTGTTCACCACAGGGAGTGCACCAGCGCCGAGTGCTCCGAAGGCAATCAGGAGGGAGCCAACCGTGCCGATATAGCGCAGGCGCAGGAAGCGCTGCTGTTCAATCGCATTGAACGTAGTCGCCGTGGGTCTGCGCGGTGGGGTGCTAGGTGGTGGGGCATCGACAAGCTGCGTTGTTGCAGGGTCGCCCTCGCCGATGTGGAGGGTGGCGGAACGTGAACCGGCACTGCCGATGCGGGGAAGTTCTTCAAAAATAGAGCGGAAAGGCCGCGGAACTCGATTCAGCCAGGTTCGTTCCTGTCCGGATTCTGCGTCAATTGGTTGCTTCTGGCCCTCTGTCACGCGTTGTAGTCTACGCACCGCGATAGGAGATCCAACGATTCGGGCGCCGGTGAAACACAGGGTTTTATTCGCAAACATATAAATGTGGCACAAATCTCACTATTTGACTTTAGTGAGGAAAAGTCAGGCCGTTTATTGTCCAGTATGCGTTGCGCTGCACAAATAAGGTCACCCTTTAAGAAATTAGGCTTGACTGACCTTGTCCCTATTGATGAAGTTCCCGCTGGTTAGCGTGGGTGGGATTGGACACGGGAATAGAATTAGGGAACACTTGTGTTGTCTAAAGATGTAAGTGAAATAACCGCGAGCAATCATAAACTTCAACAAGTGGAGGTGAACCAGTGGGAGAAGCAAAAACCGACCGTTTAGACCGTGAGGTGCCAGTCGCCGAGGGGGATACGCGCCGGAACATCATGCTGATTCTTCTGGAACAAGCCCCGGTGACTGCTTCCGAAATTGCGGAACAACTTCAGCTTTCAACTGCAGGAGTGCGCAGACACTTAGACAATCTGGCAGAAGACGGACTGATCGAGGCCACGAAGGCCCGACAGAATCCATATGAGCCCAAAACGCGTGGCAGGCCGGCAAAGTCGTACCGGCTCACCCCGCAGGGACGTTCAATCTTCGGCCACGAATACGACACCCTCGCAGCCTCGGCGTTAGCCATCCTCCGTGAATTCGGCGGGGATGAGGCCGTGCGGGAGTTTGCACGGAGGCGGATCGCCACGATCGTCCAGGAGGTCACTCCAGCGGACGTGAGCGAACAGTCAATCAGGGACACAGCCAAATCACTGGTTGATGCTTTCAGCAAACATGGTTATGCAGCTACAGTCGACGCCGTCGGTAACGGCCTGCAGATCTGCCAACACCATTGCCCCATCTCCAACGTGGCCACGGAATTTCCGGAGCTATGTGAGGCGGAGCATGCAGCAGTCTCAGAACTGCTGGGGCAGCATACGCAGCCGCTCGCGACCATCGCGGACGGACACGGCATCTGCACAACAAATATTCCATTGACACCCATCAAACACACTCCTGATGAAAGGAGCGGATCATGACTTCGGCTACTACGAATCCAGGGGCAATTGAGCCCATGACCGATGACCAGATTATCGATTCAATCGGTCCATACAACTACGGTTGGCACGACTCTGATGACGCTGGTGCGTCTGCAAAGCGTGGCCTCAGCGAGGCTGTCGTTCGCGATATCTCCGCAAAGAAGGACGAGTCCGAGTGGATGCTCCAGCAGCGTCTGAAGGCACTCTCCATCTTCGACAAGAAGCCAATGCCAACCTGGGGTGCTGACCTCTCCGGCATCGACTTCGACCGGATCAAGTACTTCGTCCGCTCCACCGAGCGTCAGGCACAGTCCTGGGAAGATCTGCCCGAGGACATCAAAAACACCTACGACCGCCTGGGCATCCCAGAGGCCGAGAAGCAGCGTCTCGTTGCCGGTGTCGCCGCTCAGTACGAGTCTGAGGTTGTCTACCACCAGATCCGTGAGGACCTGGAGGAAAAGGGTGTCATCTTCATGGACACCGATACCGCACTCAAGGAGCACCCTGAGTACTTCAAGGAGTACTTCGGTTCTGTCATCCCAGCTGGTGACAACAAGTTCTCTGCACTGAACGCAGCAGTCTGGTCTGGTGGATCCTTCATCTACGTCCCGCCGGGAGTCCACGTGGACATTCCGCTGCAGGCTTACTTCCGCATCAACACCGAGAACATGGGTCAGTTCGAGCGCACCCTGATCATCGTTGATGAGGATGCCTACGTTCACTACGTCGAGGGCTGTACCGCCCCGATCTACAAGTCTGACTCCCTGCACTCCGCAGTCGTTGAGATCATCGTGAAGAAGGGTGGACGCTGCCGCTACACCACCATTCAGAACTGGTCCAACAACGTCTACAACCTGGTGACCAAGCGCACCAAGGTTGAAGAGGGTGGCACCATGGAGTGGGTCGATGGCAACATCGGCTCCAAGGTCACCATGAAGTACCCGGCTGTCTGGATGACCGGCCCACACGCCAAGGGCGAGGTTCTCTCCGTTGCCTTCGCCGGCGAGGGACAGTTCCAGGACACCGGCGCCAAGATGACCCACATGGCTCCGTACACCTCCTCCAACATCGTGTCCAAGTCTGTGGCACGTGGTGGCGGACGCGCAGCCTACCGCGGTCTGGTTCAGATCAACGCAAACGCACACCACTCAACCTCCAACGTTGAGTGTGACGCACTGCTGGTGGACAACATCTCCCGCTCTGACACCTACCCGTACAACGACATCCGCAACGACCACGTGTCCCTCGGACACGAGGCAACCGTGTCCCAGGTCTCTGAGTCTCAGCTGTTCTACCTCATGAGCCGTGGACTCACCGAAGAAGAATCAATGGCGATGATTGTTCGCGGCTTCGTTGAACCAATTGCGAAGGAACTCCCCATGGAGTACGCACTTGAGCTCAACCGCCTGATCGAACTGCAGATGGAAGGATCGGTGGGCTAAGCCCAATGACTGAAGTAGCAACTGTTAACGCCGCCACCCCGCACAACACCAAGGGTGACGTATTCTCCTCCTTCAACGTGGAGGATTTCCCGATCCCACGTGGACGCGATGAAGTCTGGCGCTTCATTTCCCTGCGCCGCATCCGTGGACTGCACAATGGCGAATTCGCCACTGCGACCACCCCGGATGTCAAGGTTGAAATCCCAGCTGACGCTGTGGGTGCAACCCATGAGGTGGTTGGCCGCGACGACGAGCGCCTCGGCCGCGCTGGAGCTCCAGTGGACCGTGCAGCAGCACAGGCTTGGACCTCCATGGAGCAGGGTGACGTCCTCACCTTCGCCAAGAACACCCAGAATCCGAGCCCGGTCATGATCACCGTGACCGGCAAGGGTGACGATGTCACCTCATTCGGTGCCATCTCCATTGAGGTTGAGTCCGGCGCAGAGGCCATCGTGGCACTGCAGTACGTCGGCTCCGGTACCCACGCAGATAACGTGGAGTTCATCATCGGCGACAACGCTCGCCTGACCGTGATCACCGATACCCACTGGAACCACGACGCCGTCCACCTGAGCAATCAGCGTGCACAGCTCGGCCGTGACGCAACCCTGCGCCACACTGTCTCCACCTTCGGCGGCGAGGTTGTCCGCATCGTCCCAAGCGTGCGTTTCACCGCACCTGGTGGAGATGCAGAGATGCTCGGCGTCTACTTCGCAGATGATGGACAGTACTTCGAGCAGCGTCTGCTGATCGACCACGCCGTTCCAAACTGCCGCTCCAACGTTCTGTACAAGGGTGCACTCCAGGCAGACAAGGATTCCGACAAGCCAGAGGCCCGCACCTGCTGGGTCGGAGATGTCCTGATCCGTGCCAACGCACACGGCACCGACACCTACGAGGCCAACCGTTCCCTGGTTCTGACCGAAGGCGCACGCGCCGACGCCATCCCGAACCTGGAGATCGAAACCGGTGAGATCGCCGGTGCAGGCCACGCAGCAACTGTTGGTCGTTTCGATGACGAGCAGGTCTTCTACCTGCAGGCACGTGGCATCCCGGCTGAAGAGGCACGTCGCCTCATCGTCCGTGGCTTCTTCAATGAGGTCATCAACCAGGTTCCAGTTGACTCCATCCGTGAGGAACTGGAAGACCGAGTTACCTCAGAACTCGCCATTCTCGGAATGTAGGCACTCATACAAGGGGTGACTGCGGTACGCCCAGCGCCCCTTGTTGTAGCCAGCACTTTTTGTACAGATCCGTTCTTAACCTGAAAGATTGTCTTAAAACATGAGCACTCTTGAAATCCGCAACCTGCACGCACAGGTCCTGCCTTCCGACGCATCCGAAGAGCCAAAGGAAATCCTGAAGGGCGTCAACCTCACCATCAACTCCGGTGAGATCCACGCCATCATGGGCCCTAACGGCTCCGGCAAGTCCACCCTGGCCTACACCATCGGTGGACACCCACGCTACGAGATCACCCAGGGCGAGGTGCTTCTCGACGGCGAGAACATCCTCGAGATGGAAGTTGACGAGCGCGCACGCGCAGGCGTCTTCCTGGCCATGCAGTACCCAACCGAGGTCCCAGGCGTCTCCGTTGCCAACTTCCTGCGTTCCGCAGCAACCGCCATCCGTGGCGAGGCACCGAAACTGCGCGAGTGGGTCAAGGAAGTCCGCTCCGCTCAGGAAGCACTCGCAATTGATCCGGAGTTCTCCAACCGCTCCGTCAACGAAGGCTTCTCCGGTGGAGAGAAGAAGCGCCACGAGGTTCTGCAGCTCGACCTGCTGAAGCCAAAGTTCGCGATCATGGATGAGACCGACTCCGGCCTGGACGTTGACGCACTGCGCATCGTTTCGGAGGGCATCAACTCCTACAAGGAGGAGACCAACGGCGGTATCCTCATGATCACCCACTACAAGCGCATCCTGAACTACGTGGAGCCAGACTTCATCCACGTGTTCTCCAACGGTCAGATCGTCACCACCGGTGGCCCAGAGCTCGCTGACAAGCTCGAGGCTGACGGCTACGACCAGTTCATCAAGTAACATGTCCGATTTCCTCAAAGAAGACGGAACTCTCAACGTCGCGCGGATCCGGGAAGAATTCCCGATTCTCTCGCGCACGGTGAGGGATGGCCAGCCACTGATCTACCTGGACTCAGGCGCAACTTCACAGCGTCCCGAGCGGGTCTGGCGTGCGGAGGAGAAGTTCGTCCTGCACACCAACGCCCCGGTTCACCGTGGTGCCTACGAGCTCGCTGAGGAAGCAACGGATGCCTACGAAGGCGCACGCGATAAGATCGCAGCCTTCGTCGGCGCAGACCAGGAAGAGATCGCGTTCACCAAGAACGCCACTGAAGCCCTCAACCTGGTCGCCTACACCTTGGGCGATGATCGCGCGGGCGTTCACCGAGTCCAGGCCGGTGACACCGTTGTGGTTACAGAGCTTGAGCACCACGCCAACCTGGTTCCGTGGCAGGAACTCTGCCGCCGGACCGGTGCCACCCTGAAGTGGTACAAGGTTGACCAGGATGGTCGCATTGATCTCGATTCTCTCGATCTCGATGAGACCGTCAAGGTTGTTGCCTTCACACACCAGTCAAATGTGACCGGTGCGGTGGCGGATGTGGAGGAGATGGTGCGCCGTGCGCGCGCCGTCGGCGCTTTGGTCGTACTCGATGCCTGCCAGTCGGTTCCACACATGAAGGTGGATTTCCACGCACTCGACGTTGACTTCGCGGCGTTTTCCGGGCACAAGATGCTGGGACCAAGCGGCGTTGGCGTTGTGTACGGGAAAAAAGAGCTTTTCGACGCCCTCCCTCCCTTCATCACCGGCGGCTCTATGATCGAGATCGTCACCATGGAAGGTTCCACCTTCGCGCCAGCTCCCCAGAAGTTTGAAGCAGGCACCCAGATGACCAGTCAGGTCGTCGGACTCGGTGCGGCAGTTGAACTCCTGGATGAGATCGGCATGGAGGCCATCGCAGCCCACGAACATGTACTCACTGACTATGCACTGGAGAAACTCCAGCAGATCAGCGGTGTGACAATCGTGGGTCCGAAGACCTCTGAGAACCGGGGAAGCGCCATCAGCTTCACCGTTGAAGGTGTCCACCCACATGATCTGGGTCAGGTCCTGGATGATCAGGGCGTGTCCATCCGTGTCGGTCACCACTGCGCGTGGCCGGTACACCGTTGCATGAACGTACAATCGACGGCACGAGCATCGTTCTATCTCTACAACACCGTGGAGGAGATCGATCGCCTTGTTGAAGCCATCGATAAGGCCAAGAAGTTCTTTGGAGTTGAATCATGAGACTTGAGCAGATGTACCAGGAGGTGATCCTGGATCATTACAAGCATCCACAGCACAAGGGACTTCGGGATCCATTCGATTCCGAGGTGCACCACGTCAACCCATCATGCGGTGACGAGTTGACCCTGCGTGTGAAGCTTTCTGATGACGGAACAACTGTTGAGGATGTGTCCTACCATGCGGAAGGGTGCTCCATCAGCCAGGCGTCCACATCTGTTATGGCAGAAGAGATCCTCGGCCGCTCAGTCGAGGAAGCCATGACCAAGCTCCAAGAGTTTGAAAAAATGATCGTTTCCCGTGGCCAGGAAGAAGGCGACGAGGACATCATCGGAGACGGCATTGCCTTTTCCGGTGTTGCCAAGTACCCGGCACGCGTCAAGTGCGCGCTGCTTGGCTGGAAAGCTTTCCAAGCGGCTACCGCTGAGGCATTGGAGGAAAAATGACCGAGCAGAATACTGACCAGACCACTGAGTCTGTAGATACCACGGAAGAGCAGGAGAGCTCTGCCACCTTCCAGTCCCCGGAAGCTCAGCGTCCTGAGCAGTCCGAGGAAGACCTGGCCAAGGCCAGTGACGTCGAGGAGTACATGCACGACGTCATTGACCCTGAACTGGGCATCAATGTGGTCGACCTCGGCCTTGTCTACGATGTGTACATCATCAACGGCAACGAGGCTCACATTGACATGACCCTGACCTCACCAGCCTGCCCGCTGACTGATGTCATCGAGGACCAGGCACGCCAGGCTGTCGTCGGCAGCGGTGTGGTTGAGAAGATGTCCCTGAACTGGGTCTGGATGCCACCATGGGGTCCACACATGATCACCGAAGAAGGACGCGCCCAGCTGCAGGCCCTTGGCTTCGCAGTCTAGGATTCTCCCTCTTTGGGGTATCCCATGAGAAAACCGCTGTTCCCCGCGTGGAACAGCGGTTTTCTTCATTTCAGGGCTTCTTGATGAGTGCGGCGGGAAGGTGCTGGAATACTGTAAAAGCAGTGGAGGGGTGGCTACGGAACTGTCTCAGGATGATCTTCACCATCACTTTTGCGGTGATCCGGGGATTGGTGCAGATCAGATAATCAAGGAGATTTTTTTCCGGCAGGTTCAGGATGGTGGTGAAGAATTCCCGGTACTGAGCAGGGGAGAAGCGCAGAAGAATGTTGAGGCCAAGGGTCCTTAAGTGCTGGTTGAGCCACCAGCTCTTCGGAGTGGGTGTTTTCCCCGCCAGAACACGGTCCAACATGGCGTCGGTATGCGCCAACACCGTGCCCACGCTGTAACCGGTGGCCGGGTGGATCCAGCCGGCAGCGCCACCGATATGGGCCTCACCGGCCATTCCCGAGCCACCCCAGGGGCCAGCCAGGAATCTCAGGTCAAGCCAGGACCCCTGGATGAAAGGGATCATGGACAGCGCCAGGCCAAGCCGTGTACGAGGGCGGTCATCGGGGAGACGGTGCGGGCCCAGCGGGAAGTCCACCACCTCTGATCGCAGGATGTCGTCTGTGTTGATGCGCAGGTGGTCCAGGCGGGCTGAGTTCTTCTCCTCCAGATGGGCAATGAGTGCCTCCGGGATGCCAGTACTGGCCAGGATGGTTTCCTCGATCAGCCAGGTGCCATCACCTAGTGGAATGCGGTAACTGAAGGTCACCGGGGTGCTGTCGTCATAACCGGGTAGCTGTGAGAAGTCCATGAGCACACCCTGGCGTTGACCCTCCGGAATTGAGCTTTCAGGAACAACGACGCCATAGGCCAGTTGACGGGCTGTCATGGTGGACTGGGGGACAGAGACAAGCAGGTGACTGAGCTGGCCTGGGCTGTCAGATTCATCCATCATCACCGACACCTGCTCATCGGGGTTCGGACGGAACAAGCTCCTCAACCTCTGAAGGCGTGACCGGGTGTCGCCAGCAGGCCCGGAGTACCTCACGGACACCGCAGGCCAGGCTTTCTCCCGCACCACCTCAAAACCATCAAGTGTCTGTTCCCACCCTGGGGCCAGCACCACATACTCCGAAGCAAGGATCCGGGTACTTGCTTGGATGATTACGGCAGGCTGAAACCGTGAGGCCACTGCCTCCTCTGGGAACCATTCGGGTAACTGTGAGGCCCACAATCCGACCGTGGAAGGAGCATTAACCCCCCGGGGATCAATGCCGACGACATCCAGGCCACGTTGTGCCGCACGGTGTGCTGCCACTGCACCGGAGGGACCAAGACCGAGTACCGCGAGAATAGGGGACTGCTTCATGATTCTGAGGCTAGTTCAGCACACAGCCGGTGAGAAAAGCAGCATTGGCTGGATGCGGGAAGAAGGTGGAGATACGATCCTCCAGTAGACCTGCATCCTCACCGAATAAGTCACGATCAGCCTGTGCACGCTCCTCAAGTGAAGCCACACATGACTCGACTTTTTCACCAAAACCTGCGTCATAGGGAACATCCACGATCGCTGCAAAACCACCATCATTGAAGGAGCGGTCCGCCATCGTGGCCAACACAACATAACCAACAAGCACGATGACCACGAGGGACTTGAAACAACCACCCTTCTTCTGACTGTTATTCCTATTGGCTGCCCTAGCCTCATTCCACTGCCGTTGCCTGGCATTGGCAGCTGCCTGCTTATCTTCGACCTGGGCAGAGGGGCGTTGTTGAACCAGGGACTCGGTATGCAACTGTGCGTCTTGTGTGGCCCGCTGTGCCTGGGCATAACGAGCACCCTGATCCTTCACATCAGCAACAAGGGAGGCGGAGACATCCTTCAACATCGAAGGCTCAAGACCATATTTGCGTAGTTCCGCATAGAGTTCAGTGTCGCTGGGTGGTGCTGCGAAACGCATGACCATGCTTCCCCGCTGATACTCATTGAGGAAGTAGGAGACCATATAGTCCCGGCCCTCGGCGGTCTTGCTGGTATCTGCACCCGGATCAGTGTTCATGGTGGTCCGGTAGCGGATTCTGCGCTGTTTCGCATTCATGCCCCCACCCTAAACAAACACTGGCTTATCTGCTGAAGTGGGGTGGACATGATCAGGGACGCTGCTGGGCGATGTCGGTAGCCCGGATAGGCCAATGTGATTGAAGTTTCCGCATCCGTTGACAGCTGAGTGCGAGTGCCATGTAGGGATGACTCACCGCGCACAGGCCAGCGAGGACAGCCTCAATGCCCTGTACCTTCCCCAGCGGCACCACCGGATCAAAGTGCCTATAGCTGCAACTGCCGGGGTTGAAGACATCAGGATAAGAAATGTGAATCATGCCGTCGCCAAGCTGAACCACGGTGGCCCAGGCACCGAGTGCATCCATGAACTCATCTGCTGCCTGCTTGTGTGGGAACACGATGGTGTCAGCTGAGCGTTCCTGGATCAACCCCAGCAGGTCAGCTTGCCTGAGAGTATCTGCGGCGCGTGGACCGAGAACAACTTGTTCCTCATGTTTCAGCACGTCCCTGAGGACTTCTACATCCCGTGTCTCCACAATCCAGGCGTTTGGTGGTGTGGACATGGCTGTGCTGATGTCGGTGTGCATCTCGACATCAGGATGCTGGGCGACCAAGTGGGTTGTGCTGGATGATTCAGCCACCAATGTGAGGTGATGCCAGGTGGCGATGCCACGAAGTCCCTGGAGTGCCAGATCCCCGAAACCGACACAGTCCAGTTCGCCAATCACCACACCCACTGATTGCGGGTGCACGTATTTCAAGTCCGTAGTCAGGGACCTTCCTGCATCTTCAAGCATCGTGTTGGTGGTTGCTGGGATGATAAACCCAAGATCGGGGGCGATGAGCCGGCTGAATGAAGAGTGATAGTCATGTTCAACCTCAAGTCCACAGCTGGCAAGAAGTACCGCACCGCAGTGGTCCGTAGCGTGAACAGCGCGTAATGCTCCCAGCGCCAGTGTCACTGTCGGGGGATGGCGGTACCCACCGGGGAACGCCGTCTGACGTACAGATTCCCCATTCAGTAGCGGCAGCTCACCGGTGTCAGCCACCACCCCTGCGGGAACATCCACTGCCAATGAGGGGATTCCGGTGGAAATCTCAGCCCAGGCGGCCATCAGATCAGTGAGTACGCCCTCAAAACCACTGCCCACCATCGCCTCGATGATCAACCCGTGCCAGTGGTCGATAGCCTCCTCGATGATCTGAGCGCCGGTGATGATATTTCCACCCACAGCCACCAACTCAGCCAGGAGCGGTTTATTCTCATGACCCTCCGGATAATCCAGGGAGTAGCCCCGCTGATCGGGGAGCAACACCATGATGTCCACCTTGTGACCACGCATCGCCAGTACCCGCCCAACTCGTAGACCATCAGCTCCATTACCTCCGGGACCGGCGAGCAGGAGAATACGCTTCCTGCCACCGGCACACAGGGGACCTGCCAGCATCGCCTCCGCGACATCAGCGATGGCCACGGCAGCCATGTCATGAACACCCTGGCGCAGCGGACCGAAGTTCTCTAAACGCTCAACCAGTTGATCATCTATCACCCAACCTGCCTGATGATCTCCAGGCTTCGGTGGGGCAGCGGGAACCTGTTCAAGCGCAGCAGTGACCCTGGAGGTGGGGACGATATAAGGCATGTTCATGAGCCTAGTCATCACAAATCAGAGACGATTTCTTCTAGGCTTCCGGGGGATATTCGGGTACAGGGAACTCCGAATACAGAGATTAAGGAAAATAAACCTTATAACCATGTGAGAATTCATCATATGTATACTTACCCATATCCTTGGGACTCGTTCTTCTCGATGTTGATTCCCCTCGTCCTGGTTCCCACCCTGATCGGGGTGGTACTCATCTGGTGGCCGACACGCAAAGAACCTAAGTTCTCCACCTTTGCACCTCCCAAAACAGCCGGGGACAGGCCCTGGGTGGGGTGGTTAACAGGAGGACGCTTCGGCCTGTGGGCAACTGGACTCCTTGGCGGGGTCTTAGGTTTTCTCTCCGGAGCACTGTGGTTGAGCTGGTCAGCATCCGGCAATGACGGAACCTTCGTCGCGCCGGGGCTTCCAATGCCCGGCAACTTCCCTGTGTGGCAGGTAATCATATGTGGAGTAAGCGTTGTAGGAGCGGCAGTTTTTGCGTCGATAAGCTCCCGCCGCCTCATGCCCGGTGCCATAGCAGCAGCCCTGGGCACCGCTGCAGGGTTTTCCACATGGTTCGCCGCCGGCGCTGCTATGCCAGTGACCAGCCAGGAGGGGATCGGTGTCATGATGGCCATGGTCGGTACGACCTTCAGTCTCAGCATCATCAACTTTGTCGTGGCACTGATCCGCGCCGGGCAGATCAAACACAGGGTATAGATGCTGAGATCCTGCCTCTAGCTAGGCGATGAAGAAAGCATCATTGGTGCCCCAGCATGTGTCCTTGATACACTGAACGGTTGTGATTGTCACCAATGATTTAGAAGTGCGCGTTGGCGCTCGTACCCTCCTTAACGCACCGGGTCAGCTCCTCCGCGTTCAGCCCGGCGACCGCATCGGTCTCGTCGGCAGAAATGGTGCAGGAAAAACCACCACGATGAGAATCCTGTCCGGCGAAACCAAGCCGTACGGTGGTTCTGTGACGGTGGCCGGTGAAGTCGGATACCTCCCGCAGGACTCCCGCGAAGGCAACATCGAACAGACTGCCCGCGACCGAGTTCTCTCTGCCCGTGGTCTTGACCAGCTGCGATCCTCCATGGAACGCCAGCAGGAGATCATGGAGACCGCAACGGATCCAGGCAAGCTTGATACCGCCATCGGTAAGTACTCCAGGCTTGAGGAGCAGTTCCAAGCACTCGGCGGCTATGAAGCTGATGCTGAGGCAGCTCAGATCTGCGATAACCTCGGCCTTGAGGCACGCATCCTGGACCAGCAGCTGAAGACCCTCTCTGGTGGTCAGCGACGCCGCGTTGAGCTGGCACAGATCCTGTTCGCCGCCACCAACGGCTCCGGCAAGTCCAAGACCACCCTGCTTCTCGACGAGCCAACCAACCACCTGGATGCTGACTCCATCACCTGGTTGCGCGAGTTCCTCTCCAAGCATGAGGGTGGGCTCATCATGATCTCGCACGATGTGGAGCTGCTCCAGGCTGTGTGTAACAAGATCTGGTACCTGGACGCTGTGCGCAGCGAAGCCGATGTGTACAACATGGCCTTCGACAAGTACGTCGATGCCCGTGCACTCGATGAAGCACGTCGCCGCCGAGAACGTTCCAATGCTGAGAAGAAGGCCGGAGCCCTGAAGGACCAAGCCGCACGCCTGGGCGCCAAGGCAACCAAGGCTGCTGCCGCTAAGCAGATGATCGCCCGTGCAGAGAGGATGATCGACAACCTCGATGACATCCGTGCCTCTGACCGTGCCGCCAACATCGTCTTCCCGGAGCCTGCCCCCTGTGGCAAGACCCCGCTCAATGCCAAGGGTCTGACCAAGATGTACGGCTCCCTCGAAGTCTTCGCCGGCGTGGACCTAGCCATTGACAAGGGCTCCCGCGTGGTTGTCCTCGGCTTCAACGGTGCCGGTAAAACCACCCTGCTGAAACTGCTCGCAGGAGTGGAGCGTACCGACGGCGAAGGTGGCATCGTCACCGGCTATGGCCTCAAGATCGGCTACTTCGCCCAGGAACACGACACCATCGACCCAGACAAATCTGTATGGCAGAACACCATCGAAGCCTGTGCTGACGCAGATCAGCAGGGCCTGCGCAGCCTGCTGGGTTCCTTCATGTTCTCCGGCGAGCAGCTGGAACAGCCTGCTGGCACCCTCTCCGGTGGTGAGAAGACCCGTCTGGCACTGGCCACCCTGGTCTCCTCCCGTGCCAACGTGCTGCTTCTCGACGAACCGACCAACAACCTTGACCCCGTCTCCCGTGAGCAGGTCCTGGACGCACTGCGTACCTACACCGGTGCCGTTGTCCTGGTCACACACGACCCGGGCGCTGTCAAGGCACTTGAACCAGACCGCGTCATCGTGCTACCTGACGGCACCGAAGACCTCTGGAACGAGCAGTACATGGAAATCGTGGAGTTGGCATAACTTTTTAGGTTGTTTCCCCAGGCCATAATGGCCTGGGCATGTTTTCTTTCTATAGCAACTGACGAGTTGTCATTATGGCGGTGGGCGGACTCATCGCAGGTGGTATCAACTGGGCGGTCCAGCAGCGAATGATCCCAAACCCGCTGCCGGGAATCAGCCCAAACCCACCGGCCCCACGTAAGGCTGCTCCTGTACCAGCTTCGACAGCACGTTCTTACCGAAACTGTACTGAGGTTTGGAGCACCATCGGACGTTCAATCAAGCGCAGTGACGCAGGCTATGGTCACCACCTTGACCGGGATGATGACGGTGTGGGCTGCGAATCCCGCCCGCGCTGACACCTACTGCCGGACCGCCCTCTACAGGGTGGTCTTTTTGTATGGACTCCCCCGGGTACCGGTAGTGAGAAATATGCCATGAGACGGGCTAGAGAGTGCATACAGTGCACAACCTTGTTGGTTTCGTAGTTTTTTTGGTTGAAGGGTTGTCAATTAACTACCCATAACAACTGAGTCACGATCCTGTTTCACCCTCCACCAGATTCGAAAGAAGAGTTACCCTGGCTTGGTACGGCAATTCAATCGAGTGAGAGGAACAAAATCATGGGACTCGGCGACAAGATGAAGAATGCTGCTGAAAAGGTATCCGGCAAGGCTAAAGAAGCTGCCGGCAAGGCAAGCGACAACGAAAAGCTCGAGGCTGAGGGCAAGTTTGATCAGACCAAGGCTGGCGCTAAGGATGCAGTTGAAGATGCTAAGGATAAGTTCTCCAACTAGGCTCTTCTAAAAACTGGCTTCTACGCCCCTCACACCGTCATGGTGTGAGGGGCGTTTCGCGTGCGCACAGGCTCTTTCACCGCAGTGTCGTCCTATGGTGAAAGAGGATTGCCAGCAAGATATCCTTACTCACATTCAGCACAGGAGAATAACCGTGGCTTTTGAAGATCTGACCTACCCGGAGCACTTCCGTGGCCATGCGGTGCGTTTGCTCAAGGGGGAGTCGAGGCAATCACTCGGTTTGAATAAGTGGCAGATCACTGATGAGTTCATGGTTCTGGGACAGGGAAGAAAGTGCTTTGATGCGGCTGTGGAGCGACTGCTCACTTGGCAGGCACATCACTCAGCAGGAGTGAAGGTTCGGGAGACGGGGGAGAATCGACTTGAGTTGAGGTTCGGCCCCACATTGTCGCCCTGCCTAATTTTGGACAAGACCGTCGATGAGAACAGTGCACTGCTGGTGTACGGGACTCTTCCGGGCCATGTGGAAAGTGGGGAAGAGGCCTTCTTTATCAGCATTGATTCAGAGGGGACAGTGACAGGCCGATGCGTGGCTTTTTCGCGTCCCTCCTGGATCTGGGCGAGGATCGGAAAGCCCGTCGCCAGGCTGGTGCAGCTTTACATCACCCGCAGATATCTGCAGGGAATGAAAAGCAACTGACCTGCCGCGAATCAATATCCAACATCACAACATCAGAGCAGGCATCGGCCTATAATTAAGAACATGAGAAAAAATACCAAGTCGTGGAAGCAAACTGTGCAGTCCCTGCGTGCAGACTGGTTTGATCTTCCCACTGAACTGAGATTTCCCCTGGTGGGAGTGACTGTTGCGGAGCTGACAGCGAAGGCTGCCATGTGGGTCTCACTGTCACGCCGCCCCGCTGAAAAGGTCCGTGGCCCGAAGTGGTTGTGGGTGTTGGGCAGCTTCATCAATGGCATCGGTCCGGCGGCTTACTGGACGTTTGGCCGGAAGTAGCTAGGGTGGGGTCTTATGACAGACTCCAAGAACATTCTTCTCATCGGTGGCCACGGCAAGGTCGGGTTGCTCGCAACCCCTCTGCTTGTCGACGCCGCACTCAACGTCACTTCTCTATTCCGTAATCCTGACCACCAGCCTGAAATTGAGGGGCTCGGTGCCACCCCGCTCCTGCAGGACGTAACAACCCTGACTGTCGAGCAGTGGGCTGAGCTTCTTAGTCCATTTGATACTGTCATCTGGTCTGCAGGAAATGGTGGCAAGGCAGGTCCTGAGGTCACCTATGCTGTGGACCGCGATGCAGCGATCGCATCCATCGACGGCGCAGTCTCCCTGGGAGACAAAGCACCCCGCTACATCATGGTCAGCTACATCGGTGCCACCAAGCACAACGTGGACCCATCAGACTCCTTCTATGCCTACGCAGATTCAAAGAAGGCAGCAGATGAGCACCTGGCAACAACTGACCTGGACTATCTCATCCTGCGTCCAGCGGCGCTGACCATGGATGAGGTCAACGGTATTGCCGTCATTGAGGACGATCCGGCAGCCACCTGGGACCGTAACACCTCACGTCACCTCGTGGCTGAGGTCATCGCAGAGTTCGCGGCCCGGGAGTCCTTCCCTGACAATCGCGTCCTGCCCTTCGTCGATGGTGACGATAAGATCTCTGAGATCTAAAACTATTCCGTAATCGCCGGACGGTGGTACTCACTACCGTCGGCGGGGCGGATACCAGCACAGACCTCCACGAAGTTGCGCAATACGCGGTTGGCGTAGATCGCATCGACACTGGGTAGCCCTGAGATGATCTCGTCGTAGTCCTCAGGGGAGAAGTAGCCATAGTTGGCGTAGAAATCCATGCGGCTCTTCATCGCCAGCGCATCCATGTCGGCATGGAACTGCACCGCCCAGGTGGAGTTATTCGCTCGGACCATCTGTACGGGACAGGTGGGGCCGGTCGCTAGCACGCGGTGGCTGCTGGCAGCGGTGATCACATTCTCGGTATGGCCGGTGAATGAGGTGAAGGTGTCTGGCAGGTCGTGGGTGAGCACATCAAGCCTGCCATCATCAGTCAGGTGCACTGAGGTCGGCCCGGACTGCTCAGGATGGGTGCGGCCCACCTGGCCACCACCAAGGTGCGCCAGGAAGGTATTGCCGTAGCAGACGAACATGGTGGGCAGTGGCTGCAGGACAAGGGCGGCAAGCTCACGGTGAACATGATGCTGCCACTCGCTGTATTCGAAATTGGTGACATTGAGCGGGCTTCCGCCAACGATGACGCCGTCAAATCCAATCAGACTTCCCACCCTACTTTCGGTGGTGTCAAGCATTCGGGTGCTCAGTTCCTCAGGCTTGAGACCTG
>NZ_CALZFS010000023.1 GCF_945649885.1 uncultured Corynebacterium sp. | reverse complement strand
GGCCCATAGTTATTCGAGCAGTTGGAGATCGTCGCCTTGATGCCAAAGGACCGGATCCAGGCGTGCACCAGGTGATCAGAGCCAGCCTTGGTGGCAGAATACGGTGAAGACGGCTTGTAGGCGGTGGTTTCGGTGAAGCGGTTGGGATCATCTAATTCCAGATCGCCGAAGACCTCATCGGTAGATACGTGGTGCAGGCGCTTATCGTGGCGGCGGATCGCCTCCAGGATGACAAAGGTGCCCATGATGTTGGTCTGTACAAAGGGGGAGGGATCATTGAGTGAGTTGTCATTATGGGACTCGGCGGCGAAGTGCACGGTGATGTCATGCTCAGCAACGAGCTTGTCGACGAGCTGCTCATCGCAGATATCACCCACGACCAGCTTGACCCGCTCCTCTGGGAGTCCTGCGAGGTTGTCGGCATTGCCGGCGTAGGTCAGCTTGTCCAGTACCGTGATCTTGTCATATTCAGGATGCTGCTGGATTGTCTGGCGAACAAAATTGGCACCGATAAAGCCGGCACCACCGGTCACAAGCAAAGAAGTCATGCGATCTACCTTAGTGCGTAGTTAGTGCGCAGTCCGGTGGGCTTTGGGTGTGGGGAGCTATTTGCTGATGGAGCCTGCAATAAACGGTGATGCGGGGGAAAGTCGTGATGGGGTTGATTTTGTATAGAACGTCCGATATTGTCTGTTATGTCAGATGTTTCAGTTGTGGCAGATAGCTTGAGGGTTAGGGCTCTTAGGGTGCTGTACCTTACTGATCATCACACCACCTTTACCTCAAGCACCTTTATGTCGAGTAGGAATACGAATGCATACTCTGAACAAAAATGACCTCACGCCAGAACAGCTCAATGAAATCTCTGCCCTTGCAGGGGCCGCGGAATTCCCGGAGGTTCGGGAGCTGTTGAATGATCTGAGTGAATCACTACGTCGTGGCGATGACATCATTGGCACCCAGAATGATGAAGCACTCACTCCTGCCCAGGCCTCTCAACATCTTGGAATGAGCCGTACCCACCTGTATAAACTGCTGGATAGAGGGGATCTTCCTTTTCATCTTGTCGGAAGTCACCGCCGCATTCTGATGAGCGATATCAAGGCATTCAATGAACAGCGTGGCCGTGACCGTATTGAACTTGCAGAACGTTTTGCCCAGCGCCATCAAAACACTGTCGCTCTCGATGATGAAATTGCTGACCTACTGTAAAGGTGTTGGGGCTAATCAAACTGAGTTCTCCAATCCATGACGCTGCAATAAAAATGTGGCAGTATTGATACCATGCATAGTCGTCGTGCTCGTCCAACGCTTCGCCTCCTGCGAGAAGATCTCACCAGTCAGTGGGATAACCCCTCTTTTCAGCGAGCTTTAGATGATGGTCGACTTGAGGATCTTCATCCGCTGAGCGAACTTCCTCATCCAATCGTGAGAAAAGCTGCGGAATCTTTTGGGGAGAATCCGCATGATGACAATTTCGTCATGCCGATCAAGGGCATATCAGACCCTAAATTGCTGGAAATTAAAAATACCCAGTGGCGGGGTGGTGTGTGGCATGACCCAGTGCACAATGTGTGTTGGCTGGTGGTTGCAGGTTTAGCCAAGGGCGGACATGAAGATCATGATGATTTCTATAAAATCATCGGCCGGGAAGCTAAATCCGGGGATCCCCAGCGATGGTTGCCCAGTGATGCGGATATTGAACTCCTCAAACGAGAGACTGCAGCCCGTCTGCGAACTGAGTGGGAACTTAATATCCAAGCGGAGGTACTTGCAATCATGCAGCGGATCCGCTCGGGAGAGTCAGAACGGATCCACATTAACCATATGATTCCCAGCCAGGGGCGTCTCTCTACCTTAGAAATCGCATATGCAGAAGAACCTAGTGATCTTGAAGATGATGATTCAACGATCCCACATGAAAGTGTGCTGGTGGAATTCTTCCCTGAGGATAAATGGGCAGGTGGGCGCCTCCATTGGCAGTTAGTCATTCGGACGCTCACTTCGCTGTTCCCACCAGAGCAGAGTTGGGATAGATATGAGGAAACTTACTCCAATATCTTTGAACCAGGTGACTTGGCACGAAGGGCATCAGAACTGTCTGATTTGGTACAGGAGGGAGTTCTTGCAGAAGTCGAAGCAGGAACTCATAGCCATTACGCCCATAAAGAACATATTGCCAGCCATGCTATTTCAGGCAAGGCACTGCGCTCGATGTGTGGTTCATACTTTGTTCCTACACAGGATCACGGATCCCTGCCTGCATGTCCACAGTGCCATGATCTCTACACTGTATTACCTAAGTTGTAGGAGTATGCGGGCGCCTTGGGTGGGATAGCACTAGGATCTTAAGCCGTGAGTCCTGGGTGTAAGCTCAGGCTGCTTAGCCATCAGCTTTTTAGACAGCTGATCAAGCCCTTCACACACATCGCTAATATCTCGTACACCTCGCGGATCCAACAACCGCCCCCACCATTAGCCACAGTTTCATTCCATTTTCTCCCTGCACCAGAAAAAACATGGCCGGAGACCGGGCTTCTTTCTACTGTGGTGCCAAGGAGGCACCACCATGAATATTCATCGGAATGTATCAGAAGACTCCAATAGACAACTCATCACTACCTCACCTGCGCGGACAACCCCAGCCAGGCACACAGAGATTGCGGAAGTCGGATGGGCCATGCCGATCATCACGCTGATCGGTACGGCATTTGCCATCTTCACGGCATTCCTCGGAAGTGGCGCGATAAGGGGCACCCCGATTGCAGAGGCCGCAGGTGGTGCTC
This sequence comes from uncultured Corynebacterium sp., assembly GCF_945649885.1. GTDB lineage: Bacteria > Actinomycetota > Actinomycetes > Mycobacteriales > Mycobacteriaceae > Corynebacterium. The sequence goes on along the minus strand of NZ_CALZFS010000023.1, from coordinate 24,332 downwards.
TGTCTGCAGATGCCACACCTTTGGCCCCTGCCGGTGCAGCATTTGGCATTTGGAGTGTGATTTACGCAGGTCTTGCAGGTTATGCCATCTGGCAGTTGTTTCCCGCAGCCCGGCGCTCACCCCGGCAAAAACATTTACGCCCTTGGGCGCTGTTATCTGTCATTCTCAATGCCGTCTGGATCTGGACCGTTCAATTCGATCAGCTCTGGGCATCGGTGCTGGTGATCACGGTCTTGCTGGCCGTGCTCATCCGCATCATGTACATCCTGGGTGAGCCGCGTACAGGTGGTTGGCCTGATCTGATTCTGACGGAGGCTACATTTGGCCTTTACTTCGGTTGGGTGCTGGTAGCTACCTTCGCCAATATTTTTGCGTTCCTGGCTGATTCCGGGCTGGACATGTTCACCGATATTGCTGTGGGTGTGGGCGGTATTGTCCTCGCCGGCCTCATCGGTGTGGTCACTGCCATCGTTGATGGTGGCAGGATTGCTCCCGCTCTGGCCACCTCATGGGGATTGGCGTGGATTGCAGTGGGGCGCACAACGGGAAGCTATGAATCACAACTTTTAGTGGTCACCGCTGCAGCCGCATCCGCCATCGTCTTGCTCTCGGCTCTCATCGCCTGGGCGTTGCGACGCAAAGCCAACCCCCATACGAGGCCCTAGCCTTGAGCACGCACTCAGGCAGCCACACCCCGTGGTCCAAATAGTGCCACCGCATGCACAACCAGCCCAACAAGCGGCCCAATGATCAGCGCCAGTGCTGCAGCAAGAGCCAGTGACCACGGTCCCATGAGTATGCCTACGGCGACAACTGTGGCCAGCACCCACCCAGCAAGGTAGAGGCCATGACGGTCGTATGCGATGGTGGCACAACCAGTCACCATCAAGGTGGCGGTGGAGGTGGCTCCCAGGGTCAGCAGTGCAAGCAACCAGCCGGGGACGGCGAAGATCTCCTGGCGTAGAATCACATCAAAGAGCCAGGGGCCGATCAGCCACGCCAAGCCTGAGCCCAACAGCCCCACACCCCACACAATTGCCAGCGGCCCAGCCAACGCGACCCAAGGTGTCACCTTGTTCTGCACAAATCTCACGATGATCGCAGACTGGAATTGCTGCAGTGGCACCAACAGTGGAGCACGTGTCAATGTCACCGCATAGATCACGGCCGCAGCAGTCACAGCCTGGCCGGTGGTGTCCGGGTTGGTCAGTTTCACCAGGGTGGGGAAGCCGGTGATGAGCACAGCCGTGGATCCCGATGCAGCCATCGCAGTCAGCGCCTGACGAGTAAAAACGCGACCTGACACATCAGTCATCGATCCCAGTGCCTCCCGCGCTTCCTTGGACAGCGCAATGATCACCATCCATGACACCGCACCGATCACCGTGATCACCAGGAATGCCAGTAGTTCATATCCCAGCAGCCAGGCAATCACCGCTAGGATCATACGGATGCCGGTATCCAGCGAGATCAGTGCCGCATACTGCTTCCATAGTTGGGCGCCGGAAAGGATGCCGGAGATGGTCGCTTGGATGGCATAACTGCCCAGCCCCACAGCCAACATCCCCACACCAATGCTCTGATACTCACTGAGTAGTCGCCCAATCCACAGTGGTGCGGTCAATCCCAGCACCACAGCGGTCACCGCTGCCGCAGCCAGGGAGAACACAATCGGTCTAATAGAGCTTGCCGACGACACCGCCGCCACCGTTCCACTCCGCGCAGCAGACACCGCACGGGTGGTTTCCTGAGTCAGGCCGGTGAGTACACCGGTGCCGGCGAAGAACAGGCCCCAGTAGGCGGTGAACTCTTCGGTCACTGTCCCTGATGAGCCCAGTGCCCAGGCGGCGATGATGATGACCACGAAGCCGGAGAGCCCGGCGATGATCGTGGCCAGTGTCAGATATTTCATGCCTGTTCGGGGGCCTGAGCAGACGCCCATTCAGAAGCCGGTACAGATCCGTGCCCGGACCGATGAAGATCAGGTCCATGATCAGACGCATCCTCAGCCTCACCCGAAGACCTATCTTCAGGAAACGGTGGCAGCGTAGGGTTCTTCAACCATGCGGCCCACACACGTTCCAGCTCAGCCTCGGACACTCCAGCAGCCAAGCATGCAATAAACAGATGCCTCTTGAGATCAGCTGGTTCCACCAAGGAGTGGCGTCCCTCAGCAACATACTTGTGGATGGCCGGGAAGAAGTGTTCATCACCGAGCAGCACGCGGAAGGCATGAACGGTGAGGGCACCACGCTTGTACACGCGGTCATCAAACATGTCTTTTGATCCGGGATCGGCAAGCAGCACATCCTGCGTCAATCTAGCGATCTTCCCATAGTGCTCCTGGGCGCTGTCAGCAGCAGTGCGACCTGCAGACTTCTCAAACCACAGCCACTCGGCGTAGCAGGCAAAACCTTCGTTCAACCAGATGTCATTCCACTGCGCAAGACCCAGGGAGTTGCCGAACCACTGGTGGGAGAGCTCATGAGCGATCAGGCGCTCCCAGGTGTCCTCACCGGTGGCGAAGTTCGCACCAAAGGTGGACAGTCCCTGCGCCTCAATCGGGATCTCCAGGTCATCCTCCACAATCACCACGCGGTAGTCCGCGAAGGGATAAGGGCCGAAGAGTTCTTCATAGACATCAACCATCTGTGCCTGGGCCCGGAAGTCATGCAGGATACGGTTACGCAGCTTGAAATCACCGGTGGGAATATAAGCCAACACCGGCACACCAGAGGCAGAAGCACCCAGGGAGATCTCCTCATAAGAACCAACCTGGATGGTTGCCAGGTAGGTCGCCATGGGCTCACGGGTGCGGTAATGCCAGGTGGTGGAGCTGCCACGGGTGATACGTCCCACCAGATCACCATTGGAGACCACCATGTACCCATTGTCCGAGGTGATCTTGATGTCGAAGCGGGCCTTCTCATCAGGGGTGTCATCACAAGGCAGCCAGCTCGGGGCACCACAGGGCTGGGAGGCAACGAGGGCGCCATTTTCCAGCTCCTCCCAGCCGATCATTCCCCACGCACTGCGGGTTGGTCGGGGAGTGCCCCGGTAACGGATAGCCAGGGAGAACTCCTGATCCACCGGCACCTCATCACGGAAAGTGATGTGGAGCTTCTTATTTGAGTGACGGAAACGGGCGACCTGCACCTGGTTACCGGCGGTGCCTTGAGCGGTGACCTTCTCCACACGGAGGTTATTACTCAAGTCCAGGGTGAGGGTCTTGAGCGGATGGTAATTATCCATGTGTAAAGTCGCCGTGCCCATCAGCAGGTTCGGGGCCACCCGGTAGGTGAGATCAAGCTCGTAGCTTCGCACATGGAAGCCCAAGTTGAAGTCAATACCGGTGTAGGAATCCCGGGTGCCGGGTACTGGGGTGGAACGCATCCGTTGCTTAGTCATCGTGAGATGATGTTACCCCTCATCAGCTGGAACCAAACCCAGAGCAGTCTCAATCCAGGTGTAGATCAGTGACTCCACATAAGCCACCTGTTTATTATCCGAGGCCCCAGCATGGCCACCTTCGGTGTTCTCGTAATAATCCACTGGCTGACCGGCGTCACGGAGAGCTTGGGCGAAGAGACGTGCATGGGCTGGATGCACACGATCATCGCGGGTGGAGGTGGTCACCAGCGCCGGCGGGTACGCACGTTCTTCAGCTGCCACCACGTTGTGTAGTGGGGAATAGGACTCAATTACCGCGCGCTCTTCTGGATCCTCCGGGTTGCCGTACTCCGCCATCCACGACGCCCCTGCCGACCAGGTGTGATAGCGCAACATATCGGTCAACGGCACCTGCACCACCGCCGCCCCGAAGGCCTCCGGATACTGGGTGAGCGCCCCACTGGTGAGCAGACCACCATTGGACCCACCGCGGATAGCGAGCTGCTCCGGGGTGGCATACCCACGCTCCACCAGATCCTCCAGGACGGCCCGGTGATCCTCCCACACCTTCAACCGGTTCTTCTTCACCGCCTGGGAATGCCACTGCGGCCCGAACTCCCCGCCACCACGCAGATTGGCTTCTACAAAGAGATAACCCTTTTCCAACCAGGCGATACCCCTGGTCACTGAGTGCCCTGGAGTTAGCGAGACTTCAAAGCCACCGTAGGCATGCATCAAGGTCGGCAGCGGTTCAGCAGCACCCTCAGCACTGAAGACCCCGGAGATGAAATAGGGAATCTTCGTACCATCAGCAGAGGTAGCCCAGTGCTGACGGGTCTCCACCCCAGAGTTGTCCCACTGCAAGGGGCCCTGACGTACCTCGGTCAGTTCCAAAGAAGTAGACAAGTCTCCACGCAGCAAGGCACCCGGCTGGCTGAAACTGGCCGCAGATACCCAGATCTCATCACCATGCAGCGCAGAAGTAGCCACGATATGCGCAGTGGTATGTGCCGGCAGGCCAAGGGAACGCTGTTCCCCGGTGGGATCAGCGATATCCACCACCACAATGGATGTGGAGACATTATCCAGCAAGGTCAACAGCAGATGATTCTTCGTGGAAGACAGACCCTGCAGCGACACAGACTCAGTGGGCATAAACACCGGCTGGAACTCACGTCCACCAGCAAGGAACTCCTCAAAGTTCATCACACTCAGACCACCAGCAGGAACACCAGCGAACTCCGTACGTGGATTAACAAAAATCCACTGATTCTTCACAATCACATCGCAGTCATCTGGAACCTCAATGGGCACCAGCGCACCATCCACCTCTACAAACTCACGGGAATTGTAGAAGTCTACCGCACGGGAGACAAAGGTCCGTTCCCAGCCTGGGGTCGGATCCACCCACGCACCCACAGCCACATCACTGGCCTCACCAGCAAAGAACAATTCAGCGTCATTCAAGGACTGTCCACGCTTCCAGGTGCGTACCTGTGCCGGGTAACCGGAGGTGGTCAAAGAGCCTTCACCGGTATCCGTACCGATCAGCAAGGTATCGCGATCCAACCAGGACACATCAGTCTTGGCCTCATCCACGGTGAAAGGGGAGTCTTGTATAAAAGAGCGGCTGGCCATGTCGAACTCGCGGATCACAGTGGCATCGGCACCACCGCGTGAGAGCTTCACCAGCGCCAGATCATATTCCGGGGAACGCACCTGCGCACCCTTCCACACCCAGTTCTCATCCTCCGCTGCTGCCAGGGCATCCACATCAATGAGCACCTCCCACGCAGGCTCTCCGGAGAGGTAGGACTCCAGCGTGGTGGTGCGCCACAACCCACGGGGATGCTTGGCATCACGCCAGAAGTTATACAGCCTCTCCCCACGCCGGCTGACATAAGCAATGCGGTCATCAGTGTCCAACGCCTCCAGGAGGCGTTGTTGTAGTGCGGTGCGCGGCGCTTCAGGGAGCTTATCGACGCTCGCTTCCGACCATTTCTGCGCCCATTCCAGGGCCTCAGGGGAATCGATGGGTTCGAGGAAGGAATAATCAGGAGTGGATTGAGTCATGGAGACAAGGGTAGCTGGGATGGAAAACAGACCGGTGACAAGCAGCAGGCTGTCGAATGCTAAATGGGGTCGCCCCGGGCGGTTCCCACGTATCCTCGGGACCATGACAACACTTCTGGTTTTTGAATTCCCCTCTACTGGCCCCTTCGGCGCTGATGCGGAGGCTGCCTACGCTGATCTGGCCACTGACATCGCCGGTCAAGACGGCTTGATCTGGAAGGTATGGACGGAAGATCCACAGCGACAGGTCGCTGGTGGTGTCTACCTTTTCGCGGATGAAGCAAGTGCTCAGGTCTATGTGGAGAAACACACCGCACGGTTGGCAGGCTTCGGGATAACTGATATCACCGCGACCTCCTATGAGGTCAATGAAGGCCTGTCACGTATTGATCATGCGGTGTTGGAGCGTTAATAATTAAGAAAAACCTTGATGGGGCCCTCTACCTCCAGAGGAGATTGATCTCGGTTCAAGACAGAATAGATATAAAAAACGGCACCCCACCTTTCAAAAGGTGAGGTGCCGTCGAGGCTAAAAGCTATTAAACGCCTTCGTTCTGCAGTCCGAAGGAACGCTCAAAAGTATCCCAGGAGCCGCGGAGGTCATCCTGCCACCAGCCCCAGGAGTGGGTGCCGGTTGGGCGCAGGTTCCAGTCGGCAGGAATGCCAGCGTGGTCCAGCTTGGCCTTGAGGTCATGGGTGCACTTGTTGGTAGCTGCCTCGATCAGGCCACCGGTGACGATGGTCTCGGTCATGGCCAGGGACAGGTATGCCTGATCCAGACCTTCGAAGCGGGGGCTGTTGGCGGACTCCCAGTGGCCAGCCAGGCCGGAGGCGTTGGAGATGTAGAGGGCGGTGCCACGCAGTTTGTCGGAGTTGATCAGGGCATCGTTGTAGATGTTGACTGCACCGCCACGTGGGCCCCACATCTGCTCTGGGGTGGCGTTGCCACGGTCCAGGGTCAGCTTGAGGTACTCCCAGGGCAGGATGCTGGAGGTTGCTGCACAACCGGAGAAGGATGCAGCTGCATCATAGAAACCCGGGTAGTGCTGAGGGAACAGCAGAGAAGTGGTGGCGGACATGGACATGCCGGCGATGGCGCGCTGGCCATCAGCGTTGAGCTCTGCTTCCAGTGGCCCTGGGAGTTCCTTCACCAGGAAGGTTTCCCACATCTGCTTGCCACCCAGGTTGGCATTCTCCTGAACCCAGTCGGTGTAGTAGGAGAAAGCACCTTCCATGGGGATGACAACGTTGACGTTTTTGTCCAGGTAGAAGTCAATGATGTCGGTCTGCATAACCCAGTTGGCGGCACCTTCGCCACCGTCGCCGCCATTGAGCATGTAGATGACTGGGCGTGGACCGGCAGATTCATCAGCGGTGATGACAACCATCGGAACATCTCGGTCCATGGAGGCGGAGTAAGCCCACATTTCCTTGACGCGCTCATTGTTGGCGTTGACATATGCGCGCCAGCGTGGAGCAGGCTGATCGGTGTGCTTTGCACCCTCGGTGATGGTGGAGGGGGTTGCGTCACCTGCAACCTGGGCTGGGGTCAGCTCGGCTGCATTTGCAACGCTTGGTACTGCAACGGTGGACAGGGCGATGCCCAGCGCCGCGATAGGCGCGGCAATGCGGCGAAGAAGCTTCATGTTTTCCCTCGTGAAGTTATGGTTGGTGAACCCACAGGCCAAAAATCAGCCAGATCGGGACTTTTCGGGCGTTATCACACCCATATAAACGACAATATAAACTAAAATGGGCTAGATAGCCCGCCGTGGCACTGAAAAACAGAGCCGTCTTACAGTCATATCGAAGCCTAGAGCCACAACGTTAACAGTTCCCCGAATAGATAAGCCACACTTGTTTAATTCAGGGGCAGTCGCCACTCCCAGGCTGAATGCAATAGCTGCCAGACTCCTTGTGAAACGTTCTAAGGAGCCCACATGAGCACAACCTCACATCTGACATCCGAGGATTTCACCCCCGAGCAACAACGTGACATCGCCCTGAAATACGCCACCCTGACCAAAGGCAACAAAGGTGCCTACGCGCAATCACTTGGCCTTTCTTCCCGCATCATCCGCACCTGGATTTCAGCACTAGCCGACGGCGACCTCGACAGTGGCACCTTTCCCCTGCCAAGACTGGGACCATGACCACAAAACACATCCAAGAAATCACCAGACTCCGCCAGGCACTGGCAGAAGCTGAAGCAAAAAACCAGCGGTTAACCACCCGATATGAAAAGAAACTCGCCGACAAAACCACCGAAAACGACCGGCTCAACAAGGCAGCTGATGCGCTGGGAAAAGCTATCACCGTCTTGCACAAGTATGGCGATCCCTCAGGCAGGGTGGAAAACAACTAGATCCCACCATCCAGGCGGACTACGACGAGATCATCGCCATGGACACCACCTTGACCCAGACTCTGCGTGATTTAGAGTTCACTGTGCTCAAGGTCAGTGCGTGGACGGGTCTGGCGGTGTCTAGTTTCCATCACCGTCTTCACCCTGGCCGGCGCCGTGTCACCACCCCGATCCCGCACGCCCAGCGCCGATCAGATATTGCCTTAAACCACCAGGAACGCCAGGCAATAGCCGACCAGCTCAACCAGGCACCCACCCGCACTGTCAGCCAGGTCTTTCATCACCACCTTGATTCAGGTGATGCTTATGCCAGCCTGCGTAGCTATTACCGGATCGCGAATACGGCGTTATGCCCGACCCGCTACACACCGATCCGGTCCCCGGTCGACGCTGCGACACCGCAGGTCAACCCACCACAATTACATGCCACTGCCCCGTATGAGACGCTGGTGTGGGATATTACTTTCCTTCCAGGTCTTCATCGTGGTCAGTCGTATGCGCTGCACTGTGTGCTGGATCTTTATTCACGGGCCATTGTGGGGTGGCAGATCGATACCAGCCCGAATGCTAACGTAGCTGCCACACTATTTCGCCAGATTGGTGCTGATGCCCGCGCTGCTGGTTTTACTATTTCGACGATCCATTCCGATAACGGACGGACCATGAAATCGACTGCAGTAAAGAAAATCTGTCGTGAGATTGGGGCGCAGCGGTCATATTCCCGTCCGCATATCAGTGATGATAATCCCCATATTGAGTCATCTTTTTCCACGCTGAAAGGTGATGCCACCTACCCCAAGGTCTTTGATGATTATGCCCACGCACATCAGTGGGTGACGGGGTGGGTGAGGTTTTACAACACAATCCGGTATCACCCAGGGTTGGCGCATTTCACCCCGGACCAGTTACTCACCAATACCTGGAAGGGGCAGTGGGCAGTGCGCAATCAGGCCAGGCAGGCACTCTATGCAGCTCATCCTGCTCGCTATCGGTACAGGCCACCGGTGGTGGCTCAACCACCGATGGAGGTGACGTTCAACATCACTAACACCCCCGACAATATTTCCAATCGGACTGTGATGCAGTCAGCGATTGTTAGTTAATCCGAGTTTCACTACACCTGCTCACCCCCGTGTTTCACAACTAATTGACAGCGAGCGACCGTGTCCTAACTCACCGAAAAATGTTAATATTTATTTTGATTTACTTCCTGTGCATGCTAAATCTGAAACTTTAGCGCTAGCTAAGTTGCTGATATAGGGCGACTTATTCTCATGAGAGAAAATAATGGTTGCAGTGTTAACATCTAGGCGGGTCGGAGCGTTAGAAGTTTTGTAGAGTACTCCATTCCTTACTTCCGGTAATGGTTTCCTGCCATAGGCTGAATCAGCAGATAGTTGGTTCACGTAAATTTTCTAAGGACGGTCAGCAATGCCAATCCATGAACAGATCATCTTTTTCATCAATGAAATCCTGGGCTATGGCCTGCATGCTGGATCCTCTGCATCCAGCAACCTTTCCCACGCCATTGGCTTGTTCTAAGCTCACACGGTGCTCAAACCGTGCATAAAACACCCACGTTTCCGGACTCATTTGGGTCCGGATGTGGGTGTTTTTACTTTTCTTTTACTTTAAATTTAAGTGCAGGAAATCAAGTGCCCCCGGATGCACGACAATGACACCTTAAACACGTATTGTTGAAACCGTGACTGAACATTATGACGTTGTTGTACTCGGCGCTGGCCCTGGTGGCTATGTCGCTGCCATTCGCGCATCCCAGCTTGGCAAGAAGGTTGCCGTTATTGAGAAGCAGTACTGGGGCGGTGTCTGCCTGAATGTGGGCTGCATCCCTTCCAAATCGCTTATCAAAAACGCTGAGGTTGCCCATATCTTCACCCATGAGAAGAAGACCTTCGGCATTAATGGCGAAGTTACCTTCAACTACGAGGACGCACACAAGCGTTCCCGTGGCGTCTCAGACAAGATCGTCGGTGGTATCCACTACCTGATGAAGAAGAACAAGATCACTGAAATTAATGGTCTTGGGTCTTTCAAGGATGCAAAGAGCATCGAGATCACCGATGGCAAGGATGCTGGTAAGACCATCACCTTTGATGACTGCATCATCGCCACCGGTTCTGTGGTCAACTCCCTCCGTGGCGTTGAATTTTCAGAGAACGTGGTCTCCTATGAGGAGCAGATCCTCAACCCCGTCGCCCCGAAGAAGATGGTCATCGTCGGCGCCGGCGCGATCGGCATGGAGTTCGCCTACGTCCTGGGCAACTACGGCGTTGACGTAACCGTCATCGAATTCATGGACCGCGTTCTCCCGAACGAAGACGCAGAGGTCTCCAAGGTCATCGCCAAGGCCTACAAGAAGATGGGCGTCAAGCTCCTCCCAGGCCATGCCACCACCGCTGTGCGTGACAATGGCGATTCCGTCGAGGTTGATTACCAGAAGAAGGGCTCAGAAAAGACTGAGACCCTCACCGTTGACCGTGTTCTCGTGTCCGTCGGCTTCCGTCCACGTGTTGAGGGCTTCGGCCTGGAGAACACCGGTGTCAAGCTCACCGAGCGTGGTGCCATCGCCATCGATGACTACATGCGCACCAACGTGGACAACATCTACGCAATCGGTGACGTCACCGCCAAGCTGCAGCTGGCACACGTCGCCGAGGCTCAGGGCATCGTCGCTGCCGAAACCATCGCCGGTGCAGAAACCCAGGAACTGGGCGACTACATGATGATGCCTCGCGCCACCTTCTGTAACCCACAGGTTGCCTCCTTCGGTTACACCGAAGAGCAGGCCAAGGAGAAGTGGGCAGACCGTGAGATCAAGGTTTCCACCTTCCCATTCTCCGCAAACGGCAAGGCCGTCGGCCTGGCTGAAACCGAAGGTTTCGCCAAGATTGTTGCTGACGCTGAGTTCGGTGAGCTGCTGGGTGCGCACCTGGTTGGCCCGAATGCTTCCGAACTGCTCAACGAGTTGGTTCTGGCGCAGAACTGGGATCTCACCACTGAAGAGATCAGCCGTACTGTCCACATCCACCCGACCCTGTCTGAGGCTGTCAAGGAAGCCGCACACGGTGTTGGCGGACACATGATCAACTTCTAAGGTTTGCTTTAAATACCATCCAATCCACAGCCCGGTTTTCACAGCGATGTGAAAACTGGGCTTCTTGTATGGAGTACTAGAATTTTTGACCATGGCAAAGAAGGTAGATAACAGCGCAGCCACACCGGCGTTGGCGAAACTCACAGCAGAGAACATTCCCTATGAATTGGATATTCATGATGTGGATCTGAAGAACACCAAGGGGTTCGCTCTCGATTCCTCCGAGGCCATGGGTGTGGATCCCGCCACCGTGTTCAAAACGCTCATGGCTGAGGTCGATGGGGAGCATGTGGTGGCCATCGTGCCGGCTGACACCACCTTGAACCTCAAGAAGCTTGCCAAAGCGGGCAATGCCAAGCGTGCACAGATGATGGACCGCTCCCGTGCTCAGGTAGTCACCGGTTATGTGCCGGGTGGGATCTCACCGATCGGGCAGAAACATCCCCACCGGGTGTTTGTGGATGAATCCGCCATCCTGCAGGAAAAGATCTATATCAGTGCAGGACGCCGTGGCTGGTCCTTGATCATGGTGCCCGATGATGTCCTGCAGGCCACCGGTGGGCAGTACGCGGACATCGCTGACCACTGAGCAACAAAGATCCAACGAAACGCCCCTCCTCACCAACACTGGGGGAGGGGCACGATCGCTCTGCTCTTTTCGTCGACAAGCACTCTAATAAGGCGCCACCGTGGATTCATGCGCATCAATATTGATCGGCCCGTGTACTGAGGGGAAGGCGCGCTGCGCGCAGTTGTCGCGGGTACACACGCGACAACCAGAACCGATGGGGGTGGCGGTGGACAGATCCAGCAGGTTGAAACCACGGGAATAGATGGTGCGGTCCGCATGGCGGGCCTCACAACCCAAACCAATGGCAAAGAGCTTGCCGGTATCCCCAAAGCGGGCCTCATGGTGGCGCACGGTGCGGGAGATCCACAGGTAGTTCCGGCCGTCGGGCATCTGCGCGAATTGGCGCAGCACCTGACCCGGATTGGTGAAGGTCTCAAACACATTCCACAGCGGGCAGGTACCGCCGTAGTGGGTGAAGTGGAAACCGGTGGCGGACTGTCGCTTGGACATATTGCCGGCGCGGTCTACACGCACGAAGGTGAAGGGAATGCCACGCAGATTCGGGCGCTGCAGGGTGGACAGGCGATGTGCGGTAGTTTCATAACCCACACCGAAGACCTGGCCTAAGTACTCGATGTCATAACCGGACTTCTCAGCTTCTGAATGGAAGATCTGATAGGGCAGCATGACCGCGGCGGCGAAGTAGGAAGCAACACCACGGATAGCCAGGGTGCGGGCCTCAGGTGTTGACCAGTGGCCGTCATCCACGATGCCCTCGATGAGGTCATTGGCCTCCAGGTAGCCAAGTTCGGTGGCCAGACGGAAGGCCTTCTGTCCTGGTGTCAGACGTGCATGGACGGTGAGGATCCTGGTTTCTGGGTTGAAGTGGTGGAGCACTCCGGACTCTTCCGCATTGGTCATGATCTTGACATCATGTTCCAGCTGGAGGCGCCTGCTGATGGCGTCTTCCATGGCACGGGAGTCATAGGGCTGCCAGCCCAGCTGTGAGGCAATGGTCTCAGCACGGCGGTCCAGGGAATCAAAGTAGTTCTGGCGGGCGTAGATGAAGTCACGGACCTCCTCATGAGGCATGCTCACAGCTTCCGCGATGGGGCGGCGTTCCTCGGGGGAGTTATGCCGGTTGTCCACGGCGATGGAGAGCTTGTCACGGACATTGCGGTAGCGGCGGTGCATCTCCACCATGGCACGTGCCAGCTGCGGATGGTTGTAGACCATCTCCGATAATTCCTGTAGCTCAACGCTGGAGGGGTTGATCTCCCTGTCCAGCATCACATCCTGGACTTCCGCCAGGAGGCGGGAATCATCATCGCGGGAGAAGAATGTGGCATCAACACCGAAGGCTTCGGTGATTCTGAGCAGCACCGGAACGGTGAGCGGTCTGACGTCATGTTCAATCTGATTCACATAACTTGCAGATAACCCGAGCGTTGCAGCTAAAGAAGCCTGGCTAAGGTCGCGTTCGCGGCGAAGTTGTCGCAGCCTGGACCCCACATATGTCTTTCCCATGGCATGACTATAGCGTGATGGCTGTCACCTTAACCACCCTTGGCATGGGAATGTTGCAAGCTTGCGTATTTCCGGTGGTGGGAAGTGTCCGTGAGGTTCTGATGTGGGGCCGGGATTGGTGGCGGTTGTGGGAGGGGGTTTCGGTTTTGGTGCATGTTCCCGGTGATAGTTTCCGGGGTATGCCAAGGGCTTGCTGGGGGAGTGTCTGGCAAAGCTGCCAAGGGGGCTGGGGTAGGGGTTGGTTTCCACCTGTGCCTAATCTTCCTCACCTGGGAAAAGTTCCCAAAATGGGAAAGATGGATGCCCAACTAATCTTTTCGGTTGATACCAAACGGGGTTAATATCGCCAGGAAATACTTTTCTGTGAGCAAGCTCACTTACCTGCGGAAATGTAGGATATCGCCCACGTTCATGCAGGTAGATCGCCCGATGGTGCGCGTGCCGGAAAGGGCTACGAGGTGAGGCTACCCTAAAACCCCTGGGGGCAAGTGCCTGTGCTGGTCTTTGTCACTCTGAGGCGACCACTTCATAACTAGTTAATCGCCAGCGGCCCGAAGTACAGTGATCCTGACACTGGAGGTGCCATGACTGTTAGAAATCCCAACCGTGAGGCAATCCGTCACGGAAAAATCACGACGGAGGCGCTGCGTGAGCGTCCCGGATACCCGACATGGGCAATGAAGCTGACCATGGCCATCACTGGCCTTATCTTCGGCGGCTTCGTTCTTGTTCACATGATCGGAAACCTGAAGTTCTTCATGCCGGATTACGGAGCCAACTCCGCATATCCGGGTGAGCGTCAAATCGATGTATATGGTTCGTTCTTGCGTGAGATCGGTTCGCCGCTCTTCCCTTATGAATCCATCCTGTGGGTTCTGCGAATCATCCTGCTGGTGGCCCTCGTGCTGCACATCTACTGTGCATTCGCGCTGACCGCCCGCTCCCAGAAGTCCCGCGGCAAGTTCCGTCGCACCGGCCTCATGGGTGGTTATAACTCTTTCGCAACTCGCACCATGCTGGTCACCGGCATTGTCCTGCTTGCGTTCATCATTTTCCACATCCTCGATCTGACCGTCGGTGTTGCGCCAGCTGCACCAGAGGCTTTCGAGCATGGAGCTGTCTACGCAAACCTGATCGCCAGCTTCAGCCGCTGGCCTGTCGCAATCTGGTACATCATTGCGAACCTGGTTCTGTTCCTGCACCTGTCCCACGGCATCTGGCTTGCTGTCAGCGACCTCGGCATCACCGGCCGTCGCTGGAGGTCAATCCTGCTGGCAGTTGCATACATCGTTCCTGCCCTGGTCCTGATCGGCAACATTTCCATTCCGTTCGCCATCGCAGTCGGCTGGATTAGCTAGGTAGAAGGTAGGAATACTCTCAATGACAACTCACACTGAAACCACCCAGCGTCCGGAGTTCAACCACCCGGTTTCCGTTCTGCCAGAGGTCAGCGCAGGTACCGTCCTCGACGCTGCTGAACCAACCGGTGTCCCATCCAAGGACATGTGGGACTACAACAAAGACCACATGAACCTGGTCTCCCCACTGAACCGCCGCAAGTTCAGCGTGCTCGTCGTCGGCACCGGACTCTCCGGTGGCGCGGCAGCCGCAGCACTTGGCGAGCTCGGTTATGACGTCAAGGCATACACCTATCACGATGCCCCACGTCGTGCTCACTCCATTGCTGCACAGGGTGGCGTTAACTCCGCCCGCGGCAAGAAGGTGGACAACGATAGCGCCTACCGCCACGTCAAGGACACCGTCAAGGGCGGCGACTACCGTTGCCGCGAGTCCGACTGCTGGCGTCTGGCCATCGAGTCAGCACGCGTTATCGACCACATGAACGCCATCGGTGCACCATTCGCCCGTGAATACGGCGGCGCACTGGCAACCCGTTCCTTCGGTGGTGTGCAGGTCTCCCGTACCTACTACACCCGTGGACAGACCGGTCAGCAGCTTCAGCTGTCCACAGCAAGCTCCCTGCAGCGTCAGATCCACCTCGGTTCCGTGGAAATGTTCACCCACAACGAGATGGTCGACGTCATCGTCACCGAACGCAACGGTGAGAAGCGCTGCGAAGGCCTGATCATGCGCAACCTGATCACCGGTGAGCTCTCTGCTCACACCGGACACGCCGTGATCCTGGCAACCGGTGGCTACGGCAACGTGTACCACATGTCCACCCTGGCGAAGAACTCCAACGCCTCGGCCATCATGCGTGCCTACGAAGCCGGCGCCTACCTCGCATCCCCATCCTTCATCCAGTTCCACCCAACTGGCCTGCCGGTTAACTCCACCTGGCAGTCGAAGACCATCCTGATGTCTGAGTCGCTGCGTAATGACGGCCGCATCTGGTCTCCGAAGAATGAGAACGACGAGCGCGATCCAAACAGCATCCCCGAGGAAGAGCGCGATTACTTCCTCGAGCGTCGCTACCCGGCATTCGGCAACCTCGTCCCACGTGACGTTGCATCACGAGCGATCTCCCAGCAGATCAACGCCGGTCTCGGTGTCGGCCCACTGAAGAACGCCGCATTCCTCGACTTCCGCGATGCCATCGAGCGTCTCGGTGTTGACACCATCCGCGAGCGTTACTCCAACCTCTTCGTCATGTACGAAGAGGCCATCGGTGAGGATCCATACACCACCCCGATGCGTATTGCCCCGACCTGCCACTTCACCATGGGTGGCCTGTGGACCGACTTCAATGAGATGACTTCTCTGCCAGGTCTGTTCGCAGCAGGCGAGGCATCATGGACCTACCACGGTGCGAACCGCCTGGGTGCAAACTCCCTGCTCTCCGCATCGGTTGACGGCTGGTTCACCCTGCCGTTCACCATCCCGAACTACCTTGGACCTCTGCTCGGACAGGAGCGCCTCTCCGAGGACGCTCCAGAGGCCCAGGCAGCTCTCGAGCGTGCGCAAGCACGCATCGATAAGCTGATGAACATCCGCGGCGACAACCCACACGGACCGGATTACTACCACCGCCAGCTCGGTGAGATCCTGTACTTCTCCTGTGGTGTGTCACGTAATGTCAAGGACCTGCAGGACGGCATCGCCAAGATCCGCGCACTCCGGGAGGACTTCTGGGCGAACATGCGCATCACCGGTTCCCCTGATGAGATGAACCAGGTACTTGAGTACGCAGCACGCGTTGCTGACTACATCGACCTCGGCGAGCTCATGTGCGTTGACGCACTTGACCGCGACGAGTCCTGTGGTGCACACTTCCGCGATGACCACCTCTCTGAGGACGGCGAAGCAGAACGTGACGATGAGAACTGGTGCTTTGTTTCCGCATGGGAGCCAGGCGAGAACGGAACCTTCGTCCGCCACGCTGAGCCTCTGTTCTTCGAGTCCATCCCGCTGCAGACAAGGAACTACAAGTAATGAAACTGACACTTGAGATCTGGCGTCAGGCAGGCCCGACGGCTGAAGGAAAGTTTGAGACGGTCAACGTCGATGACGCCGTCGCGCAGATGTCCATTCTGGAGCTGCTTGACCACGTAAACAACAAGTTCATCGAAGAGGGTAAAGAGCCTTTCGCTTTTGCCTCTGACTGCCGCGAAGGTATCTGCGGCACCTGTGGACTGCTGGTAAACGGCCGCCCACACGGCGCTGACCAGAACAAGCCTGCTTGTTCCCAGCGCCTGGTGAGCTACAACGATGGCGACACCCTGAAGATCGAGCCACTGCGCAACGCCGCATACCCGGTCATCAAGGACATGGTCGTCGACCGCTCCGCACTGGACCGCGTCATGGAAGAGGGCGGCTACATCACCCTCAACGCCGGCACCGCACCAGATGCCGACACCCTGCACCTGAACCACCAGACCGCTGAGCTCGCACTTGACCACGCAGCCTGCATCGGCTGTGGTGCCTGTGTGGCAGCCTGCCCGAACGGTGCAGCGCACCTGTTCACCGGCGCCAAGCTCGTTCACCTCTCCCTCCTGCCCCTGGGCAAGGAAGAGCGTGGACTGCGTGCCACTAAGATGATCGATGAGATGGAAACCAACTTCGGCCACTGCTCCCTCTACGGCGAGTGCGCCGATGTCTGTCCTGCAGGTATTCCACTCACCGCTGTGGCAGCTGTCACCAAGGAACGTGCGCGTGCAGCGTTCCGCGGCAAAGACAACTAAGCTGTAATCCACAAGAATTCCGATTCAACGGCTTCATAACAACAAGAAAGACGAGTGAACGCCATGTCTTCCCAAACTCACGCGACTTATATCAAGTCCGCTCCTGAGCGCATGAACTACATCGAGGGTTACACCCCGGTGAGTTACGTAGCTCCGCACTCCTCCCTGGAGCGCGCCAGCACGTGGACCGGCATGGGCCTGTTGCTCTCCGCGCTTGCCGGTGTGGGCGCCATCCTCTTCGGCATCGCATCCAACTCTGTTGGACAGCAGCAGGAACACTGGACGCTCTACATCATCATCGGTGTGGTCTTCGCCGTGGTGCTTGGTGTCGCCGGCGCCCTCCTGATCAAGGTTGGCCGTGCGCCGTACCACCGCTACGTCAAGGAGACCGGTCGTACCCAGTAACACTGGAAAACCAGTTTCCCTGCCTTTTAAGTAGAAGGCAGGGAAGGCACCTCCACCACACCCGCCAACACTCTCACCCAGAGCGTTGGCGGGTGTGGCTTTTTCTCAGGTGGGTTAGGTTGGGGGCCATGCGCAACAAGATCGTGATTGTCATCTCGGCACTGATCACCACCCTGGTGGTGTTCAACCTGATCCGCATCACCATCGGTATCTACACCGGTGACTATCCGGTGCAACAGCGAAGCCTTGTGCTGATGCTCAACGTGGGACAAGCAGTGAGCGCTGGCCTATAAGCGGTTCAGATCTCCCGGGGGAGAGCTTCACCATTGACCAGCCGGAAGGGTTTGAAAAGACCATTCTTGCCTGGACCGATGGCGGTGTGGTGCTGGGCAATATCCATCACGTGGTGCCGGCCGGTATAGGACAGCAGATATTCATCAAAGGTGGGAAGCAACAGCGACTTCTCCAGTGCAGCTGTGATCTCGTTCTCGGTGACATCTGCGGCGTAGGTGGGGATCCACATGGCTTCAGTGTGGGGGCCTTCAGCCGGCTGGATCTCCTTGGACGCCTCTGCCACGGCGATACCGCGCTTGACCTGGGCAAGTGTTAGCCCCGTCCACCACTGCAGATCCTTGGCTGTTGCCGCACCCCGGGAACGGAAATACCGAAGAGTCATTTCCTCCAGTGCCGCGTCACCCTCAAGGGCAATCGATAATGGGCAGACGGAATCCAGGAGCACGAAGGTGTCCTCCCGTCCCTGGGGTGGGCCCTGCACGATATCTCCCTGACCACCGAAGCGTCGCAGCAGGTGCTGGCCCCGGCCCTCACTGGGATCCACACCTACAGAAGCAAAGAGCTCATAGGCCTTGGAACGTGGCACCAGGGCCGTGGCAGCATGTTCGGCGAGGATGTCATGGGCGCGCTCTGAAGCAGCGGGATCAAGGCCAAGCTGGGTTTGGCGTTTCTCAGAGGCTGCCACAATCCGTGGTGAGCACAACCGTGTCATCCACCGGACATCCTCAGCGGCCAAGACCTGGTGGGTGCCACGTTGGCTCCAGCTGCGGATGATCAGTGAATTCTTGAGTGCCTTGGCCGCCAGACCGGGGGCTTGCGAACGGATGTCAATGGCCTCTAAGGAGGCATTACGGTTCTGTGCCTGCATGGCCAACATATGTTTGGCCACACCCACGGCAGAACCCTGCGAGGTGGTGCGCGGCAGGGCTGTGGAATCCGCAAGTAACTGCGCGATCAGTCGGAGTCCACGTACCCCTTCCAGTGACAGTTTCTGAGTCATATTTCTCCAGGCTAGTCCTGTGAAGTGCCGAGGGGGTCAAGAAAAGTCCATAATGGCTTCATGGGAAAACACCAACTGCCCGATACTGTTTCTGCCTCACCTGAAGCCTTGGCTGAGCCACTGGCTGTCCCAGGTCCTTCTGCTGAGGTGGAGCAGCAGCGTCGAAGTGCCTTACGCAAGCACAAAGCCTTTGCGCTGAGTCTGCTGATTTTTGCTGCCGTGATCTATCTACTCTGTCGTTATGTGGAGACCCGCCCGGGCGACACTGCCGCATGGGTGGGTTTTGTCCGGGCAGCATCTGAGGCCGGCATGATCGGTGGTCTGGCTGACTGGTTCGCGGTTACCGCACTCTTCCGCCACCCGATGGGGCTGAAGATTCCACACACTGCGTTGATCCGCAAGAAGAAGGATGAGCTGGGTGTGGCCTTGAGTGGCTTTGTGGGTGATAACTTCCTCAATGCCCAGCTGATCACGGAGAAGGTCCAACAGGCGCAGATCCCGGAGCGGGCAGGGGAGTGGCTGTCCCAGCCGGACAACGGTGAGATTGTGTCACGTGAAGCCGGAAAACTGACGGCCAATATCATCAAGGCGATTGATCCCAAGGATGCAGAAGCCGTGATCAACTCCGCATTGATCGATAAGTTGGCAGAACCTGCCTGGGGTCCACCGGCCGGGCGTCTGCTGGAGCAACTCATTGCTGAGGGCAAGGCGGAACCGGTGGTGCAGGAACTATCGCTCTGGCTGCACAAGAAGGCCCTGGGTTCTGAAGAGCTGATCACTAAGCTGCTGGATGAGCGCCGTCCGATCTGGGCGCCGAAGTTTGTCAATGAACTGGTCGGCGACAAGGTCTACCGCGAGCTGATCCAGTTCACCGAGGCTGTGGCTGCTGACCCGGAGCATGAGGCACGCCAGTCCCTGCGCCGTTTCCTGAATAAGCTGGCCAATGACCTGCAATATGACGCCGGGATGATCACCAAGGTAGAGGAGATCAAACGTGATGTCATGGGCTCCAGTGCCATCACCCAGGCAGCCCCGACCATCTGGGCCTCAGCATCTGCCTCACTGATTGAGGCAGCCTCTGATCCAGACTCCATCCTGCGCCGCAAGGTTGCTGAATTGTCTGTGCGTTGGGGTGAGCGTGTGCTCAATGATGAAGAACTCCGTGTTGGCCTGGATAAACGCATCACCGGCGCGGCAGCCTTCCTGGCTGACAACTACGCACCCGAGGTCACCGGCATCATTTCTGAGACCATTGAACGCTGGGATGCGGATGAAGCATCCGATAAAATTGAGTTGATGGTGGGTAAGGATCTGCAGTGGATTCGTGTCAACGGCACGGTAGTGGGTGCGCTGGCGGGTTTAGCCATTTACACTGTGTCTCATCTGATGTTCGGCGCTTAAGAGGTATCAGGGGCCGAGCATTGCCGGCCTGATGTGAATGCGCAGAGGAGAAAACAATGATTGAGAACAACACCCCGGACAACACTTCAGGTGAGCCACAAAAGGATTCTGTTCTGGGCAAGCTGGGTAAGGCAGGCTCCGCACTGGGTGGCCTGAGCAGTAAGGTGGTGAAGAAGGTCCGTGAGGACCTCACCGATGACAAGGGCGAAGGCTTGGACAAGTTCAAGGCGGATGTCTCTGAGGCCAGGGGATCCTTGAAGGATGCTGACTCCCGTGATGATTACCTGGAGGTGGGCAAAGACTTTGCCAAGGACGCAGGCTCCTTCCTCAAAAGCGTTGCCGGCTCTGTGAAGTCTGCTGTCAACGAAGTCAAGGATTCTGAGGATGCAGTATCAGCCAAGAGTGCTTTTGGCTCCGTGGTGGAAACCTCCCGGGACAAGGTGGATGACACCGTGGATAAGGTTCGTGCCAAGAAGGCTGAACGTGACGCAGCCCGTGTGGATAATGCAGAATCTACAAATGAGGGTGGAACCGATATCATTGACGGTGAAGTCATTCCGAATCCGGAAGGCACCCAGGATCCCCGCATTTAAAAACAAGAAAGCACAAGCATAGGTTATGGATTTTTCACTGCTTTTCAGTATCACCAGTTGGACCATCCAGGGAATCTACTTTGTCATTGCCCTGGCAGGTTTCATCGGTGCCTTCCTGGTGGCCACCACCCGTGAAGATGCTTTTGAGGTTGCAGGACGTCAGAGCAAGCTGATCTGGACGGCCCTGCTCGGTGTCTCCGGTTTCGCTCTTGTCCTGGGTCTGCCCTTCCTCACCTGGATCGGCATGGTTATCATCGGCCTGTACTGGTGGGATGTCCGTCCCCAGATCCAGAACATTCTCAGCGGTAACGGCGGCTGGTAAGTTTCAGCGCTGCTGTCACCGGCGTCGACAAGTATTGCTCCCCTGCTTTTTGCAGGGGATTTTTTATGCTTTGACTCTGATGTGAGCTACATCGCTGGGGTCGTGACAGCTGACTAATTTCACTCAGTGCAATATTGCACTGGGTGCAAACTTGCACTAGGTTTACTGGAGTGACCATTCCAGAACAGCCCTCACTCCGTGAACTCAAACGCCAGCAGACCCTGGAGGCGATCGAAGATAACGCCACCCGGCTCGTGCTTGAGCGTGGTTTTGACGATGTCACGGTTGAGGACATCTGTGCTGGGGCAGGTATCTCAAAACGCACCTTCTTCAACTACGTGGAATCCAAGGAAGTAGCTGTCGTCGGCCCCGGCCCACGCATGCCCACTGAGGAAGAACACGACACTTTTCTCGCCACAGAGCACGATGACCTTCTCAATGCTGCACTCGACCTGATGATCCAGATGTTCGGCGACCATGACCACAGTGGCCCTGGTCTGCCGGAGGACATCAAGAAGCGTCGCAAATGCATTCGCTCGGATCATCCCGATCTGGCCATGCATCACTTCACCAAGGTGCACCAGGCACGCGCCGGGATCGAGGGCCTTGTTGCAGAGTATCTGCGACGCTGGCCCAGTTCCCAACGTCTTCAGGACAGCCCTGAATCTGAGGCAATCACCACGGTCGGTGTACTCCTGATCGCGGTATATCAAGGTAGTCGTGCCTGGCACGACGATGACAGCATCGGAGCGGCAGATTTCAGGACCTGCTGCCATGACGCGCTCACTAATATTTTTCTTCTCAAAGGCGGACAAACCACATGACTGAACCAGCAAAGGACTCTGACGTACTACGTAACGCTGAACGTCCCGTAACCACACTGTCCAAAAACGGTGCTCCAGCAGCACACGTCTCTGCGGCTCAGGGCGAAACTGCCAGTACAGTAGAGAAAACCAAGCTGCCGCTGATCATCGGTGCGCTGATGCTGACCATGCTGCTCAGCTCACTCGGCCAGATGATCTTCGGCTCCGCACTGCCCACAATCGTCGGTGAGCTTGGCGGCGTGAACCACATGACCTGGGTGATCACCGCCTTCCTGCTGGGACAAACGATCTCCTTGCCGGTTTTTGGCAAGCTGGGCGACCAGTTCGGCCGCAAGTACCTGTTCATGGGTGCCATCGCCCTGTTCGTCGCAGGGTCCATCATGGGCGCACTCGCCCAGACCATGACCCTCCTGATTGCTGCCCGTGCCCTGCAGGGTATCGCCGGCGGTGGCCTGATGATTCTCTCCCAGGCGATCCTGGCTGATGTGACCACGGCACGTGAACGCGCCAAGTACATGGGCATCATGGGTTCCGTCTTCGGACTCAGCTCTGTTCTTGGCCCACTGCTGGGTGGCTGGTTCACCGATGGTCCCGGCTGGCGCTGGGGACTCTGGTTCAACGTGCCACTGGGTGTGCTCGCCTTCATCGCCATTGCAGTCTTCCTGAAACTTCCTAAGCGCGAACGCAGCAAGGTCACCATCGACTGGGCCGGCGGTGTGTTCATGGCGATCGCCACCACCGCAACTGTCATGACCGTGACCTGGGGTGGTAATGAATACGCCTGGAACTCCGCCATGATCATCGGCATGATCATCACCGCGATCGTGGCTGCCATCATCTTCGTGTTCATTGAACGCCGTGCTGTTGACCCATTGGTACCGATGGGACTGTTCAAAAACCGTAACTTCGTACTCACCGCCGTTGCCGGCATCGGTGTCGGCCTGTTCATGATGGGCACCATCGCCTATATGCCCACCTACCTGCAGATGGTCCATGGCCTGAACCCCACCCAGGCAGGACTCATGCTCATCCCGATGATGATCGGCCTGATCGGCACCTCCATCACCGTGGGTAGCGTGGTGTCCAAGACCGGTAAGTACAAGTGGTTCCCCTTCGCCGGCATGATCATCATGATCGGTGCCCTGACCCTGCTGTCCACCTTGACCCCAGGCAGCCCGTTGTGGCTGATCGGCGTGTACTTCTTCGTCTTCGGCCTGGGCCTGGGCATGGCCATGCAGATCCTGGTGCTCATCGTGCAGAACTCCTTCCCGATCACCATGGTGGGAACCGCCACCGGTGCCAACAACTTCTTCCGCCAGATCGGTGGTGCCGTTGGTTCCGCACTCATCGGTGGACTGTTCATCTCCAACCTGAGCAGCCGCTTCACCGAGAATGTGCCTGCAGCAGTGGAATCCATGGGTAAGGAAGGCGCCGCCTTCGCTGAATCCATGGGTGATTTCTCCGGTGCGCAGAACCTCACCCCACAACTGCTGGAAAACCTGCCCGCAGCGATCCGCGAAGCCATCCAGCTCTCCTATAACGACGCCCTCACTCCGATCTTCCTGGCCCTGGTGCCGATCGCCGTGCTGGCTGCAGCCCTCCTCTTCTTCATCCGGGAAGACCATCTCAAGGAAACAAACGACTAATGTCTCAACAACTCTCATACCCCTCCCCAGAGGGGGAATCAGTGGCACAGGCTGGTGTTGCTGCTCATGCGGTTCTGGATACCGCATCTGATCGCAAAGGCCGCAAAGGTCGGAAGAAGAAGGAAAAAGCTCCTTCCTCCATGACCCCGGAAGAGCAGAAGAAAGTCTGGTGGATCCTCAGCGCCCTGATGGTGGCCATGATGATGGCCTCCCTGGACCAGATGATCTTCGGCACCGCCCTGCCCACCATCGTCGGTGAACTCGGCGGGGTGGACCACATGATGTGGGTGATCACCGCCTACCTGCTGGCTGAGACCATCATGCTGCCGATCTACGGCAAACTGGGTGACCTGGTGGGACGTAAGGGCCTGTTCATCGGTGCCCTGGTGATCTTCCTGGCCGGTTCCATCATCGGTGGCCTGGCCGGCTCCATGACCTGGCTGATCATCGGCCGTGGTGTGCAGGGTATCGGCGGCGGTGGCCTGATGATTCTCTCCCAGGCGATCATCGCTGATGTGGTTCCAGCGCGTGAACGTGGCCGCTATATGGGTGTCATGGGTGGTGTCTTCGGGCTTTCCGCAGTCCTGGGACCACTGCTGGGTGGCTGGTTCACCGAAGGACCCGGCTGGCGCTGGGCCTTCTGGATGAATATCCCCCTGTCCAT
>NZ_CALZFS010000022.1 GCF_945649885.1 uncultured Corynebacterium sp. | reverse complement strand
CTCAACGTGCTCCAGGGAGAGCTTCTTCTGGTTGATCAGGTCCTGGGCGCGGCCCGGGGTGGCCACCAGCAGGTCCACCGGTGATGCCAGTGCGGTGATGTTGCGGTTAATGTTCACGCCACCGACAACAACCAGGACGCGAAGCCCCATGGCCGCTGCAGGATCCTGCAGTCGCTCACTGACCTGTGCGGCGAGCTCACGGGTGGGGACAAGAACCAGGCCACGTGGGCGTCCCGGCTTAGAGGCGCCGGACTTTGCCAGACGTGTCAGCATGGGCAGACCGAAGGTGAAGGTCTTGCCGGAGCCGGTGGGGCCACGGCCAAGGACGTCCCGGCCAGCCAGTGCATCAGGAATTGCTGCTTCCTGGATGGGGAAGGCATCCGTGATGCCCTGTTTGCGCAGATCCTTCACAATTGGATCCGGCAGATTTAGTTCTGAGAATGTAGTCATCGCTTCCCAGCGTAGTCTGCGCAGGTCAATAAAAGTTAAACGTAGATTTTAGTGATCAAGGTAGGGATCCCGGATACCGATGTACTGCAGTTGGGTGTACTCATCAATTCCCTCAGCACCACCTTCGCGTCCCAGTCCGGATTGCTTGACTCCACCGAAGGGCGCCGCCGCATTGGAGATGACCCCAGAGTTGACACCCAGCAGTCCGAAATCCAGCTGATCAGAGACACGGAACATCCGGGACTGGTCACGGGTGAAGATATAGGAGGCCAGCCCGTATTCGGTGTCATTGGCCAGTTTGATGGCTTCCTCCTCTGTGCGGAAGGTGACCACCGGGGCCACGGGGCCGAAGATCTCCTCACGTAGAATTCCGGCGTTGGCTGGGACATCGATAAGCACCGTTGGCTGGTAGAAGTATCCGGCTCCCTCGCCAGCAGCACCACCGGTGAGCACGCGGGCGCCGTCCTTGACTGCGCCCTCAACCAGCTTTGCGACGTTATCGCGCGCCTCAGCCTCGATCAGGGGGCCGACGGTGACACCCTCATCGAGCCCGTCACCCAGCTGAAGCTCATTGATACGGTCAGTGAGACGCTGCGAGAACTCATCCACCACGGACTCATGGACCAGGAAGCGGTTGGCTGCTGTGCAGGCCTCGCCGATATTACGCATCTTGGCACCCATCGCACCGTCCACAGCCACGTCCAGATCCGCATCCTCAAACACGATGAAAGGGGCATTGCCGCCCAGCTCCATGGAGGTCCGCAGTACCTTATCCGCCGCCTTCTTCAGCAGCTGTCGTCCCACAGCGGTCGAACCGGTGAAGGAGACCTTCCGTAGACGGTCATCCTCCATGATCGGTTCAGAGATGGCACTGGCCGAACTTCCGGTGACCACATTGAGCACACCGGCGGGCAGGCCGGCATCCAACATGGTCTGGGCAAAATACTGTGCGGTCAACGGGGTCAGGCGGGCAGGCTTGAGAACCATGACACAGCCCGCCGCAATCGCCGGTGCCACCTTGCGGGTCGCCATGGCCAGTGGGAAATTCCACGGCGTGATCAGCAAGCACGGACCCACAGGTTTGCGCACGGTGAGCATGCGGTGGGTACCTTCCGGTGTCACACCATGGCGGCCCTGAGACCGCACAGCTTCTTCAGAGAACCAGCGCATGAACTCATTTCCATAGGTCACCTCACCGCGGGCCTCCGCTAGGGGCTTGCCCATCTCCAGGGTCATCAGCGTGGCAAAGTCCTCCGCACGCTCATTGATCAGTTCGAAACCGCGACGCAGAATCTCCGAACGCTCACGGGCCGGGGTCCGTGCCCACTCAGCCTGAGCAATGCATGCAGCATCCAGAGCTGCCACCGCATCCTGACCGGTGGCAGAGGACAGCGTGGCGATGGTTTCCCCGGTGGCGGGATTTTCCACAGTGAAGGTCCCGCCATCAGAGGATTCCCGCCATCTGTCACCGATCAGTAGTCCGGTGGGAACCCTGGCCAGAAGTTCCTGTACATCCACGGTCGCTGCGTTGGTCATGGCAATCACTGGTCCTTAAATCCTTAGGCAGAGGTGTTCTCCGGGCCGAGGATACACCCCGCATGGATGTGCTAGAGCTTGTCATATTTATCAGATCGTCCGCGGGCCTTCTCCACGGGATATTTGCGTTCAGTGACATCCAGCTTATCCAGGATGATCTTCTCCGGATCAAGGTCCAGCGACATCGCCAGGTAGAGACAGTAGGTCATCACATCCGCCAGTTCATCCCGTACCTCCTCAACTGCTGAGGTAGGTTGGCCATCCATGCTCCACTGGAAACACTCCAAGAGTTCTGCGGCCTCAATACTGATGCTCTTGGCGAGGTTCTCCGGCGTATGGAACTGCCCCCAGTCCCGTTGCTGCGAGAATTCCCATAACCACTTCATCAGATGTTCAGTGCTCATGTGCCGAGATTATCAGCCGACCTGATCAGTCGAGATGCAATAAGTCCCCGGTGGGTTCACATGAAAGGAACCACCACCGGGGACTTGAGCTACTTAAACAGTGATGTTGAGCAGTGTGTGTTTATGACTGGATTTCACTGCGGTCACCGGACCACAGGGTATGGAAGGTGCCTTCCTTGTCAATGCGCTGGTAGGTGTGCGCACCGAAGAAGTCGCGCTGACCCTGGATGATCGCCGCTGGCAGACGCTCTGCACGCAGGGAGTCGTAGTAGGCCAGGGAAGAGGTGAATACCGGAGCAGGAAGTCCCAGCTGGGTGACGTAGATGACGATCTTGCGCCAAGAATCCATCAGACCCTCCAGCTCGCCCTTGAAGTATGGGTCCAGCAGAAGAGAAGGCAGCTCAGCATCATTGTCATAGGCATCGACGATGCGGTTGAGGAACTTCGCACGGATGATGCAGCCTCCACGCCAGATGGTGGCCAAGTCGCGGGGATCAATGCCCCAGTTGTGGACTTCGGATCCGGCCTTGATCTCATCAAAGCCCTGTGCGTAGGCCACCAGCTTGGAGGCGTAGAGTGCGCGGCGGACGTCCTCGATGAATTCAGCCTTGTCCACACCGAGCTCGTTGAAGTTCATCAGTGCGCCGGTGGGCAGGTTGTCCTGGGCGGCCTTGCGCTGATCCAGGGAGGAGGACAGTGCACGGGCGAACACAGCCTCGCCGATGGCGGTGGTGGGGACACCCAGATCGAGTGCTTCCTTGACGGTCCAGCGGCCGGTGCCCTTCTGGCCGGCGGCATCGAGGATGACATCCACGAGCGGCTTGCCGGTTTCAGCATCCACCTGGCGGAGGACCTCAGCGGTGATCTCGATAAGATAGGAGTCCAGGTCACCCTTGTTCCACTCAGCGAAAACATCAGCGATCTCAGCTGGTTCCATGCCGGCGCCGAAGCGGAGCAGCTGGTAGGCCTCGCCGATGACCTGCATGTCGGCGTATTCGATGCCGTTGTGGACCATCTTGACGAAGTGGCCGGCACCGTCTGGGCCGATGTGGGTCACGCAGGGGACACCATCAACCTTGGCTGAGATGGATTCGAGCAGTGGGCCGAGTGCTTCCCATGATTCCTTCGGGCCACCGGGCATGATGGATGGGCCGTTGAGGGCGCCTTCCTCACCACCGGAGATGCCGGCACCGACAAAGTGGCGGCCACGGGCAGCAATCTCCTTCTCGCGACGAATGGTGTCGGTGTAGAGGGCGTTGCCACCATCGATGATGATGTCGCCTTCTTCCATCGCATCTGCCAGCTGGTTGATCACTGCGTCGGTGGCGGCACCGGCCTGGACCATGATGATCGCGCGACGTGGCTTCTCCAGTGCTGCGACGAAGTCCTCTACGGTCTTGGTCGGAATGAAGTTGCCGTCGGTGACGTAATCAGAGATAAGCTTGTCGGTTTTGTCGGTGCTGCGGTTGTAGACAGCCACGGTGTGACCGTTGCGGGCGAAGTTGCGTGCGAGGTTGGAGCCCATTACGGCCAGACCAACCACACCAATTTGTGCGAGGGAATCTGCGTTTGTCATAGTTATGATCATACTCACCTTGATGCAGCATGTCAGCAAGAAGCACCTAAAGGTAATATCATTTAAGTCACATTTCACATCTTTGATACAGATAGGGTTGAAAACATGCCTCAAAATGAACTGCAGGACATTCTCTCACTGGCAAAGATCGCCGTGGAGCGACCATTAAGCACTGAAGAGCTGGGCATGCTCAACAATGGAAACTTCGGCCTGGACCGAACCCTTGGACTGCGCTACGTCGACGTTGGCCCCGACAAAGTTGTGAGCGAACTACGCGTCACCGCCAAGCATCTCCAGCCGGCAGGTCTGGTCAATGGTGGTGTCTACTGCGCGATTGCCGAATCCACCGCATCCACAGCAGGTATCATCTTCGGGCGTGGTAAACCCGTGGTGGGCGTCAACAACAACACTGATTTCATCGCAGCGGTGAAGGACGGCATCATCCGCGCAGAGGCAACATCGATCCAACGTGGTGGACGCACCCAGGTGTGGCAGGTGCTCTGCACACACAATGGGGAACTGGTGGCACGCACGACGCTGCGCACCATGATTCTGGGCTGAGACGCCTCCTGACCATCAACAGGAAACCCTGTTGGTCATTTCTTTCCTATACTCGGCCTCATGTCCACATGGAAAGAAATCACCACCAATAACCCATCCCACTCAGAGAACTACGCCCAACGCTGGAGGGATCTCGCAGCGCAGGGCGAGGACATCTACGGCGAGGCTCGCCTGATCGATGCCATGTCCAAGCGTGGCTCCAAAATTCTTGACGCGGGCTGTGGTCAGGGCAGAATCGGTGGCTACCTAGCTAAACAGGGCCACGATGTGCTCGGCACCGATGTGGACCCTGTCCTCATCAACTACGCCAAGGAGGATTTTCCGGAAGCCCGCTGGGTGGTGGGAGACCTCTCCGCAGACCCCATCCCGGAGGATGACTTTGATGTCATTGTCTCCGCAGGCAATGTGATGGGCTTCCTGGCGGAAGAGGGACGCAAACCTGCCCTGGAAAACCTCCACCGGGTGCTGGCGCCAAGCGGACGAGCCGTTATCGGCTTCGGTGCCGGCCGCGGCTGGCACTTCGGTGACTTCCTCCTCATGGCCCGCGAGATCGGGTTCGAGCTGGAAAACGCCTACGAAACCTGGGAGATTGATCCCTTCCTGGAGGACTCCGACTTCCTGGTGGCAGTCTTCACCAAGCAGTAGTCCCCGCTGTACTAGATCCAGCCAAACCTGGTTGCCTGGTCAAAGAACTCACGTTCATGAACACAGGCACTTAAGTAGGCCTGGGCGGCATCCACACGCTGCCCGGGTCCAGCCCCAGCCATCGCCTCTTCCACACGGGCGATGGCTTTTCGCGTCCCAGCGAGGAAGTCCTCACCGGAATAGGTGCTCAACCAGTCCCGATAGGGATGTTCATCATGGTTCTGTGCCGCCAAAATGAGACCGATCTCGGCGTAGAGCCAATAACACGGCAGCACAGCAGCGGTACCCACCACGTAATCCTCACTCAACACCCGGGCAAGCAGGAAATCGGTATAGGCCATCGTCACCGGTGAGGGCGCTGATAGCCCGGTCTCTGCCAGTTCGCCACCCAGGTAGGTGCGGTGGAGTTCAGCCTCCACCACAAGACACTCAGCAGCACTTTGCGCCCATTCCACCTGGGCTGGAGCATCCGGTGCGATAGAACTCAAGGAGGCCAGTGCACGGGAGTACTGGCGCAGGTAGTGGGCATCCTGATCAAGGTAGAAGAAGAATTCCTCCTTGGATAATGTGCCGTTGCCCAGGGCCTGGATGAACCCGGATTCCAGGATCTGTGCCAGCACATCACCAGTGGCTTCCCACAGAGCAGTGGTGAAGGGGCCTGCCGGGGCAAGTTCTGGCACGGGACTCTTATGCTTTGCCGGCAGGGCGATATCAGCAGCAGTATCCCCGCTGAGCCCCACCACCTGCAGATGCTTCCAAGGAGTGGTGCTGGCAGCCTGCAGCATCCGCTGGTTCATGGCGAAGTGATCCACCGGACCATTCCCAGTACCCACCCGCAGACCATCAGAACCACGAAGTGCCTCATTAAGCCACCGGGTTGACCACTCCAGTGCTTCCTCGACGCTGGAACCTCCGGCAAGACGGGCAGCTAATGCAGCAGACAGGGAACAACCGGTGCCATGGGTGTTGGTGGTGGTCACCCGCGGATTTTTTACCGTGTGCACTGAGCCATCAGGATGGACAACCGCATTGTTGGCCTCCGGGCCCGTGAGGTGTCCGCCCTTGACAATCACGATCGCCCCGGTCTGGGCAGCAAAGCCACGAGCCTGCACAATAGCGTCTTCCAGGGTCGTGGCCTCAGGCAGAGCACACAGCTCTGCGAGTTCAGGGATGTTGGGGGTGATCACATCCACAGCGGCCGCCAGTTTCAGCAGTGCTTCAGTGGCATCAGCATCCAGCAGACTGTCCCCACTGGTGGCCACCATGACGGGATCAAGCACCACAGGACCATGTGGAGTGGTGCTCAACCACCGGGTCACCTGCCGGACTGTGGCAGCAGTGCCCAGCATTCCGAGCTTGACTGCATCGACCGTGACATCAGAAAACACCGCATCCAACTGCTGGTCCAGGAACTCTGCAGGTGGGGTGTGCACGGCGTTGACCCCATGGGTATTCTGCGCCACCAGGGCTGTCACCACAGACATTCCATAACCACCCGCGGCAGCAATGGATTTCAGGTCCGCCTGCACACCGGCGCCACCGGTGGGGTCAGTACCTGCAATGGTGAGCACACGTGGGCGTGAGGGCAGCGGACGGAACAGGGTGATAAGCTCTGCGGCCGCTTGTGCAGGATCAGCAGCAGCCATGATGTTTGACACCACGCAGAGCCCATCGATATCAGTGCGTGCCAGTCCCACCGCATTGGACTGGTCCACGCCACCGATGGCCACCGACGCCATGCCGTGTTGCTGTGCCACGGTGGCGATCTCTGCAACGCCGGCAACCCCAAGAGCAGAAGGTGCATCCGGTTTGGTGGCAGTGTCCCGGACAGGGCCCACCCCCACCACATCGGGAAGCCGTACCCCCTCCCGGGAACACTGCTCGATCACAGCCTGCAGCTGTTCCATGTTCTCAATGGTCAGACCCACCATCAGGTCATCAGGGAGTGCGCGACGTGCTTCAACATAGGCAATGTCGCCCTGCCCGATGTGCAGGTGGCAGCCCAGTTCATGGGCGATATCAAAACGATCATTGAGAAAGAGCTCCACACCGTGTGAGCCACACACGTCTAAAAGTTCAACAGTACGGGCACGGAAGACCTCCTCAGTGGCATGCTTGTCCCGCAGTTGAACCACGGTGACACCACCGGTGATGGCTTTGTCGACGATTCCCGGAACATGCTCCGGTCCGCCGCCGAGTTCTGGATCTGTGACCAGGTAGAGACTGAAATCAGTGGTCATGAAACTAGGCCTCCCGGATGCTGGTCAAGTCTGCCAACTGGGCTGGCGTGAGTTCATAGAGGGCGTCGATAAGCGCTACGGCGAAGGAGCCGGGCGCGGTGGCCCTGGTGGCGGCGATCTGGCCTGCAGCACCCATGTGGGCGTGAGCTGCGATCACAGCGTCGTGTGCGCTGATGTCAGTGTCTTTTATGGCACCCAGGTAGGCCGCGGTGAGCGCCCCCAGGGCGCAGCCAGTTCCGATGACCAGCTGCAACATCGGATCTCCGGAGCTTAACCAGGTGATGCGGTCAGCGGAGACGATGAGGTCTTCCGGGCCGGTGACAGCGACGACTCCGCCGGTGTGGAGTGCCAGTTGCTGGGCAGCAGCCAGGGCGTCAGCAACCTCATCGGTGGCATCCACACCGCGGCCACCTGCGCCGAGTCCGGCAAGAGCCACAATTTCAGAGGCGTTGCCACGGATTGCACTGGGGTGCTTATCGACGATTCCCCTCGCGAACCCGGTGCGCTCAGCAAGACCTCCGACACCGACGGGATCCAACACCCATGGTGTGCCAGCAGCGTTGGCTCCCGCAACTGCTTGGCGCATGCCTTCGTATTGTTCTGCCGACGGTGTGCCCGGGTTGATGAGGACACCCGTGGCCACCTGCGCGAAATTATAGGACTCCGTTGGCGTGTCAGCCATCGCAGGTGTTGCGCCTGCAGCTAGAAGTGCATTGGCGGTGAACTGCATGACCACGGAATTGGTCAGGCACTGGACAAGTGGTGTGGTGGTGCGCACGTGTATGAGCGCATGAAGATATGAGTCAGCCATCAATGGGCTATCCCTTCGCTAGTACGAGCTAGAGCAGGTTCAACGGGTGTGATCTCAGCGTGTCCTCAGCATGTAGCTGTGGCAGGCACCCCGTGCCTAGTTTCAGAGCCTAGCAAATGGTGTGATCGTAAACTCAGTCAGCCATAGCATTGCTTGAATATGGGGGGCGGAGGGCAAAGAAAAACCTCCCCGATCCCTTCGGTGAAGGGATGGGGGAGGTTAGTTAAAAAGCTGTTTACTTCTGCTTCTTCTTGGCGGTGCCGAAGCGGGTGGTGTCACGTAGCTCGATTGGGGTGTCGAGTTCCTTGTCGTCGATGGCCTCGCTGAGCTTGGCCAGCGCGGTACGCGCATGGAGCTGCTGGCGGGTGGTCTCCAGGTTCCAGCGCTTGGGGGACATCACGTTGAGGCCCCAGCTGACAGTGGAGACCATGCGGTTGCGGAAACCAACCAGGAACGTGAGGTGGACAGCCAGCCACAGCAGCCAGCCGATGAAGCCGGTGACCTCAACCTTGCCCATCTTCACCACGGCGGAGAAGCGGGAGACGGTGGCCATGGAGCCCTTGTCGAAGTAGTCGAAGTCTTCGCGCTCAGTGTTGGCGCGGCCTTCAACCTCAGCCTCGATCTGTTCTGCCACGTACTCGCCACCCTGGATGGCCACCTGTGCCACACCTGGAAGGCCATCGAGGGACATCATGTCGCCGACGACGAAGACGTTCTTATGCTCACCGACGGACAGGTCGCGGTTAACCAGGACACGACCTGCACGGTCGGTCTCAACACCAGCCTGATCAGCAACGAGCTTGCCCAGTGGGGAAGCGGCGACACCGGCGGACCAGATCTTGCAGAATGCGTCGATCTGGTGCTCTTCGCCGTCCTTGGTCTTGTAGGTGACGGAGGTTTCATCCACGTTGGTGACCATGGCGTTCAGCTTGACGGCGACGCCGAGCTTCTCCAGGGTGCGCTGGGCGTTGCGGCCCAGACGCTTGCCGAATGGAGGAAGAACCTGTGGAGCACCATCAAGCAGGATGATCTTCGCAGAGGATGGATTGAAGTTGTTGTACTCACCAGCCAGGGTGCGGTGGGCCATCTCGGCCAGCTGACCGGCCAGCTCAACACCGGTTGGGCCTGCACCAACGACGACGAAGGTCAGGAGACGTTCGCGCTCAATGGGATCGTTGCAGATCTCAGCGCGCTCGAAGGCGCCGATGATCCGGGCACGCAGCTCGAGTGCATCATCGATGGTCTTCATACCTGGTGCAAACTGTGCAAAGTGGTCATTACCGAAGTAGGACTGTCCTGCACCAGCGCCGACGACGAGGGAGTCGTACTCATAGACGCGGGTGTACTCGCCCAAGGAGGCGGTGACGGTCTTGTCCGCGATGTTGATGTCGGTGACTTCACCCTTGACCACGTTCGCGTTGTCCTGGCCGCTCAGAATCTGACGGGTGGACGGTGCGATTTCGCCGGAGGACAGGATGCCGGTGGCCACCTGGTACAGCAGTGGCTGGAAGAGGTGGTGGTTGGTGCGGTCAATCAGGGTGACATCTACATCAGCCTTAGCCAGGTTTTTGGCGGTGAAAAGACCACCAAAACCGGAACCGATGACGACGACGTGGTGGCGGCCGCCTTCGGGGCGGGTTGGGTTCTCGGACATTATTGTCACAGTCTCCTGGTTGTTGAATGAAAGCTCGAGGGCGCACTGGGATCAGGGGGCGCCGCATACCTTGTACACAATAGTCCTCCACAAGAGAACCCACAGGATCGGGTGGCCCAAGCCTGTTTGTTTCTGTGAAAAATGTGGTGTTTGCGCCCGCAATTCCTTAAATGCAACCCAGAGTATGGCGTGTGTCACCACAATAGCAGTCACTTTAAAGTGGATGTCAGCTATCGCCTGCTTTATTCAGTTAAGTCGTGCCTCCGCCGGTTGTCGGGCAGTTGCGTCTACACTTTGTGGGGTAAACAATTCCGTTCAGGTTTCTCATGCCCGCGATGCCCCCAGGAGGTGCCAAAACGCATGGTAAATACGCGTTTGCGCCATCTGGATCCGATTGATCCGGAAGAGTGGCCCGGGGTGGCTACGGTGCCTGATTCCACCTTGATGAATTTTCGGGCCAGACAGGCCGAAGCCAGGTTTGCAAAGGCCTGTGAGAATGCCGGTTTGAGCCTTTTGGGTGATGAGCCGGACCTCACAGTCGACTATGAAACGTTATTTTCACGACTGGCCACCACCGGATGGCTTGGTTTGGCCGAAAGTTACATGGCTGGCGAGTGGAAAACCGACAAGCTCGCCGACGTTCTGACGGCACTTCTGGGCACTGGTTTCCGCCCCCGTGGCAGGCTGCTCTCAGCTTTTCACCTACCTGACAACGCCCATGACATCGGTGGAGCATTGCCCGGTGAACTGATCAGGCTCAGCTCCGGCGATGGGATGAGCGCCTTCGGTGGTGTCTTCGCCTCAGGCGTACCCACCACCCTGCGCACCGCGGTCAAGAGCTTTGTACCGGGTGCGGGTAAGAACCGCGAACCGGGGTCACACTTTGTGGATGTCACCAAAATTGCCGATCCGGTGGCTGTGGAGCGCGAAGACCTGGGCG
Source organism: uncultured Corynebacterium sp. (assembly GCF_945649885.1). Taxonomy (GTDB): domain Bacteria; phylum Actinomycetota; class Actinomycetes; order Mycobacteriales; family Mycobacteriaceae; genus Corynebacterium. The sequence goes on along the minus strand of NZ_CALZFS010000022.1, from coordinate 16,425 downwards.
AAGCCCAACGTCGGGCGGCATCCACACTGCTGGACGCTGCGAAGGTCAGGTCCGGAACCCACGTGCTGGAATATCCTGCTTCCGGTGGCGCGTTATCTATCCTGGCGGCACGCCGTAATGCCACCGTGGATGTTCTGACTGCAGACAAGGATCAGGTGCCTGGACTACAGGAGTTGTTCATTCTGGCGGGCGTGGAGGATGACGTGCACATCCAGACCATCCCCACCGCGATCCCCGGCCCGAAGGACTGGGGTGGTGCCTATGACTCCATCGTGTCGGTGGAGAAGCTTGAGGTGGTCGGTACCACCGGTGCCAAGAAGTACATCAAAGCTTTTGACCGGATGCTGACCACCGGTGGCCATGTGGCCATGCAGTCCCTGGTGGCCACCGAGCAGATGGGGCCGATCCAGCGGGAAGCCCTGGGAATGTTGCGAGCCTATATCTGGCCGGCACTGAAATATCCGACGGTGGAGGAGGTGCACCAACTGGTGGACCGTGAATCCTCCTTGCGGGTGATTGGTGAGACGCATTTCCCCGGCCACTACTTGAAGAGTGTGCAACTGCAACGTGAGGTTTTTGAGGGCCAATTAAGAGAAGCGGCGGCCGACGGCTTTGATGCCGTCTTCCGCCGCATGTGGGTGTATCACTACGCGCTCATCGAAGCGATGATTCGACTTGGCTGCCTCAACGCCGTCCAGTTCACCATGACCACGAGGAACCGGCGCGGGCGTCGATAAGCGTTGTTGAGCTTCTAGACCTCGCGGAGGTCGTTGCTCTTGTTTTCCTTCATGGTCAAAACCGCACCGAAGGTGATGAGGGTGACGATGATCAGGTAGAGGCCGACCTGGGCCACACCATAGGCGGAGACCAGCCAGGTGGCGATGAATGGCGCGATAGCCGCACCCAGGATCGAGGACACGTTATAGGCGATGCCGGAACCGGTGTAGCGGACGTTGGTGGGGAAGAGCTCAGGCAAGATCGCGGACATCGGTCCGAAGATCAGGCCCATGACGGACATGCCCATGGACAGGAAGATGAACACGGTCGGCTTGGTGGCGGTGGCCGGATCAAGCAGCGTGGTGAAGGTCAGTCCGAAACCGAACAGCAGGATGGATGCCAGGATCAGAGTTTTCTTGCGGCCCCAGACATCTGCCAGCCAGCCGGAGATCGGGATCATGATGGCGAAGAATGGGATGGTGGCCAACTGCAGCTGCAGGAACTCGAAGTAGGGGATGGAGAGGCCCAGGCCTGCGCTGCGGTCGCCGATGCCATAGGACAGGATCCAGGTGGTGACCAGGTAGAACAGGGTGTAGGTGGACAGCATGATGAAGGTTGCCTGCACCAGTGGTCCGAAGGAGGTGGAAAACAGTTCCTTCAGTGGGGACTTCACACGCTTGCCCTGATCCACGGCCTGCTGGAAGACGGGGGTCTCCTCCAGTGCGAAACGGACCCAGAGGCCAATGATGATCATCACGGCAGAAGCCAGGAACGGCACACGCCAACCCCAGCTCATGAAAGCACCCTCGACATCGCCGGTCTGGTGGCCGAGTGTTGCCACCAGAATCAGGAAGAAACCATTGGCCAGGAAGAAGCCGAATGGAGCACCTAGCTGTGGCCACATGGCAGCACGTGCACGGTGACCCGGCTCAGCGTTCTCGCCGGCCAGCAGAGCAGCGCCGGACCACTCGCCACCCAGGCCGAGCCCCTGGCAGAAACGCATCAGTGCCAGCAGAGCAGGTGCGATGATGCCGATCTGGTCATAGGTGGGCAGCAAGCCGATGAGGATCGTGGCGATACCCATGGTCAGCAGTGAACCGATCAGGGTGACCTTGCGACCGATGCGGTCACCGAAGTGCCCGAAGAGAATGGAGCCCAGGGGGCGGGCGACGAAAGCCAGTCCGAATGTGGCAAAGGATGCCAGCAGGTTCACCGTGGGGTCATCATTGGCGGGAAAGAACAGCATGGGGAATACGGCGACAGCTGCCGTGGCATAGGCATAGAAGTCATAGAACTCAATGGTGGTGCCGATGGTGGACGCTGCCGCGACACGGCGTTTGGTAGCCTTGTCGATCACCAGTGGTTGTTGGGGTGTCGATGTGGCAGTGGTACTAACGGGGGCCTGGGTTGTGACCGCCGAGGAGTCCGGAGACATATTGGACATGTTTGTGAATCCCCCTTTACTCATTTGCATTTAATAAGAACGAGAACAACATTTCCACAGGCAATTCTTAGTTGTCAATCCCACTGCTTGAGACAAGGGAGATAGCTGTCTCATTATTTGAGATTTTGGGGGCGTGATCCGGCCACCCTCGTCATGTTTTGGGCCTTGGTAGCTGGGCGGCCACCACGAGCACCTCCCGGAATCCAGGCTTCTGGGAGGGGATTGGGCAGGAAAAAACCCTGATCAGTCACGCTGATGCCAAAGACGTGAAGATCAGGGTTTCAAGTCCAGAAACTGGACAAAATGTTCAGGCCTAGGCCTGTGCCTCCACGGGAGGAAGGCTGGACCAGGGGAAGTTGATCCACTTGTCGGTCTTGCGCCAGACATAGTCAGGCTTGAAGATGCTGTGTGGCTTCTCGTAGATGACCGCGGTACGGACCTCAACGACATGGTCGCCGAGGAACTCATGGACGAGCTCCATGGTCTTACCGGTGTCAGCAACATCGTCTGCGACGAGGATCTTCATGCCGGAGAGATCGATGGCCTTCGGGGTCGGTGGGAGCATCAGCGGCTCCTGCAGGTGCTCTCCGATATCGGTGTAGAACTCCACGTTCATCACTGAGACATTCTTGATGCCGAGGGCGTAGCCGAGAGCGCCACCGATCAGCAGGCCGCCACGTGCAATGGAGAGCACACAGTCGGGCTTGTAGTCATTGATAATTTCCTGGGCCAATTCACGCATGGCCGTGCCGAACAGCTCATAAGTGAGAATCTCGCGTTCCTCTGTCATGGACAAGAGTCTATCTAAAGTTTCATTCATCCCGGGAATCACCCTTTGTTTATTCCATATTCACGGTTCGTTCATCTTGTGGGAACGGCAATTATTCAACTGATCAGGTCTTCATCAGCTGGCTGGGATTCCGAGAAAACACCCGTGGTTCCGCTGGAACTGAGACGAATGCCGTACCCGCTTGATCAATGATGGCTGACAAGGGAGGTACCGTGGATGGTCAACCACGGAGAGATACATGGCGAATACCCGCACGCAGTTAGGTTCGACCGGATAGACATCGGTTCTGATCTTCACATTCATCTTCCCTGAAGGTATTTTGTCTTATTACCTCATCACGATCCCTCTGGGCATTGTGGCAGGAGTATGCGCCTACCTGGCGCATCGCGGGTGGCTCATGGTGTCGGCGGTAGTGGCCGGTCTCTTCCCGTTGCTCTCCATCTGGCTCATCTACGCACTGATGAAAATCATTTTCCTGGTTACCTGCGGCAACTATCCCGGACCGGAATGGCTCTAGCCAGCCCTGCAGCAGGGACAACCGGGTGGTTCCGGCAGTCTTCCGTGGACCTATAAAATACTGCCTGGCCTAAAAATATATTGTAAGCTGCTGATATAAATCGCCTTCCCACACACAGGAGAGTTCAGTGAAGTTTTTCAGACGCACCAGGATGTCCATGGCCACCACCGCACTGGTAGCCGGCACCGCGATGATGCTGTCCGCATGTTCATCCACTGATACACCTGAAGAAACCCCGAATGACTCCCTAAACACCTCCCAGGATGCTCCTGCGGAAGAGTCTGTGGAGATTCCTGGAGATACTGCAGTGGGCGAGGAGTCCCAGACCATCGTGGACATGCTCAACGCGGATGAAGACACCACCGTGGATGTCTGGGAGGACAAGCTCCACCCAAGTTTCACCGCTGAAGTCCCGGCCGAGGATATGGTCGAGATCTTCAACCAGAACCTCCGACCGGCCAAGCCTTTCACCGTGACCAACTATGAGGGTGGCGACCGTCAGGCGGTCACCACCTTGACCAGTCCGGTGTCAGACCCCCTGGATATGACTGTTGTGGTGGATACCGAAGGGCTGATAACCGGTCTCTTCTTCGGTGAAAGTGGTGCCGCTAATTGAAGAGCACCAGCTTCCTTTGATGAACTCAATGAACGTTTTGAGGCTTTCCCAGCGACAGTTCGTGCGCTGATCACCCCAGCTGATGATTCAGCTCCCGACCCGCTTCTGGAGCGCAGCAGCACAGAACCAGCTCCGCTGGGTTCTATGTTCAAGTTGTATGTTCTCCTGGCTGTAGCCACCGCCATCGAAGCAGGTGAGCTCAGCTGGGACAGCATGCTGACAATCTCTGAAGAAAACCGGAGTCTGCCCTCAGGTGAGCTGCAGGATGAACCTGATGGCACGGAAGTCAGCGTGCGCGAAGCGGCCACCAAGATGATTTCCATCAGCGACAATACTGCCACCGACATGCTGATTCAGGCTGTCGGACGAGGGACAGTGGAAACCGCGGTGGAAGAATCCGGCCACCACGCACCAGAGTTGATGTCACCGTTTTTATCAACCAGGGAAATGTTCCAGATCGGATGGGGAGACCCCGCCTATCTGGACACCTGGAGCAGCGGCACCTTTGATGAGAAACGCGCCCTGCTGGATGACCTGGAGCGCAAGCCGATTGGCCCGTATGACATAGCTGTGGGTGGAGATCCGCTCTGGCCTCAGGGCGTGGAATGGTTTGCCACGGCTGAGGATGTTGCTGCGGTGCACCAGGTACTTCAGAGGCAAGAAGATCCAACCGTCCGGGAGATCTTGAGTGAGAACCCCGGTATCCCTCAGATTCCATGGGATTATGTGGGTTTCAAGGGCGGTTCCTCACCCGGAGTGCTCACCGGCAGCTGGTTCGTGGAAAACGCCGACGGCGAAAACCATGTCCTCGTCTTACAGGCTTCCACAGAGGATGCAGCCGGAATCAGCCCAGATGCCCAGTCGGAATTCTTCCGTCTTGCATCCTCTGCGTTGGAACTGATGGCTGCTGAGGACAACTAGGCGACAGCAACTGCGGTCAGCGCGGCTGAACTGGTGCTGACCTGCACATCCAACATAAAAGTTTGCCTAAATGAACTTTGAATAACCGGGTGTCCGAACAAGCCTGGGCGTGTTGACTTTCCCTGTTCCAGCATTAATACTTGGACACCGAAGCAAGAAACATTCACTGGAAAATGCTTCTCGTTTCACTTCCATTTCGAAGGGGAGTAGTTCCACGCCAGCTGTTAATACAGGGCTGGTATGCGGCATATTCGACATACTGGTGCGCATAAAACCGCACCCGGATATGCCACCCGGTCAGGCTTCTGTTTTCCAGAACCCGGGCGAACGAGACCTTCGGCGTACACATCGCCGGGGTCTATTTTTATGCCCAGGTACGGTCCACAAGGAGGCCTCATACCACCATGCCACCAGTACAAATCATGCTCTTGTCCTTTGGCGTCGCAGCAGATGCCTTCGCCTGCTCGATCGCACGCGGCACCATAATCCGCGTCAATGCCTTCAAACGCTCGCTGATCCTAGCTGCCGTCTTCGGCATCTTCCAGGCTGTCATGCCAGTCCTGGGATGGATCATCGGCTACTTCTTTGCTGAAATCAACGTCATTGCAGCCATTGACCACTGGGTTGCCTTCGGCCTGCTGACAGTCGTGGGCATCAAGATGATCTGGGATGCTTTCCATCCAGACGTTGCGGACACCCCCTTTGATAACGGTGCTGTACAGCTCAAGCCAGCTCTCATCCTAGGATTTGCCACCAGTATTGATGCACTTGCTGTTGGCATGGGACTGGCCTTTGCCCATGCGCCCATCGTCCAGGTGGCACTGGTCATGGGTCTGCTCACCTTCCTCCTCTCCCTCCTGGGTGCCTGGATCGGGCACCACGGTGGCGGGCGTTTTGGAAAGTGGGCAACACTTGGTGGTGGCCTGGTTCTGATCGTCCTGGGAGGCAACATCCTCATGGAACATCTGCTGGGCTAGACTCACAGCACTATGAACTGGTCGGTGCTCCCACGGTGGTGGGATCAACATCAGATCCCGCTGTACCTGTCTGCCATTGCCCTCGGGGCAGCTCTCGGTTTGGCAGCGCCCAGAGTAGCTCCCGCTGCGGAAGCAACCATCAACCCCATACTGATGGCGCTGTTGTACGCCACTTTCTTGAGCATCCCTCTGACCAGGCTCAAAGAAGCACTGGGTGACCTCAAGTTCCTTGCCAGCGTATTGGTGTTGAACTTCCTCATGGTGCCTGTAGTCGTATTTTCCTTAAGCAGATTTATTGCTCATGACCAGGTATTATTAGCGGGGTTTCTGCTGGTGTTACTGGCCCCGTGCATTGACTATGTCATTGTCTTCACCGGCCTCGCCGGGGGAGCGCACGATAAATTATTGGCGGCCACTCCCTTATTGATGCTGGTGCAGATTCTGTTCATACCCTTCTATATGGGCCTGATGATGAGAGATGGCGATGATTTTCTCCAGATCATTGACCGCACCGCATTCGGCACAGCATTCTTAACACTTATCATCATCCCGCTACTCCTGGCGGCACTCACACAGAAGCTGAAGATCGAGAAGATCATGGAATTATGTGAGGGCATCATGGTGCCACTCATGATGTTGACTCTCGCAGTGGTGGTCACCTCCCAGATCGATGCAGTCAGCCACCAGCTGGGAAAGTTGCTACAGGTCATCCCGCTGTATATCGCGTTCCTGGTGATCATGATTCCGGTGGGAATGGGTACGGCAAAGCTTTTTAAGCAGCAACCGGCTGCCACACGTGCGGTGGTGTTCTCCGGGGCGACACGCAACTCACTGGTGGTTCTACCGCTGGCACTGGCGTTCCCACCAGCACTTGGTCTGGCCGCTGTCGTCGTGGTGACACAGACACTCATTGAGTTGATCGGCATGGTAATTTTTGTCCGACTCATTCCACTATTAGTGAAGGAACTAGGGGAGAGGTAGTAGGCAGCGCACACGCCGCGTGCTTATCGACGAACCACCTTCACTCCTCAGCTATCCTGCCATCATGGATGGTTTCAAGGAATACATTGAGGAGCTTTTTCTCTATGCACCGGAAGAAGAAGCAAAGACGGTCTCGATCAAGCTGCAAGAACAGTTTTCGCAATTGGCACCCGATCTTACCCTGCAGGATGTTTCAAGAAACCTACTGGTTGAAGATGAAATGGGATTGAAAGACTACTGGAATCAACGTTTTGGTGCGAGCATAGATTCTCATCCATACCTTCTCTCAGAAGCAGTGTTCAGATTCAGGTCTGATGGCACGACAGAACTAGACGCTCTGAGCATTCGGGTGTACGAAGTAGTCGCAGAGACAATGAAGCAATTTGATGGCGTTGAATATTTCAGCAGTTTTATCGAAGGTGCCGAATCGAAGTAATCCTTCACCTAAATGCGAGGGTTAACGATGCCTCCTTGTCCGCGACAAGAAACCCTGCTTCAACCAGCACCTTTAAATGTTTTGAGAGCGTAGCATCGGAAATATTCAGGAAGTCTCCAAGGCGGGAGAAATCAACTTGATCCACATTTCGGAGCAGTCCGCAGGTGCGCAGCCTCAAGGGGGAGTGGATGGTGTCGTTGAAGCAGGCTTTAAGCACGGTAGACGTTTTCGATTGCCTGCTGATAAGCGATTCCGGCCATTACAGTTGTCATGACAAATCCGAGGATACTAGTGATCAAAACAACCCAGGACATGCCGGAAGACACAAGACCTAATGAGACGCTGAACAGCAATAGGTTCAGCCCGACAATGCCGATGATAAATGCCTTTGCCTGAATGCCCATGCTACGGAATTGAATACCGGTATCACGTTGGACCAGGTACGAGACCTAGTAGTACTTCGTTAGGTAGGTGCGCGTCCACAGTACGGGCAGCATCCCAACAGTTCGATGACCATCGACTGGATTTCGGCGAGGACAGCATAGAAACTCACCCCGCCACCTGGGCTTTTGGGTCAGTAACAGCCAACCGCTGCTGGGTGACAAACAAATGCGCCGCCGTCACCAGCGTGGTGTGGTGATGCCACCCCAACCAATGCCGGCCTTCAAAATGATCCAACCCCAACCCATGCTTCAATTCCCGATAGTCATGCTCGATCCGCCACCGGATTTTCCCCAACCGCACCAACTGCTCGATCGGGGTGTCTTCCGGCAGGGTCGACAACCAGTAATCCGTTGGCGCTGAAGCAGCACTGGGCCATTCGATCAGCAACCAGCATGTCGGGAGTGTCCCGTCATTATTGCGGGGGAGGTTTCGGTTGGCTGGACGTACCCGCACCGCGGTGAACCTGCTGGTCATCGTCCCTTTACTGCCCTGGCGCCACGATACTGGGTGATACTGTGCGATCGGTAGCGATTGGGCGAGTTCCTGGGCTTGGACAGGTGGGGTCCGGTACCCAGGTTTCTTCGGCCGGCCAAACCCTGCATACTCGGGCACCTCAAAGACCACGTCACCAGGGTGCAGACTGGTTGAGCCTTTAACCTGCACAACATAATCGATACCCCGGGTGGTCAACGCAGTGCGAAACGTCCCGTTGTCGCCGTATCCAGCGTCAGCGACCACCACCGGCGGGTTCACACCCCAAGCCTTGAGTTCGTCGATCATCTCCACGGAAAGTTCCCACTTCGGTCGATGGCCGATCCCAGCAGGGATGAGGGCTTTTATCCGGCGTTGCCGGATCAGGGCGCGTTCTTCCGCCGAGTCGGTGGTGGTCTCATCCCAGCTGGCGGGAAGAAACAACCGCCAATCCAACGGACACGACGCGGTATCGGTCACCGCGTGCACGCTGACCCCGATTTGGACGTTACCGACCTTGCCCAGTGTGCCGGAGTACTGTCTAGCAACTCCAGGCGATGCTGATCCGTCCTTGATGAACCCGGTGTCATCGATAACCCAGGCATCGGGTTCGATGAGGTCAATAGCCTTGGTGGCCAGGGCTTTTCTGACCGGTTCGACTGGCCAGGGTGAGGTGGAGACGAATTGTTGGAGTCGTTGATGATCAATGCCCAGACGCTGCGCCATGGGTTGCATGGATTTTCGACGTCCCTCCAGCATTAGTCCTTGGAGGTAGTAGCTGGAGGTGGCGCGTTGGTCTTTGCGGACCAGGGAGGCGAAGATTTCAGCAACGAAATCCTGGAGATCGCCTGGGGTATGGGTGGTCTTTGCGTTCATAATCTGACATTACGACCACCAGAACCGTCCCACAAGAGCTAACGAAGTACTACTAGGTCCTGTTACGAAAGTCGGTGCTGAAGGGTGTGGCGGTGACACACAATAAGGGAACTCCCGTGTAGCGAAGAAGGTACCAACCCAATCTCGCTGCCACAGGAGCTCTACTTGTCTACCCTAAACGTTGAAACCCGCCACGACCTCACCGACGCCCAATGGAAGGTACTGAAACCACTACTACCAGCACCAACACGCCAGGGTCGGCCGTGTCGCTACCGACTGCGCGACCTGATCAACGGCATTCGACACCGGATCCGTATCGGTTGTCCCTGGCGGGACGTCCCCGCCCGTTACGGCCCGTGGTGGCGGGTCTACGCATTGTTTCGGTCCTGGCAGCTGTCCGGAACATGGTTGCGTATTGAGGAACAGCTCCAGTCGAAGGCCGATGAGCAGGGCAAACTCGGCTGGGATCTGGCCGTTGACTCCACCACTGCCAGGGCGCATGTCCATGTCGCCGGGGCACGGCGTGACTCACCGCAGCGCGTTGAGGGTGAACCCGCTGATCACGCGTTGGGCCGGTCCCGCGGTGGGTTTTCCACCAAGATTCACCTGGCCTGCGATCGCTACATGCAGTCAGTATCATTTACTATCACCGCAGGACAAGCCGGGGATGCCCCGCAGCTGACCGAGGTACTGGGCCGGGTTAAGGTCGACAGGCCCGGACGCGGTCGACCGCGAACGAGACCGAACCGGGTGATGGCGGACAAGGCCTATTCCTCCCGGGCGATTAAGGAGCATCTTCGACGGCGCGGGATCAAGACCACGATCCCAGTCAAGGATGACCAGGCCAAGCACCGTAAAGACCGTGGTCACCGGGGTGGGCGACCCCCGGTGTTTGATGCCGAAATCTACAAAGCCCGGAATGTGGTGGAGCGGTGTTTCAATGCGCTCAAGCACAAACGAGGCGTGGCCACCAGGTATGACAAGCTTGCCGTGCGTTTTGAGGCCACCGTTCGGGTTGCGAACATCGATCGGTGGCTCAAACGACTTTCGTAACAGGACCTAGATCTGCCCCCAGCCCCCTTAATTTAGTCACATGACGTAAGTATAGGCATCTAGGAGACACGCGAACAGGGAGGGGGTGCGTGGAAAATCCCGGAAATTTCCACCATCTCCCGGGCCCCATAGGCAGATCCACGATCGACCCCTCTATAAAGCAAGAGCAACCCAAAAGGGCCCAGGTTGATCATAAAACCTGATCAATCTTACTCCCGTCAAACCTAGAGGGAATTTCGTCACAACTTAACAGCCAAGCAGTCAACCGCCGGCTGGTCCACGTCAACGATGCGTCCCAGTTGGCCGCCTACAAGTAGCGCGCAAGGCACGCAGGGGGCTCGCCAGAAATCCCAGACGAAAATTCAGTATTCACGAGATCGGGCAACAATCAAGAGGCTCGTAGAAAGGCAACCGCCTGAAGGTTTATTCATCTACAGATTTCTTAAGGCGCGTGGAATACGGGTGAGGGACCTGAGGAGATGGCTGGGGGATGAAGGGTCCGTGTCCCCATCCAGACATAATGACATAATGTACATTATCGGACAATTGGTGATGGCAGACGAACTTGTTTGTCCAGGCCAACTGGTACGTTAAACGCCATGGCTGCCGACTCACTCAATATCGCATACGACAACACATTCACCAAGCTCCGCGAACTCTTCGACGAACGAATCCTCGCCGTCAACGAACGCCACGGAGATGCTCACGGCGTCAACCTCACCAAGCTGCGTGCGATCGCCAAGGACCTTAAGAAGAATCAGGAACTTGCCGTGAAGCTCTGGGCTTCTGATGATTCCGCCGCACGTCTCATCGCCTTGCTTATCTGCAGGCCAAAGGAATTCTCCACCGACAGCCTGGACGCGATGCTCCGTGAGGCACGGACGCCTAAGGTTACTGACTGGCTGATTAACTATGTAGTTAAGAAACATCCTGAGTGGAATGAACTTCGCCTGCACTGGCTGAATGATTCCACAGATCCACAGGGCTGGGTTCGTGCAGCCGGATGGTCGCTGAATACCTACGCGATCACCAAGGCTCCCGAATCCCTGGATCTGGACAAACTGCTAAAAAGTATCGAGTCTGACATGGCGTCTGTTCCAGATCGCCTCCAATGGTCCATGAATGAGACGCTGGCCAATATCGGAATTGAGTTTCCTGCATATCGCGAATGTGCAATCCGGATCGGTGAACGGCTTGGAGTACTCAGGGAGTATCCGACACCACCCAATTGCACCTCACCATTTGCCCCAATCTGGATTGAAGAGATTGTGCGGCGCAGAGAGACTAAATAATCCCCCACCTCCCCCCACCTCTCACCCACCCCCATTACGTCACATTGACGCAATTGTCTAAACTTGTGAGACCTGAAAACACCAGATAACCTTAGGTTTTCCGAGCCAGCCCGAAACTCCGTGACTATTATGTCAAGATTTATCACCTCCGGCTGGCAGCTGTTATTTCGTGACAGGATTTCCTAGTGTCAAACACCTTCATCACACCATCGGATGCTCAACAGGCACCGACCGGTGTTATTGGATCATTCCGTTTCGCATTCTCCTCAGTGCGCCGGCTCCGCATTGAGGTGCTCGGCGGCCTGGTTGTCGCTCTGGCTCTTATCCCTGAAGCCATTGCCTTCTCCATCCTTGCAGGCGTTGACCCCCGCATGGGCCTCTTTGCCTCCTGCACCATGGCGATGGTCATCGCCTTCACCGGAGGTCGGCCAGCGATGATCTCGGCTGCAACTGGTGCTGTCGCATTGGTGATTGCACCCGTTGTTCGCGAATATGGCGTCGAATACTTTCTGGCCACCGTCATCCTCGCAGGCATCCTGCAGCTAGCGATGGCATTCCTCGGCGTCGCCAAGCTCATGCGTTTCATTCCGCGTTCCGTGATGCTGGGCTTTGTCAACGCCCTGGGTCTTTTGGTGTTCTTCGCACAGCTACCGCACCTATTCAATGTCCCCTGGGCCGTTTACCCACTTTTTGTAGTGGGTGTGCTGATCATGATTTTTCTGCCCAAATTCACCAACGTTGTTCCAGCGCCCCTGGTGGTCATCGTTATTCTCACCCTCGCAGTATGGACGTTGAACATCAACGTTCCAAATGTCTCCGACCAGGGTGAGCTGCCCTCCAGTCTGCCAGAATTCATCTTTCCGGATGTTCCATTGAATATGGAAACACTCCAGATCATCGCACCATATGCGTTCGGTATGGCGCTGGTCGGTTTGATGGAGTCACTGCTCACCGCCAAGCTTGTCGACGACATCACTGAGACCCACTCTGACAAGACCCGCGAAAGCGCTGGTCAAGGTATCGCAAACATCGTCACCGCTTTCCTAGGTGGCATGGGTGGTTGCGCCATGATCGGTCAGACCATGATTAACGTGAAGGTTTCCGGTGCCAGGACTCGTCTCTCCACCTTCCTCTCCGGCTTCTTCCTGCTGGTCTTCATCCTGGCACTGGGTGAGATCGTCGGCATGATCCCGATGGCCGCACTGGTCGCCATCATGGTGATTGTCTCCATCGCCACTGTGGACTGGCACTCAGTCCACCCACGTACCCTGAAGCTGATGCCGCTGAGCGAAACCCTGACAATGATGATCACTATTGTTGCCACTCTGGCCACTGGAAACCTCGCAGTGGGTGTCATCTTGGGTGTTATCAGCGCCATGATTCTTTTCACACGTCGAGTCGCCCACCTGGTCGAGGTAGATCGCACTGTCACCACCACGGGTGAAAACACCACCGCGGTTTACACTGTTAAGGGCCAGCTTTTCTGGGCATCCTCCAATGACCTGGTCTACGCCTTTGATTATTCAGACCCTGCCGATGACATCACGATTGACCTCAGCGGCACTGAAGTCTGGGATGCCTCCACGGTTTCCACGCTGGACAGCATCATCCACAAGTACCGGGTACGAGACAAGGCCGTGAAGATCATCGGACTCAAGGGCGCCAGCCTGGAACGGCTGGAAAAACTCTCTGGAAAGCTTGACTGATTATTTTTCAGAAATCCTCCCCTGACCCCTGATTTCCGAGATCACCAGAACAAGGCTCGTGACCGCTTTATTAAAGCGGTCACGAGCCTTGAACACATTTCAGTACAGAATCTAGGGAAAGCTACTGCGTCTGGATGTCCGCGGTGTAGTTTCCAGAACCGTCATTCACCCAGTTGATGACACCGTTGGTGAAGGTCTGGGTCCAACCGTCTCCAGTTGCCTCCTCCGGTGCGGTTGGAAGACCAATATCAGCATCCAGACCGCCCTCACCGACCCAGGTCTCCGCTATCTTGCCGATCAGTGGCTGAGCACCGGACTCCTCAGCATTGGCGATATGTCCCTCAACAAATGTGGCAAGCATTTCGCCGTTGTCGCCTTCCTCAACATCCTCCAGGGTGCTGAAACCTGCTGCCTGTGCAGCTTCTGCAACTGCGGATGGGATCTCCATGGTGGAACCGTCAGAAGTTTCTACCTCTGTTGTGTCACCACTGGCATCACCGGTGCCGTCTGCGGAGCCATCTCCTGAAGTACCGTCAGCACCATCTGTGCTCTCTGAGTCGGTACCGTCTGCACCGTCGGTGGAATCAGCTGGTTCTGCTGGATCTGAGGTGGAGTCTCCCCCGTCGGAATCTGCATCGTTGATCGCTGAGCCTGCATCTGCGGTTGCAGATCCTACTGCGTCGCCGGCCTGTGAAGCTGCGTCCTCAGCTTCGGAACAGGCAACAACACTGAGTGACAGGGAGATTGCAGCTGCACCTGCCAGAATGCGGGTGCGAAGAGCCTTAGGGTTGAGAGACATCTCGATCTACCTTTCTAGTGGCGAACAATGGCTCCCATTCTGTGTGTGTTTAGGTCCAATGCGCTACACATCACCGAGATGTTTAGCTTATTGCAACACAGTTGTTACCAACGCGGAGGCCAGAAGCATCCCCCACAACCCGAGATCCTTCCTCAATAAGTCACCATATAGGGAGGTAGCAGGTTGTTTTAAAAGCTTTTCCACACCACTTCAGTCTGTCCACCCCTCACTTCCCTGTTTTCAATTAAGAAACCCTTAAGCCTGTACTTAAATTACCTCCAGGTCTTTTCTCTCGAAATGGGAAAGGCAAAGCTCCGGCCTCCCTTATCAAGGAAAGGAAGCCGGAGCTATGAAAAAATCTGCTATTCTTCGCTGCTGGTTCTGGTGCCAGCACTGTCACGGGTACGGTACGCGGTGCGCAACTGCCAGCCTGTGACGCCCAGAAGCACAAAAGCAATCAGGCTGATGAGCAACATGTTCTCCCGGAGCATGAACAGCATGAATCCGACCAGAACGATGAGGCGGAACCACAAAGCGGGGATCATTCGTGAAGCCAGCATGATGATTATTTCTCCAAGGTCAGGCGGACGTTGATCTCGCCTGTTTCGGCGATCTTGGCAGCCACGAACTCAGGTGTTTCCACGTTGTAGTCAAGGCGGTTGATCTCAATGTCGGATGAGAGGATGACCTGGTCACCATCGCGGAGGACCTCGAAGGTCGGTGCAACATCGTTGGTCTGGCCGTGAACGGTGAGTTCACCTGGGACAACAACCTGTCCGATAGTGCCGTCATCAGGAATGCCGGAGAGATCAACGGAGTCGGTGACCTCGAAGGTGGCGGTTGGGTACTCGTCGGTGTGGAAGAGCTTCATGCGGACGTTGATGTCACGCTTTTCCTGATCGGTGGAGATATTGGTCATGTCCACGGTGATCAGACCGGAGTCCAGGGCGTTGTTGGCAATCTCGATGCCGCCGGTGACATCAACAGTGGAACCGGAGGTGGTCTTCTCTTCGCCTGGGAGGATCTCATCGAAGGTGAATCCTGCGGAGCTGTGGTTCGGGATTGCTCCGGGGACTACACGCCAGGTGCCGTTCATGTCAGTGGATGCTGGTTCTGCACCATCAGCGTTCAGACCTTCAGTCTTTACTCCGGAGCCCATGATGAGGGTGTAGAGAGGAACTGCGATACCCACCAGGGTCAGCAGGATAATGACGATGACCGTGCCCACCACAATCGGTGTGCGCACACGGGATGCAGCACCGGCGTTGCCTGGTGCGTTACGCGCGCCCGGCCCCTTGGAGTTGGGGGTGTCGCCAGCATTCACGGCGTCATCATTTGGACGGTTATCTGATGTGTTGCTCATGACCTCAACTTCTCAATTTTTCGAGCCAGTTCCACCAATTCGCGGCACAGCTCGGAGACTTCCTGTGGGGTCTCTCCCTCGCCTACCGCAGTTGCAATATCCTCAGCCGCACAACGGAGTTCAAAAAGGGAATCCTTGAGTTCTTCGGCCCGGTCGGGTGTCATGATGACAGCGTTGGCCGGAATGGCGGTACCTGAGACGTTATTGCGCTGCTCGTAGGCGCGCTGGCGGCACGCCTGGCTGCAGTACTTCCTCGGTCGGCCACGACCTGAGGACGCAATGTCCTTCCCACACCAGGCACAAGCTGTTCCTGGTTGGACGGGGATTATATTCTGCACCTGTAACACCTTAGTGCATCTGAACCGATAGAACGATTCGTGCACTGAGCACCTGACTTATAGGCATTCCCTTTCCGCAGTTCATCGTTAAAAGCCTCTTCACCACGCTGAAAAATGCAATATCTGGTGCCATGAATAGCTTCAGCTCAACACGATGTAGAATGGCAGGGAACAATTTCTGCGGTTCATACGTTATAACTAGTGACTGTACTCAGTAACAGCCATTACTGATATGTATCCCGCACTACCGAAGGCAAAGGACTGATACCTAGATGGCAGATCGCGTTCTTCGTGGCAGCCGCATGGGCGCCGTGAGTTATGAAACCGACAGGGATCACGACCTGGCACCACGCCAGCTTGTGAAGTACCGGACCGAAGATGGAGAAATCTACGAGGTCCCCTTCGCCGATGATGCGGAGATCCCCGAAGAGTGGATGTGCAAGAACGGTAAGCTCGGCACCCTCATGGAGGGTGAGGGCGTGGAGTCCAAGCCCGTCAAGCCACCACGCACCCACTGGGACATGCTCCTTGAGCGTCGTTCCATCGAGGAGCTCGATATCCTTCTTGAAGAACGCGTTGAGGCACTGCGTAAGCGTCGCCGTAACGCTGCGAAGCTTCTGAAGGCTCAGCAGGAGGCTGAAGAGGCCGAAAAGGCCAACAGCTAAGCATTAAAAGAATAAAGAG
>NZ_CALZFS010000021.1 GCF_945649885.1 uncultured Corynebacterium sp. | reverse complement strand
CTTTTCCTGCTCTTCATCGCTAAGCGCGGTATCTTGCGTCATAGCTTCTTCTTGCACTGCCGCCGAAGTTTAAGCCTGGGCAACTGGCGCTATTCCAAAAGATAACGATAGGGCAATTGCCGCTGTAAAAGCTGAACGACCGGAAGATCTAATTTTCACAGAAAATGTACCCTTTCAAGGCGATAATCAACAATGTAGAAAGGGTTCTGTCGCCTTGCGGTATTCGGCCCGCCCCCTCGACAAGCGCCAAAATAGCTATCTAAATCGGTGTGCGGGCCCACCCTAAAGCTTGAATGAAGACGAGATCAATAGCCAGTAAGGAAGTGTTGCAATTTTGTCATAAATTACAATTTCAGTCTTTGACGGTTTCTATCAATCACCTGTCAAACGCTTTCCATTATGTGAGGCAAGACCTCAGTACGCAACGTTTCCAAGAAGGAAAACCTCTGCACGTGCCCCTGCTGGACGCCCGAGCGACGACCAATGGCCACCCGATCAGGTGCACTCATGTACCTCAGAAGAAGATATGCGGGGCAGTGAGATTTTACGGCCTCGTGTGCCTTTCTTCAATTTTTCTTTAGGGTCTGTCTTATAAGTAGTCGTAAAACAATAGACAACATCCCACCAGCTGCTATGACACTTACAGGACAGACCCTAGAAATCCAACAAGGATTCGCCCCGTATGGAAGGCCCACGCCATAATGGGATCATGACTTCCGCAGGTTCCCCCTCCCCCATGCCCAACTATGGTCCGCCCAGCACCATCTTCCTGTTTTCCCCCACGGGTGCCAGTCCGGAGCAGGTGCGTGCCACGGTGGTGGAGTTGGCACATGATGATGGAGTCAGCTTTGTTGATGATATTGATGCCGCTTTTATCACCGGTTCCACCAATGTGTCGGTCACGGTCGAGGGTAATCTGATCAACGACGCGCTGGGATGGCTCGATGATGTGGCACTCGCCGAGGGGCTAGGGATGCGCCATGAGGATCAGTTCCTGCGTTTTGGTGATGAGGATGTGGATTTCACCATCAAGATGCGTGGTGATGACGATGCCCGCATCGGTGCGTCCCGCCTTGGCCTGGAACCTCTGATGAAGACGATGCGTGATGATGAGGACTTCATCGTCATTACTCGCTTTGACCTCGATGATCCTGCTGATGAGTCCGTGTTCATCCAGGCCCGCAGCTTCACAGAGCTGAAGGGGTGGACCTTGGAACACGGCGATCATGGCACTGAGTACAAGACGATCCTCGGCGATGTCGAGCAGGCTATCAACACCATTCTGCGCTGGATGAACGGCGAAGACTTGAATGATCTCGACTGGACCCGCAGTTGAGTCTGCAACGCACCCGGCGTTTTGCCACACTGCGCCGCGCCGTCGGTCTGCTCCGTGATTTCCGCTGGGAGCAGTCGCGGCCTGATATCTTCTACGGCAACCTCGCCACCGATACAGCTGAGCTTATCGACGCCCTCCTCACCGACCTCGCCTCCCCCACGGGATCCACCGCCCTTGATGGCCAGCTGATTCTCGATGTCGGTGGCGGGCCTGGTTACTTCGCCGATGCCTTCCATCAGCGCGGCGCCACCTATCTCTCCGTGGAACCTGATGTGGGTGAGATGTCCGCTGCCGGCATTGATGTGTCCGGTTCTGTCCGGGGCTCCGGCCTTGATCTTCCCTTCCTGCCAGATTCCTTCGATGTGGTCTATTCCAGCAATGTCGCTGAGCACGTCCCTGGCCCCTGGCGGATGGGTGAGGAGATGCTGCGTGTGGCGCGACCGGGCGGCATCGTGATCCTGAGTTACACCATCTGGCTCGGGCCTTTTGGGGGCCATGAAACCGGCCTGTGGGAGCACTATGTGGGTGGCCATTTCGCCAGGCGACGTTATGAGAAGAAACATGGCCATCCCCCGAAGAATGTCTATGGGCAATCCCTGTTCAATGTGTCCTGCAGATCAGGCCTGGCATGGGGCAAGGACGTTTCTGATGCCACCTTGCTGGCAGCCTTGCCCCGCTATCACCCTTCCTGGGCGTGGTGGATGGTGAAAGTTCCAGTATTGCGTGAATTCCTGGTGAGCAACCTGGTGTTGGTGCTGCACAAACACTAATATTCCTGTCTTGCTCCGGAAGCCATTTTTCTTCGCTGACGATGCTCTCACACCATCACCCCTGTGAACTGAACCGCTTTTTAGACCACTCTGTCTATCAGGGCTAGACAAAAGCGTACCGGTAGGTCTATGTTCAAGAAGACTTAATTAATTTCAAACCACAGAAAGCTGGTTTTCCATGATCATCACCGGACTCGCCGTCGGTGCTGTGCTCGGCATCGTGATGCAACGCGGCAGATTCTGTGTCACAGGCATGCTGCGCGACATCTTTCTGCAGCGCTCTTGGCGCACCTTCGTCGGACTGCTCATTGTCATCGCGGTTCACGCCGTCGGCATCGCAGCCCTGACCTCAGCCGGTGTGATCACCCCGACTCATTCCGGCTTCGCCCCTGCTGCTGTGATCGTCGGTGGCTTCATCTTCGGTTTCGGTATCATCCTCTCCGGCGGTTGTGCCTCCGGAACCTGGTACCGCTCCGGCGAAGGTCTGGTCGGTTCCTGGATTGCCCTGGCCACGTACGCCCTCTCCACCGCTGCCATGAAGACCGGCATCCTGAGTGGCTTCTCCGGTTTCATGAACTCCTGGGAAACCGAGCTGACCACCCTGCCCGCGCTGTTTGGTATCTCCATCTGGTGGTTCGTCATTCCGTTCGTGGCGCTGACCGCCTACCTGACCCGCTACTTCCTGCAGCAGGAAGCCAAGCGCCCGAAGATTGCCCGCCTGGGCAACCAGCCTGCATGGAAGCGCCCCCTGCACGTTTACACCGCTGGCGCACTCATCGGCCTGATCGGCGTCATCGCCTGGCCGCTGTCTGCTGCCGCTGGCCGCAACTCCGGCCTGGGCATCACCACCCCGACCTCTCACACCATGCAGTACATCGCCACCGGTGATGAGAGCTTCCTCAACTGGGGTGTCATGCTGGTGCTGGGAATCCTGGTTGGTTCCTTCATCGCTGCACGCTCCACCGGCGAGTTCCGCATCCGTGTTGCTGATGCCACCACCTCTGTCCGCGCTGTCATCGGCGGCACCATGATGGGTGTCGGAGCATCACTGGCCGGCGGTTGCACCGTGGGCAATGGCATGGTTCAGACCAGCCTCTTCAGCTTCCAGGGCTGGATCGCACTGCTGTTCATCGCTGTGGGTGTTGGAGTTGCCGCCAAGATCTTCCTCAAGCCTTCCACTGTGGCCAAGAAGACCCCAGCTGACGGTGGCACCTACTCCACCGAGCAGAGCCTGAGCAATGAGACCGCAACCTCCGCAGAGGATCGCGTTCTCCCGGTCAGCACTGGGGCCGCAGCGCCCTCCTTCGGCGGCCTGAAGGTTGCCACCGGCATCGTCGGACTCAAGCCTGCTGTCAGCGAGAAGCTGCGCGATCTTGGCGACGGCTACTACGCCCTGGATTCCCTCGGTGCAGTCTGCCCCTTCCCGCTGATCGAAGCCAAGGATGTCATGAAGACCCTGCAGTCCGGCGACCACCTGGTCATCGATTTCGACTGCACCCAGGCCACCGACGCCATCCCACAGTGGTGCTCCACTGATGGCCATGAGGTCACCGACTTCCGCGAAACCGGAGAGGCCTCCTGGAAGATCACCGTGAAGAAGGGCTGACACCCCACGAAAAACTCCATAAGAAAAGTGCTGCATCAGTTCATCCTGATGCAGCACTTTTTATATGGAACTGTGTTTAAACCTTTGCAGTTTCAGCTACTTCCGCCACCACCACAGGGCGGTTTTCGGGGAAGGGCATCTGTTCCACGTCAATCAGTGGATCTTCATCCTGGCCGGCCACGATCTCCTTGGCCTCCTGTTTGGTCTCCACTGTGGGGAAGGATCCCATCAGGGGACGCTTGGCAGTTTCCGGCATGAAGAACAAGGCGATGGCTGCCATGGCGGAGAAGGCCATGATGTACAGTGCCGGCACGATATCCAGCCCGGTCTTCTGCAGCAGGAACTGGGTGATCAAGGGGGTGGTGCCACCGAAGAGGGACACCGCGAGGTTATAGGAGATACCCATTCCGGAGAACCTGGATGCGGTGGGGAACATCGCAGGGATCGCGGAAGCCGACAGGGACACATAAGTGCCTGTGGAAATGGCCACGATGGTCAGCGCAATCATGACTCCCAGCAGGGTGCCGGTGTTCATGATCATGAAGGCTGGAACCATCATCACGAGGGTGAAGATCACTGCGAACCAGTACACCGGCTTGCGGCCGATGCGGTCAGATATCCGTCCCACAATCGGCATGCACAGTGCCATCACGACAAGCACGGGCACGGTCACCATGGCAGCAGAGGCCGAATGCATGCCGATCTGGGTTTCCAGATAGACCGGCATATAGCTGGTCAGGGCATAACCTGCGGTGTTGGCGGCAGCAGCGATAGCGATGGCCACCAGGAGTGGGCGCCAGTGGTGGCGCACGATACCGGACAGAGACAGGCGGGAATATGGGTCATCAGGGTTTTCCACCTGTGCGGAGCCGCCTTCATCATGATTTTCAAAGGCCGGGGTTTCAGGGATCCGGGTGCGCAGATAGACGGCGATGACACCCAGTGGGATTGCTGTCAGGAAGGGGATACGCCATCCGAAGTCCTCCATCGCGGTGGCACCCCAGAAGTGAGTGGTCACCCAGGTGGTGATGGCAACGACCGCGGCACCTGCAGCAAAGCCGGTATAGGAACCCAGGTCCAGGAAGGAGCTGTAGTAGCCACGACGGCGGTCCGGGGAGAACTCAGACACGTAGGTGGTGGCACCGGCATATTCGCCACCGGTGGAAAAGCCCTGGAAGAGCTTCAGCACATACAGGAGGATGAGAGCCCAGCCACCGATGCTGGCAGCGGTGGGAAGAAAACCGATCAGGGCAGTGGCAATCGCCATGGTCACGTACAGGACTTTCTGTCGGCCGATCTTGTCCCCAAGTGGCCCGAGCACGATGCCTCCGAGTGGACGCACGAGGTAGCTGACGGCGAAGCCGAACATGACGGCGAGCAGCTGCCACTGTTCTGGCAGGCCCTGGGTGAATACCGCGGTCATGGTGACGGTCAGGTATCCGTAGATACCGAAGTCATACCATTCCATGAAGTTGCCGACCACCGTTCCGCCAATGGCTGGTCGGAGTTTCTTCGGTGGCACGATATTGACATCATCAACAGTCAGTCGCGGTTGGTCTTTAGTTTTCTTGTGAAGTTTTATTGGACTCACGGGTTACAGCCTCTGTGTTGTTTTCGGCAGGTAATTCCTATGAATTACCTCTTCCTTCCAAAGAGTTTCTGGGTCGTACATGCCTTCCCCGGGTGTGTTCAGTTCCGGGACTCATCCCCCGGTTCCGGTCTGAACCACATCGACCTGAAAAACCATACGTGCACTTCACAGCACTTTTCCAATTGATGCGCCCATTCCTGCGCACTTCCCGCAGCGATACAACACAGTCTTGCTGGGATTCTGGGAGTTGAATTACAGTTTGATAACACAGACCAATCAGTCACACAAAAACCAGAAAACTTAGATTTTCTCAGATTCTTGTGTGCGCATTCGGTTGAGTGAAAATCCCGTAGCTTGCACCCCCATCACCGCACGCCAAAACCCCGCCCGACCCCCAGTGAAATTCAGGGGGCGGGCGGGAAGGTTTCTACTTTCAGAAAAGAGGATGAACTAGCGGCGCAGGTGCCTGCCATCCTCACCATTGCCGTCGATTTCGCCATCAACGGCGCCGTCAACGTCAAGCTCTTCGTGAGCGACGTCCTCGCTGACGGTTTCCGTGTCACGGACGGTCTCCTTGCGCAGGCTGACCTCCTCCACGGGGACGGTGTCCTTGGTGACCGAGACCCTCTCCTCAGATACGGTTATCGCTGCTTCATCATCTTCCAAGGCTCCTCCACGGAGGATGTCCGCATGCGTGCCATCAATCGGGGTTCGCTCAATGCGGACCTCTTCACGTTCCACCGGCACTTCGACGGTTTCGGTGTCGTGGACAACGTATTTGCGCAGTCGCACCTGACCGGTTTCAACGCGTTGCTTGTCCACGTTGAGTCGTTCCTCAGACAGGGTGAGGGAATCAGCCTCGGTAGCGTTGGCAGCGTCAACCGGGTTGCGGTCGGAGGCGACACCGTCTTGACCGTGGTCCGGGACAGGCGCGCCAGCCACACCGGCGGCGTTGCGGTCATGATCGCGAAGATCAGAGCCGTAGTTTTCTACATCGCTGGTGCCCTCCAGCCCGTAGTGGCGGTAGATGACCAGCTGGTCTTCATCGGAGAGGTGGGCGTCGGAATCGAAGTCCGGCGCATCGGAGATGCGGTCCTTGGTGAAGGCCAGGCGTAGTTCTTCTCCTGCAAGCTGGTGCCCGCGCAGGGGGACCAGACTGGAACTCATGCCGAATAGCCCGTGGCCGACTTCGACAAACTCGGGCTGGCCGGAGGTGTCATTGATGTAGACCTCCTTGACTGAGCCGAGCTTGTCACCGTTACTGTCGTAGGCGGTGGCATTGAAAAGATCGTCGATATTGCGATTTACCATGTCATGCTCCTTATCTAGACTGCTTCTATCTTCCAGGAGCCTTGAGATAGCAGTTTCCATCAACTGTGTTTCCCTGCGGGGTTGCGCCCCTGGATGCTGACACCGCCCAATGTAAAGATAAAAATAGACACATATGTTTCACCTAAAACATTGACAGATTCCCCCAAATAATTTCCCAGCTGGAACTCACCAAAGCTTCAGCGCACCGCCCACCACACCTCTGAAAAAATAACCCCACCGAACAAGCCATAAGCAGTGCTCAGCTCCCCAAAATTCCATCCGCCCCAGAGGGCATCACCCCCTCCTCCCTGAAGCCCTTTCCTGATAGCTTAGCTCTGTCCCGCGAGATGACTGATGGTCCATCCCCATGGTCGGATTCCATCAAAAGGGCAGCAAAAAACCAACCCCCACCTACCGAGGAAAAATGTCGGCGGGTGCGGGTTGGCTGAAAGCTGTTTGCAGGCGTTTATTTAAGCCTGTGCAGTCTCAATGCGCTTCTTCAGGGCGTCGAACTGTTCGTGCACCTCGGAAGGAACCTTAGGTCCAAGGAAGGTGAGGTATTCAGCATTGTCCTCAACATCGCGTGCCCACTGCTCTGCTGGAGCAGTGAGTGCTTCGCGGATGTCTTCCATTGGGGTGTCCAGCCCCTCGAGGTCGAGGTCCTCTGCACGTGCGGTGTGGCCGACGACGGTCTCGTCTGCCCCAACGCGACCTTCAATGCGGTCGATGACCCACTTCAGCACGCGAGAGTTCTCGCCGAAGCCAGGCCACAGGAAACGGCCGTCTTCGCCACGGCGGAACCAGTTGACCAGGAAGATGGACGGCATCTTGTCGCCACCCTTGTTGCCCATGTCGATCCAGTTCTGGAGGTACTCGCCGGCGTTGTAGCCCATGAATGGCAACATGGCCATTGGGTCATGGCGCAGTGCGCCGACGGTGGCCTCAGCGGAGGCGGCGGTCTGGCCGGACGCCAGGAGGGCGCCAACCATGGTGCCGTGCTCCCAGTCGTAGGTTTGGGTGACCAGTGGAACGGTGTCAGGACGGCGTCCACCGAACAGGATGGCGTCAACCTTGACACCCTTCCAGTCGTTGAACTCTGGTGCCGCGGCTGGGGACTGCTCGATGGCGACGCAGTAGCGGGAGTTCGGGTGGGCTGCAGGCTCGTTGGACGCTGGGGTCCAGTCGTTGCCCTTCCAGTCGATGAGGTGGGCTGGCTTCTCGCCGTCCATGCCCTCCCACCAGACGTCGCCATCGTCGGTGAGTGCAACGTTGGTGAACAGGGTGCTGCCCGGTTCCATGGTTTCCATGGCGATCGGGTTGGAGGCGTAGTTGGTGCCCGGTGCAACGCCGAAGAAGCCGTTCTCCGGGTTGACTGCGTAGAGATGTCCATCTTCGCGGAACTTCAGCCATGCGATGTCATCGCCAACAACCTCGGCCTTCCAGCCTGGGATGGTTGGGGTGATCATGGCGAGGTTTGTCTTGCCACAGGCAGAAGGGAATGCCGCTGCGATGTGGTATGCCTTGCCCTCTGGGTTGGTGAGCTTCAGGATGAGCATGTGCTCAGCCATCCAGCCCTCTTCGCGTGCCATGACGGAAGCGATACGCAGTGCGTAGCATTTCTTGGCCAGGATGGCGTTTCCGCCGTAACCGGAACCGAAGGACCAGATTTCCTTGGAGTCAGGGAACTGGGTGATGTACTTGGTGTCGTTGCATGGCCATGCAACGTCTTCCTGCCCCTCCTCCAGTGGGGCACCCACGGAGTGGAGGCAACGAACGAAGGAACCACTCTCGCCGATCTTATCCAGTGCATCCTGGCCCATACGGGTCATGATGCGCATGGACATGACGACATAAGCGGAGTCGGTCAGCTGAACGCCGAGCTTCGGCTCCGGGTCGGTAATTGGGCCCATGCAGAAAGGAACCACATACATGGTGCGGCCCTTCATGGATCCACGGAAGACCTCGGTCATCTCATCCTTCATGGCCTGAGGTGGTGCCCAGTTGTTGGTTGGGCCCGCGTCCTCTTCCTTTTCGGAGCAGATGAAGGTACGTGATTCAACACGTGCGACATCCGATGGGTTCGAGCGTGCAAGGAAGCTGTTTGGACGCTTTTCCTCATTCAGCTTGATGAGGGTACCTGCCTCAACGAGCTCCTCCGCCATACGATCCCATTCGCCCTGGGAACCATCAGCGAAGACAACTGCAGCTGGCTGAAACAGCTCGACCGCGTCAGCGATCCACGTCAGCAGTTCCTGATTTTTGGTTGGTGCCTCGCCCTGCAGGCCCGGGATTGCGGCTGTAGTCATTATTTCTCCAGACAATTTGTCACTCACTGAGTACTCGCCAACCAGATTAGCTTTTAGGCCGTGAACTAGTTAATAACTTCGGTGAGACACCGGCCACATTTGTCATCACCAGTGCTGTCACCCCCTATCAATGCACATCCATCGCCCTTCCGAAGAACTTTGACTGACCAGTTCCCGCCCCCGATTGGGGGCGTCATCGGACTCCGGGCCCCAACCACTTACAGGCTTTCCACTCTCACCGGCGGGCAATCCCCATCCACTTTCAGCGGCCCTGTGTGACCACACCTCGTAGCCACCGGCATAGTTATGCATGGTGACATGGTCGACGATGCCATCCCCGTCCAGATCAGCGAATATGGTCATCCCATTAGGTCCGGGGAGGGTGATGGACTCCTCACCGACACCGCCGATCTCAACCAGTTCCCCCTCAAGTTCCAAAGCCAATCCGCCCGGCACACCCACTGCCCACTCCACGAACTCTCCGAGTCCAAACCACCCCTCCGGACCCACTTTCCTCACCCCGTTCTCTCATGCTGATGAAACATCGTGTGTAACCACTCCCGTGGCCCATATCCACCCCTGCCACCCGGGGTGGTTATATCCAGATGCATAGCCGCCTGCGCATCCTCCCACCACAGATTCACTGCCCGACGATACTGCTGCATCATGCGCATCCCTGCAACCCCTACCGCCACGGGCAGCATCTCCAGTCGGAAAAAACAGATCCCGAGAATGATCCCGGCGACGATGATCAGGTCTCTGACCGGACAGGTCGGATCTGGTGGGAGATCAATCCCCTGTTCTCGTGCCACCACCCTCATGCCTGCGCGATCCCCGGCCCGCCGGAGCTGCTGTATCTCTTCCCGACGGCGGATATCCATGCGTTCCATCACCTGCCTCCACCGGGCCCCCGGCACGGCCGGTATGGAGAACTTCGCCGGTGCAGATGCCAACCGGTTGATCGTTGCCACCAGGTTCCGTCCTGCCGGAACCGCACCGGGACACATGCCCTCCGGCAGTGGTGACAGGGTGACCAGTCTTCCCACCCGCTGCCAGGCATCCTGAATGGTGGGGGCGTCGGCAAGCGTGAAACCGCACTTCCCCGGCGCGGCAACCACCACATCGGCATCTGCGGAGTTCACCACGGTGAAATGAGGTTCCAGTTCAACGCACAAGGTTGCCACTTGTTCAGGGTCAGGGCTGATGATCACCACCCTCGGCTGCTGCTGCTGTTGCTCGACCGGAAGTTCCGGGATCAGGTCATTGACCTCAGGGAATCGTGGTGCCAGGGCGCGGAGTTCGCAGATAAGGAGCCGCTCCCGAATGGCTGCGAGCTCGGAAATGGCAACTGAGTAATTCTCAGCTTGTTCCTTATCTTTTATACACACAAATTTCTGTGGCCCGACCTGCATCCGGGAACGCACACGTCCCGGCACAGTTCCGGGATGGATGAGCAGCACCACATCGGTCCCTGAACCCACCGCCGGCCAGGCGGTATGCACCATGACAGCTCCGGCAATGGTGACATTGACGGGGGCATCCACCGTGCACACCCCGATGCGGGGCGGGCCGGTGAGTTCACCAAGGACCGCAAAAACCGCCATTCCCGCGGCATCACCAAATGGTCTGCCCTCCGCCCATGCCGCTGTGGCACGGAAAATTTCAGGCACCTTGGCCATATCAACCCCCTTTGCTGTCCGCACACCGCTGACCACACAGCCCTCTGCAGGCCCCCGCAGCCTTGAGTGCCATCTCTTTTCCATCTCACCCCACCCCGTTAAAACGCGCAAGGGCTACCTTTTGCCACACCTGCAAGAATTTAATACCTGCCCCTGATTACCTGCCTGCATGCAACAGTCCTAATCTGTGTGACGTGTTCAATTTGCCCACCTTCGTGAAAAACCGGCGCCGCTATACGGCTGTTCTGCCACCGGCAGGTCCGGCATGGGCTGGGTCGCTGATGGGTTCCTCCATCACCGCGGCGATGTTGTACCTGCATGATTTCCACATTGCTGCGAACATCCTGCTGGTCCTGGCGGCCACGGTTGCTGTGATCATCACAGTGGGTTGGTTGGTGTTCCGGTCCCCTGGTTTTACTCCCGGTGTGATGCCGGCCTGGGCGATGGTGTCCATGGGTGTGGTGTCCCTGGGTTCAGCCAGCAGCCGCATCCTGGGGGAAAGGGGCACAGCGACAAGCGCAGATCACTGGGTCTGGTGGTTCCTCTTTGGCTGTTGTGTCTTCGGCGGTGCGTTGGGGCTGGTCACCTGTGTGCTCTATCTGCCGCTGATCCTGACTGGTCGTGCCGGTTCCCCCTCTTTCACCTGGGGATTGCCACTGGTCACACCGATGGTGGCTTCCACCGCCGGAATGCAGGTGCACTCCTGGTTGCTCACTAAAGATGTCTCCACGGGGTACACCACCTTCATCTTCTGGTTGTCCTGTGGTGCTTTCGCATTGAGTATCCTGCTCGCCCCGGCGGTGTTTGCACGCGTCTACTACTTCTATTTCGGACCCCACACCAGGCATGCCTCCCCCCAGAACCGTCTGGAACCGATGGCGGCACCGACCACGTGGATTCCCATCGGTGTGGCGGGTCAGTCCATGGCCTC
This sequence comes from uncultured Corynebacterium sp., assembly GCF_945649885.1. GTDB lineage: Bacteria > Actinomycetota > Actinomycetes > Mycobacteriales > Mycobacteriaceae > Corynebacterium. The sequence continues at coordinate 16,292 of NZ_CALZFS010000021.1, read as the reverse complement.
AGCCCAGTCACTCGGGCAGGCCTCGGGGTGGATGACAGCAGCCATCACCTATGGGTTCACCATGCTCATCATTGCCATTCCGATCGGTTTGATTGCCCTGGTGGTGCACTATCAGGCTGCGCTGCGAGGTATCAGTTATAGCCCGACATGGTGGGCCAGTACCTTTCCGGTGGGCACACTCTGCCTGGGTACGCATGCGCTTTCCGGCTCCACCGGGATGCCCTGGTTGGATTCGGTCAGTGTGTTTTTACTGTTTGTTCTCCTGACGCATGCTGGAATCGCCACCACCGGCGGTACGATTGCTCTTGTACAGAAGGTGTCCCGTGTGCTGCTCAGGATAACTGGTGGTCGCCGGTAACAGTCGGCAACAGTCGGTAACCACTGACCACCACCGCAGGCCATCTCTGCCTCAGATCTCTTCCCCCCCTGCCATACCGCGATAAGGTTCACAGGGAGTTGATCTGGGGACATATTGAAGTTTCTCATCTGAACAGGAAAAATAAGTCCCAATGTCTATTACTGATAATTCCCGAGAAGAACTGGGTGAACTGCCAGCCGGCCGTCCCCTCCAATCCGAGTTCACTGACGGCTTGGACTATCCACGTCTGGGTGGTGTGACTTTCCGTCGCGGCACCCTCACTGAGAACCAGCAGACGATGTGGAATGAGAAGTGGCCTGAGCTGGGCTGCATGCTCGAAGATAAGCTCATTGATGTTGATGGCTGGTTCGGCCGCGAAGGCGCCAAGACCATCGTGGAGATCGGCTCCGGCACCGGCACCTCCACCGCTGCCATGGCTCCCTTGGAAGCTGACACCAACATCGTTGCTGTGGAGCTGTACAAGCCAGGTCTGGCCAAGCTGCTGGGTTCTGTTGTGCGCGGTGGCATTGAGAATGTCCGCATGGTTCGTGGTGATGGCATCGAGGTGCTCAACCGCATGTTCGCTGATGAGTCCCTTGATGGTGTCCGCATCTACTTCCCGGACCCCTGGCCGAAGGCACGCCACAACAAGCGTCGTATCATCCAGTCCGGGCCATTGAACCTGATTGCCAAGAAGCTCAAGCCCGGTGGTGTGCTGCATGTGGCCACCGACCACGCTGACTACGCTGAGTGGATCAATGAACTGGTGGAGGTTGAACCTCTGCTGGAGTACAAGGGCTGGCCTTGGGACGAGTGCCCACAGCTCACCGACCGCCAGGTCATCACCAAGTTTGAGGGCAAGGGTCTTGACAAGGACCATGTCATCAACGAATACCTGTGGCAGAAGAGGAACTAATGTCTGATCTCCACGACACTGTCCACAGCTACACCCACACTGATCAGTCCGGCCCGGAGAACCTCCTGCTCGTCTGGGACGCCCCCAACCTGGACATGGGACTGGGTGCGATCCTGGGTGGTCGCCCGACTGCTGCCTACCGTCCGCGTTTCGACGCCATCGGCCGGTGGCTGTTGGCGCGTGCCGGTAAGCGTGCCCATGAGCTGGGCCGCCGCATCGAGCCGGAGGCTACGGTGTTCACCAACATCTCCCCCGGTGGTGCCGATGTGGTGCGCCCCTGGGTGGAGGCCCTGCGTAACGTAGGTTTCGCGGTCTTCGCCAAGCCGAAGCTCGATGATGATTCCGATGTGGATTCAGACATGATCGCCCACATCCGTCGTCGTCATGAAGAAGGTGTTCTTCGTGGGGTTGTTGTTGCCAGTGCCGATGGTCAGAACTTCCGCGAGATCCTCGAGGAACTGATTGCTGATGGCATTCCAGCCACCGTCATCGGTTTCCATGAGCATGCCTCCTGGGCTGTGGCCAATGAGGATATTGAGTTCGTTGACCTCGAGGAGATCCCCGGTGTGTTCCGCGAACCACTGCCTCGTGTCAGCCTTGATCACCTGCCCGACGGCGGCGCATGGCTGCAGCCGTTCAGGCCACTGACTGCCCTGTTGTCCAACCGCCAATCACAGGAGTAAACCACCCGTGTTCTCGAGATGGGGCCACTTCGCCTACCAGCACAGGCGTATTGTTCCACTGATCATCGTCGTCGCCATTCTGGCTCTCTACTTCGGTTTCGGCAGCAAGCTGGGCGATCGGATGAGCCAGGAGGGCTGGGATGATCCCGGTTCCTCCTCGACTGCCGCAGCCCAGATTGAGCTGGAGACCTTCGGCCGTGACAACAACGGCGATGTGGTTCTCCTGTTCACCGCACCTGAGGGGACATTCTTTGATGACCCCGAGGTGTTTTCTGCTGTCTCCGCTCACTTGAGCGGTCTGGAGACCGACCACGCTGAGCAGGTCAGCCATGTCAACAGTTATTTTGACACCCGTAATCCCTCGCTGATCAGCGATGATGGCTCCCAGGCCTTCGCAGCACTTGGCCTCAAGGGTGATGGTGAGCAGACCCTCAAGGACTTCCGCGCCATTGAAGATCAGCTGATCCCGGAGTCCCTGCCCGGTGGCGTCACCACTCAGGTCGCGGGTGCCACCGCCGTCGCGGATGCACTTGACGACGGCATGGCCGGTGACATCAAGCGCGCCGAGGTCTACGCACTGCCTGCTGTTGCCATCCTGCTGCTCTTTGTCTTCGGTTCTGTGGTCGCTGCAGGCATGCCCCTGATCGTCGGTCTGCTCTCCATCATGGGTTCGCTGGGCATCCTGTCGATCCTGGCCAATGTCACCCAGGTCAATGTCTTCGCCCAGTCCGTGGTCACCCTGCTGGGTCTGGGTCTGGCCATCGATTATGGCCTGTTCATGGTTTCACGTTTCCGTGAGGAGTTGGACAAGGGCTCACCCATTGCGCAGGCGGTGGCCACCACCACCGCCACCGCGGGTAAGACCGTGGTGTTCTCCGCGGCGATGGTCGCTGTGGCACTGTCCGGTCTCTTCGTCTTCCCCCAGGCTTTCCTCAAGTCCGTGGCCTTCGGTGCCATCTCCGCGGTCGGCCTCGCTGCCCTGATGTCGGTGACAGTCCTGCCCTCGCTGTTCGGACTGCTGGGCAAGAACATTGACAAGTGGAGCCTGCGCCGCACCTCACGCACAGCACGGCGTCTGGAGGACACCCTCTGGTTCAAGGTGCCGTCCTGGGCCATGAAACACGCCAAGCTGGTCACCGCCGGCATCGTGCTGCTGCTGATTGCACTGACCGTGCCCTTGGCCGGTGTGAAATTCGGTGGCATCAACGAGACCTACCTGCCACCGGTCAATGACACCCGCGTGGCGCAGGAGGACTTTGATGATTCCTTCTCGGCTTTCCGCACTGAACCTGTCAAACTCGTGGTCACCGGGGCAGATAACAACCAGCTGATTGACATCTATGTCCAGGCTAATGAGGTGGAAGGCCTGACTGATCGCTTCAGTGCCGGCGCCACCATCGATGGCACCACCGTGCTGTCCGCCGGCATCACCGATCGCGAACTCAATGAGTCTGTGGTCAACCAGCTCCGTGACATCAACGTGCCAGGCGGCGTGGAGGTCTTCATCGGCGGCACCCCGGCCATGGAGATCGAGTCCATTGAAGCTCTCTTTGAGAAGCTCCCCTGGATGGCCATCTACATCGTGGTGGCCACCTTCATCCTCATGGCTCTGGTCTTCGGATCTCTGATCCTGCCGGCCAAGGCCATCATCATGACCATCTTAGGGATGGGCGCCACACTCGGCATCCTCACGTGGATGTTCGTAGGTGGTGCCGGTGCCGATCTGTTGAACTTCTCCCCCGGCCCGTTGATGAGTCCGGTGCTGGTGCTGATCATGGCCATCATCTACGGCCTGTCCACGGACTATGAGGTGTTCCTGGTATCGCGCATGGTGGAGGCCCGCGACAAGGGCCAGTCCACTGATGATGCGATCCGTTATGGAACCGCCCACACCGGCTCCATCATCACCGCTGCGGCATTAATCATGATCGTGGTCTGTGGGGCCTTCGGTTTCTCTGAGATCGTGATGATGAAGTACATCGCCTTCGGCATGATCGCCGCCCTCATCCTGGATGCCACCATCATCCGCATGCTCCTGGTGCCAGCTGTCATGCACCTGCTGCGTGAGGATAACTGGTGGGCACCCGGTTTTGTGAAGAAGGCCTATACGGTGATGGGTCATGGTTCTGATGTTCCAGAGCCGGTGCCTGCCACTCGCCCACTCGGTGAGGATGAGGAGGTCACCGTCCATGAGGCCATCCCGGCTGGCGAAACCGCCGCTTCCCGCGGTGGCATGAGCACTTCCGATAACCGTGATCTGGTGTCCTTCGTGGAGTTGAAGGCCCGTCTGGAAAACCGTCCGCTCAAAGACCTCGACTAGGCGGTGGGTGTGACGCTGCGAGGATTCTTCACCAACCCCTGGGTTCGCTGGGCTCTGTCCTTATTGATCCTGGGGGCCATCCTCTTTTTCCTCCGTGAACACCTGGATTTCCTGAGCAAGGGTATCCAGGAGATCCGCAACGCCAGCCTGCTCGGTGTGGGACTGACCTTCCTGGCGTTGGTGTTGTCCATGCTGGCCATGGCAGAGGTCATGCGCATCCTGTTGCGGGCTGGTGGGCTCAACCCGGCACGGGCCGCCACAGCGGCACTGACCTTTGCCTCAAATTCCTGGTCTGCCACCTTCCCCGGTGGCCCGGCGCTGTCTGCCGTGTTGACCTTCCATGTTCAGCGCAGCTGGGGTGCCAGTGTGATCCTGTGCTCCTGGTTCTTCGTGCTTTCCAGTGCCCTGTCCACCATGTGGCTGGTGGCCCTGGGGATCTCGGCAATCTTCTTCATGGGCGCAGCACTGAGCCTGTGGTCCCTCCTGCTGAGTTTCCTGCTCATGGTCGGCCTGTCGGGCCTGGTGTATTGGGCTGCGAATAATCCTGACACCATGGAGTCCTGGGCACGGGACCTCCTGCCGCGGGTCAACCACCTGCTGCGTAAACCGGAGCAGCGGGGCGTCGACAAGCTCATGGAACATATCGGTCAGCTCCGCACCGTGACCCTCACCGCCCCTAAATTCGGCATGGCCGCCGGGTGGTCACTGCTCAACCGACTTTTCGACGCCATGTCTCTCTGGCTCTGCATCTGGGCTGTCACCGGCGAACTCCCCTGGCTGGAAGCCGCACCCGACACCACCACCCTGGCCGGTGTGATCCTGGCGTACACCACCGCCAAGATCGTCGGTTCCATCCAGGCCACCCCGGGAGGCATCGGCCCTGTGGAAGCTGCCTATATCACCGCTCTGGTGGCCACCGGTATGACCGCCGTGGATGCGGCAGGCGCTGTCATCATCTACCGGTTGATCTCATTTCTCCTGATGGCCCTGATCGGATGGGGCATCTATTTTATCTATTTCACCCCCCGCGGCCTCAAAGCCCGCAATGCCATGGAAATTGATGGGACCAAACCAGATAGCATGGGAGGGCACTCATCCACAGCGGAACGGCCAGCCCCCGGTACCGCGACCGAATCAGCCCCTGAGAGGTATCAGAAGTGAACCGCTGGTTAGCCCTGCTCCTAGACGCCATTTCCATCTCACTCTTCGCGCTGTTCGCACGCATCGCTCACCAAAGTGATGACATGCCCCTGAACTTCAATGGCTGGCTCTACACCATGCTGCCTTTCCTGGCCGGTGTCTTCATCGCCTATCTCATCGTGGTGCTGCCCACGAAGGCTCCCGCAGACTCCATCCGGCCTGCAGGTCTGTCCGTCTGGGTCATCGCGGTGGTCGTGGGTCTGACGGTCTGGGGCTTCAATAATGGCGAGGTACCGCACTGGTCCTTCATGATCGTGGCCACCACAGCCTCCGCCATCCTGGTGCTCGGCTGGCGGGCCCTGTACCGCGTGATCACCAAATAACAATAAAAACCACGGCCCCCTCCCCGCTTGTTGCAGAGAGGGGGCCGTGGTTTTTCTAGGTGCGTGCCTAGAAGCTCAGGAAACCCTGAGCATAGGCAAGCGAAGCACTCAGGACGTCAATTCCGGATAGAATCGCAAGAATAGTCATAGTTTTCTCCTAGTGGTTGAAAACATCGAATTTACACTATTACACCTATACGTTTCTATTAATATGACGTTACATAGGCAGAATGGTGTGCTTCTTCGGTAGATCCTGCTCTGCCTTGGTCTCCAGCTGGCGCAGTGCCTGTCGGAGGATGAGACGGGTTTCTGCCGGTTCGATCATGGCGTCGATATAGCCACGCTCAGCGGCTACATAAGGGCTGGTCATGTTCTCATCGTAGAAGTCCATGAAGACCTTCTTCATGTAGCCACGCTGTGCTGGATCCTCGATGGCCTCCAGCTGCTTGCCCTGGATCATCACCACGGCAGCTGCGGCACCCATGACGGCGATCTGAGCAGTCGGCCAGGCGAAGTTGAGGTCACCGGTGAGGTTCTTGGAACCCATCACGGCATAGGCACCGCCATAGGCCTTGCGGACGATGAGGGTGACCTTGGGGACGGTCGCCTCCACCACCGCGAATGCCAGCTTGGCACCACGGTGGATGAGGCCGGCGCGTTCCTGTTCCACACCGGGTAGGTAACCCGGGGTGTCCACGATGAAGATCACCGGGATGTTGTAGGCGTCGCAGATGCGGATGAAACGTGCACCCTTGTCAGCAGCATCAGCATCGATGCAGCCTGCCTTCTCAATCGGCTGGTTGGCCACCACACCGACGCTCTTGCCGTCGACACGTGCGAAGGCGGTGATGAGGTTCGGGGCGTACTCCGCCTGAATCTCCAGGAGGTCGGCATCATCAAAGAGCTTGGCCAACAGGTCATGCATGTCATAACCCTGGTTGGTGTCATCAGGCATGAAGGTGTTGAGGGACTCATCAAAAGCGATGGTCTCATCAGGTGGTGCCTGGTACACCGGTGCTGGATCCTCACAGGTCAAAGGCAGGTAGTCCAACAGGTCTTTGACCATGTTGAACGCCTCCTCCTCGGAGGGGGCGATATAGGAGATGTTGCCGTTCTGCATCTGCTGGGCGGCACCACCCAGGTCAGCGGAACTGATGACCTCGCCGGTGACCTCCTTGATCACGGCGGGGCCGGTCACATACATCTCCGTCTCACCTTCAACGGCGATGACGAAGTCAGTGGTTACCGGTGCATACACAGCGCCACCGGCGGATTTGCCCAGCATGATGGAGATCTGCGGGCTGCGTCCGGACAGTGGAAGCTGTCTGCGGGCAATCTCTGAGTACATGGCCAGGGAGGTGACGGCATCCTGGATGCGGGCGCCGCCGGAGTCCTGGATACCGATCACCGGGCAACCGATGCGGATGGCCATGTCCATGACCTCGCTGACCTTGCGGCCGAAGGTCTGTCCCACGGAACCGCCATAGACGGTCTTGTCATGGGCGTAGACAGCCACGGGACGACCCTCGATGCGACCGTATCCGGTGACAACACCATCGGAATACGGTGCGTCAGGCTCATCGGGAGTACGACCAAGTGCGCCGATCTCCACGAAGGAACCGGTATCAAGAAGCGTGGTGATGCGCTGGCGAGGGGTCGAACGACCTTCCTCGTCGCGTTTCTTGCGGGCGCGTTCGCTTCCCGGATCCTTAGCCTTCTCCAGGCGGTCACGCAGGTCCGCAAGCTTCTCTGCAGTAGTGGTAATACTCAACTTCCGTCAGCTCTCCGTCAGTTCTTCTTCCGGGAAATCTCTTCAATCCGGCGGCTCATGTGAGCGCCGACCTTAGCAATCTCCGGCTCATCGACGATAGCCAGGTGGTCACCGTTGAGCTGGATAATATCTAGATCTTCAACGATAACTGACCATCCGCCATCTGGGTCAATCTGGGCATAATTGGGTTCCAACTCAATGGCACCATCATGCATGCGTTCCGCACGGAATAACAGCACTGGTGCAGTCACATCAGCCCACCGGGCGAAGTCCAGCTTGTCCAGGATGCGGTTATCCACAAAGGATGCGCGCTGGTGCTCGAGAACACCTGCGGACAGTCCATGCTCGGAAGCGTCGGTGGTGGCCAGGAATTCACCCATCATGGCCAGCAGGCCGTCTTCACCGGCGGTCTCCAGGAACTCATAGGGAACCTCGAACTCCAGACCGTAAGTCTTCTTGGCGAAGGCTGCGTAGCGCTCCCAACGGGCACGGGTCTCCTCAGGGGTGTCCGGCACCGGGTTGGACGGCTGGACGGTGTCCAGCAGGGCGATGCTGGCGACCTCCACGTCGGTGTCCTTCAGCTTGTGGGCGACCTCGAAGGCGAGTGCGCCACCGAAGCTCCAACCGCCGAGAACAACAGGCAGACCATCGGAGTACTTGATCACGTCATCGACGTACTCCGCACAGCGGTCCTCCAGGGCACCTTCCAGGCGTTCCACACCGTAGACAGGAACATCTGCGGGCAGACGACGCATCAGTGGCTGGTAGACCACTGAGGAGCCACCTGCTGGGTGGAACATGAAGACCGCCGGCTTGGTGGAGCCTTCCTCACGGGCACGCAGCACACGGATATTGCCCTCGACCTCGGTCTCCAGACCTTCGCGGACCATGTCGGACAGCGGCTCCAGGGTTTCTGCGGCCAGCACCTGTTCGGTGGTGATCTCGATACCGGAGCGCTCGGTGAGACGCTCAGCAACCTTGGCTGCGGTATCCACATCGATCTCAGGCAGCTTGCTGGTGATACCGGCTGCGGCTGCTCCCGTGAGTCCCGCCCAGGTGCCGAACACCATGCGCTCGGAGGCATCACGTGGGGCGACACCGACACCGGAATCGCCAGCGCCTTCACCGGTGGTGCCAGCAGCAACGCCTTCTGCACCCGCCGGATCAGCCAGCGCCGCCGGTGCCTCGGAGATCTCGGTCGGAACCTTCTCACCGGTGTCGCCGAGATCAGCGGTGGTCACAGCGCCGATGGGGGCGTCGCTCAGCACCTCGGCGGAACGGCCCGCCACCTGCTCCTCAACCAGTAGCACCGCATCAGCCACGGAGGCGTCGCGGAGCACCTGCACCTGCAGCGGTGGGATCTGGAAGTCATTTTCAATGCGGTTCTTGATGCGCATGCCCATCAGCGAGTCCAGGCCGAGATCAATCAGCGGAAGCTCGCGTGGCAGGTCATCCACGTCATAACCCATGGCTTCGGACACGATGGCACGCATGCGCTCCTCCACCGTCTCCGTGGCAGGGTCCCAACGGACCGCCTCAAAGTCGAGTGGCAGGTCAGACAGCTGTGCCGGTGGTTCCGGAATCTCAGACTCGATGGGGTCGGTGGTCACACCGAAGCCGGGGGCTGCGGCGAAACCTTCAGCAACCAGCGTGGTGTTGCCGCCGATGACCTTGTACACAGACAGGCTCAGACCTCCCAGGTTGCGGGCGACCACGGTGGTGATCTCCCCGCTCGGAGGCAGCATGTCGCGCTCATCCACGGCCACCAGGGAGGCACCGGGGAGAACAGCGTCGGCGGCGGTTTCCATGATGGCGATCGCCGATGGTGCCAGCTCAGCAACGGTGCTGAAGGCAACATTATTGTTCGGCAGGGTCACTCGTGTGCCCGGCAGATCATGGGTGGCACCGCTGCTTGGACGTGCAGAGGTCCAGAAACGCTGGTGTTTCCAGGTGATGTGTGGTGGATCAAGGATCTCACCATCGCCGTAGAGCTGACCGAAATCAACAGCCACACCATTGACGTACATCTTGGCCATGAGGTCACGCAGTGACTCAGCCTCAGAGACCTTGCGCTTGAGGGTGAACAGCAGCTGCGCATCAGGCTTGCCCACGGTAAACGCGGTGTTCATCATGCCCATGAGTGCCACCGGGTTCGGGGAGATCTCCACCAAGGTGTTGTGGCCGGAAGCAAAGGCGGCTTCGGTAGCATCCTGGAAGAACACGGAGTTGCGGGTGCAGCGCAGCATGTAATCTGCGTCATGCACGCGGCTGCCCACAGGGTAGGTGACGCCCTGATCAACGGAGCTGAACAGTGGGATGCTCAGTGGCTGTGGCTCAATGCCGGCGATCTCGCCTGCGAGCTCACCCAATAGCGGTTCGACGGCGCTGGTGTGGCCGGCGCCCTTGACATTGAGCAGGCGTGCGAACTTGCCCTGCTCCTCGAGGATCTCAACCAGCTTGATCACGGCCGGGCGGGCGCCGCCGACGGTGGTCATGCCAGGTCCTGCGAACACAGCAGGCTCAATATCAGCCAGCTCAGGGTGTTCGGTGTTGAACTTCTCCAGGTCTTCGGTGGACAGTTCCACCACGGCCATGGCACCCAGCTGGTCCTCAGGCAGGGACTTCTCTCCCTCACCCATGAGGCGGGAGCGGTGGCTGGCGATCAGCATGGTGTCTTCAGCACTCAGACCACCGGCGGCGTAGGCCGCGGCGATCTCACCCATGGACATGCCCATCACGGCAGCCGGACGGATGCCGAAACTGGCCAGCAGATCAGTCAGTGCGATCTGGATGGCGGTGATGGCCACCTGGGCGGTCTCGGTGTCATAGGTCTGTTCATCGTCCAGGACGATGTCCATGATGGACCAACCGGATTCGAACTTGACCATCTCATCGAGTTCCTCGATGCGCTCACGGAACTGCGGGGACAGCGAGCAGAGATCCTTGATCATCTTGCGGTGCTGGGAACCGAAACCGGAGTAGACGAAGACAGGGCCGGTGGTTGCTGGGGAGTCAACGGCGGAGATACCCACGCTGACCTTGCCCTCAGCAACCTGACGTAGTCGCTTGACGGCCTCTTCGATGGTGCTGGCGAGCACAACAGCGCGGGAACGGCCGTGGTTACGGCGTGCCAGTGCACGGGCGACCGGGGTGAGATCCTTGTCGGTGCGCCCCTCGAGGAAGTCAGCCAGATCAGCTGCTGCCTGTCGACGCCTGGATGGCAGATGACCAGAAACTGGGAGCACGACCACAGGGTCAGCAAGCTGAGCTTCCTGTGCTTCACGTGCCTCATAGTCCGCTGGGTTGAACTCAGAGAGAACCACGTGGGCGTTGGTGCCACCGAAGCCGAAACCGGAGACACCAGCTACTGCGCGGCCGTTGTATTCAGGCCACTCGCGGGGATCTTCCACAACTTCCAGACGCTCAGCATCGAAGTCGATATAACGGTTCGGACCTGCATAGTTCACCGATGGTGGCAGGGTCTTGTTCTGCATGGCCAGCACCACCTTGATGATGCCGGCGATACCCGCAGCAGATTCAGTGTGGCCGAAGTTGCTCTTGGCGGAACCCAGCAGGGTCGGGGCCGCAGCATCGCGTCCCTGGCCCAGCACCGCACCCAGTGCGGTTGCCTCAATCGGATCACCGAGGATGGTGCCAGTTCCGTGAGCCTCTACATAGTCAACGGTGGTCGGATCAACGTGGGCGTCCATATAGGCGCGCTGCAGCACGTCAATCTGTGCTTCCGGGTTCGGAGCGGTCAGTCCGTTGGAGTGTCCATCGGAGTTGACCGCGGAGCCCTTGATCACGGCCAGAATCTCATCGCCATGGGCAAGAGCATCGCTGACACGCTTGAGCACGACAACACCAGCTCCGTCAGAGCGGACGAAACCATCAGCATCATCAGAGAAGGCATGAATCTTGCCGGTGGGGCTGATCACGCCGAGTTCTGCGAAGGCGGTGGTGACAAACGGTGAGGCCAGGATGTTCACACCACCGGCGATGGCGTGGTCAGCCTCGCCGGAGCGTAGTGCCCGCACAGCCTGGTGGGTGGCCACCAGGGAAGAGGAACACGCGGTATCCACGTTCATGGATGGTCCACGGAAATCAAAGGCGTAGTTGATGCGGTTGGCCACGATCGCGCTCGAGGTACCGGTCAGGGCATAAGGGTGTGCCTCTGCTGGGTCCGCGGCGATCATCATGCCGTAGTCATTATTGGAAGAACCGATGAACACACCGACCTGCTCACCACGCAGTGAGTTCGGTGCGATGCGGGCGCTTTCCAGCGCTTCCCAGGTCAGCTCCAGCAGGATGCGCTGCTGCGGATCCATGTTGGCGGCTTCAAGTGGGGACAGTCCGAAGAACTCAGCATCGAAGCTGGCGATGTCCTGCAGGTATCCGCCCACAGTGGAATATTCCTCCATCTTGCGGGCCATGATCTCATCACCGGCGTACTCAGACCAACGGCCGATCGGGAGCTCACCGATACCATCACGGCCCTCAACGAGCAGCTTCCACATCTCCTCGATGTTTTCTGCACCAGGGAAACGGGCTGCCATGCCCACGACAGCGATGTCATGGTTGCCCGGGGCGGAATCAAGCGCGGTGAAGTTCAGCTCACGCTTGACGTTGGAGCGTTCCGGTTCCCCATCGATGAGACGCTGAGCCAGTCCACGGATGGTCGGGTACTCATAGGCGATGGTGGCATCCAGGGTCACATCCAGGAGGTTTTCCAATTCGCCGGAGAGCACGACAACATCACGGGATGAGAGACCGAAGGTCTCCATCGCCTTGTCATCCGTCACGTCTTCCGCTGGAAGTCCCGTGGTGCGGACAACCCAGTCTCGAAGCCAGGTGCGGACCTGTTCAGCGGTCATCTTCTGATCCGACGATTGGCTCTGTTCCATATGGATGGCCTCAGCCTTTCACATCGATTGATTCTTAATAAATATTCTTCCATTTTCCATGGTTGCAGGACATTTTTAAACTGCCTGCCCCCAATGTTGCCGGACTGTCACCTGATTCCATCCACCTGGGATGTTTTGAGGCGCAGACAAGCAGCGAAAACGGTTATCCAGACGTATATCGTTCCCTCAACCATAAATGTTTCATCTAGGGTTCATGGGAATGTTTCCGGCCCGAATTTAACAAAGTTCTAAGCTTAGCAAGAGCAAAGCCCCCGATGGGAATTCCGACAGCTGACCTGTTATGTCAGCCCCCGGCCCACCAGGGGCAAGGTGTCCACAGCTCTCGCATACCCCCTGGCCACTGGAAGAGACCTGGCAGGGGGCTTCACGCTGTTACTGCTTGTTCTCAGTGATGTAGTTGCGCTGGTTCACGCGGCGTGCGATCTTGCCGGAGGAGGAACGTGCAATCTCATCAGCTGCGAGGATGCGGATATCCTCAGGAACGACACCGTGTGCGTTGCCCACCTCAGAGCGGATGGCTTCGATGGCTGCTGCGTCATCAGACTCGTTGGCGGTCTGGTCACGCTCAGCCAGGATGATGAGTTTTTCGACGTCCTCACCCGGTACGGCAAAGGCTGCGACGGAATCTGCCCGGATATGTGCGGATGCCTGCTGGACGGTGTACTCGATGTCCTGCGGGTAGTGGTTACGGCCCGCAACAACGATCAGGTCCTTGAGACGACCGGTGATGTAGAGCTCGTTGTCCACGATCACGCCGAGGTCACCAGTAGCCATCCAGTAGTTGTCATCAGCGGCACCTGCTGAGCGGGAATTTTCTGCCAGTGGGTTCTTCAGACGGTTACGGAAGGTGTCTGCGGTGTCCTCTTCACGGTCCAGATAACCGGCGGCGGTGTTCTCACCATGGGTCCAGATCTCACCGATCTGACCATCCTCCAGCTCAGTGGTCGTCTCGGCATCAACGATGACCAGGTGCTGCGGGGTGACAACCTGACCGTTGGAGATGAACGCCACGGCATTTTCATTGCCCTTCTCCACCAGCTCAACACGGTTCTCCGCAAGTGCCTCACGGTCAAAGTAGGAGATCAATGGGCGGTTCTCGGTCTGCGGCGTGGTGACCAGCAGTGATGCCTCGGCCAGTCCGTAGGAAGGACGCAGGGTCTGAACCGGCAGGCCATAAGGCTCGAAGGCCTCACGGAAGGTGGTCAGTGCCTTCTCGGTGACCGGCTCGGAACCGATGATCACGGCGTCCAGAGCGGAAAGATCCAGCTCTTCACCCTCTTCCGGCTTGGCGTAGCGGGCAGCCATCTCGAGAGCGAAGTTCGGGACAACGGTGTAGACATTGTTGTCGCCTTCACGGCGGTTGAGCTGCTTGATCCAGCGGGAAGGCTGCTGAACGAAGTCACGTGGGCTCATGAACTCATTGTTCAGGCCAAGCATGGTGACAAACGCTGCCAGGATGATACCCATGTCGTGGTGCAGTGGCAGCCAGGACACCAGACGCAGCGGGGTCTGGATCTTCACTGCGGAGAAGATCTGCAGCACGTTGGTGAGGATGGAACGGTTGGTCAGCACCACACCAGCCGGGGTGCGGGTGGAACCCGAGGTGTACTGCAGGAATGCGGTGAGGTCGATCGGCGCGACCTGGCGCATGGCGGACAGTCGCTTACCGGCCTCGGACATCATCGGGTTCTCATAAGAATCCGCGAGGGAATCCGGCAGGGAGTCCACCGAAAGGATGCGGGGACGCTCCGCAGCAGGAAGTCCCGCGAAGTGCTTGCGCACGGCACCGGCGGAGTGGGAGTTGGTGAGAACAACCACTGGCTCACAGTCGGCAAACACGGCGGTCAGGTGATCAGCGTGGCCCGGCTCGGTCGGATCGTAGAGAGGAACAGGAACAAGACCTGCATAAATGGCACCCAGGAAGCTGAAGATGTACTCCGGGCTGTTGTTGGCCAGGATGGCGGCACGGTCACCGATGGTGGCAACCTGCTGCAGGCGACCCGCAACAGCCTTGATACGGGTGTTGATCTCATCACGGGTGTAATCAACAGGCTTGCCCTCACGGGACTCTGTGTAATCCCAGAAACGCATGCGGACCTTGTCACCGCCACCCTCAGCGATGTCTGCCTGGTACATGAACTCAGCCATGGCCGCGAGTGTCATGAACGGCGGAAGGTTCAGTTCCCCATCCTCGTCGAAGAATGAGCCGATCGCTTTATCCAGATCCATAATGTCCCTTAACTTGTCACTAACTGTTCACTGCGGTCACCCCGGGCGCCTCACATTCTCATGGAGACAGAATGACGGTTACCTTGCCCATCGCCCGGGGACACTATTTCATTACTTTTGGAAATAACATTAGTCGAGCAACAGGGGTTGGCCCCAACTTTCAGAACCCACCCACGTGACCCGAGCCGATATCCACGACTCAGGCCCTTAGAAAAAAGCACCTCTGAACACACATGATCTGCTCGTTAAAAATCCTGTAGCCCAGTGCACAAACTCACCGGGCTATGGAAAGAGCGCATTAACTCTGGAAAATAAGAGGTACAAACCTTGCACTTTTGAGGATGAATGCGAGAGAGGTAAAGACAAGGTCAAAAGTGCAGGATCGACTCCGATAGCGTGATAACCACCGGATCAGTGAAATCCAGGGGATTATCAAAAGCATTGATGTGTTTCAAAGCGCCGACCTCCCTGGCTGCCATCTCAACAAGGAACTCTGGCAGCACCGTCAACTTGTTTCTTGCCACATCCAGGTTCTCTAGTGCAGGAAGTGTACTTATTCCCTCTGGGACGCTGGTCAGACCTGTATCTCGCAGATAGAGATCTTCCAGACTATGCATGCCTGAAAGGGCCGCAGGCAGGCTGAAACTTTCCGGCCCGGTTATGTCTAACAGCCAGAGACTACGGAGGCCATTAATGCTTGCTGGTAGCGGAGTGAGAACTGGTGAACTGATGAGAAATTCCTGTAGATACTGAAGATTTCCAATGGATTCCGGCACGGTTTCAAAGCTAGCCCCATAAATCTCAATTGCGGTTAGAGCCGTAGCCTCACCGATAGACGGTGGAAGAGCCACCAATGAATCATTGTTCCACAGCAGGAGTGACCTCAGATTGGGCAAACCATCGAAGACATCTGGCAGGGCCCCCAGATGAGGGTTGTCCACCAGGAAGAGAAGTTCCAGACTGCTGATATCACCGATGAAATCTGGCAGTACTTCAATCCCGGTTTCATCCAGATGCAGAGTAACAAGGCTTTCGTTAATAGTCAGAGAACTTGGAATCATTTTAAAGTTCATGGCATCAAAAATCTCAAGGATAGAGAGAGCCCCTCCCGCAAAAAGCTCATCAGGCAACTGACGAAGTGCTTCCCCTCCTATCTCCAGAGTCTGCAGCCTGGGGAATACTCCCACAGGTGTGGGAAACCCCTCCCAGCCATCACTAACTTCAAGGTGGACCCACTCCAAGTTCGGAAGTTCTGATAGATCTGGGAGACGCTCGATTTCATAAGCCGCAAGAGTTCGAAGGTTGGTTGCATACTGCAGTCCCTCCAAATTCGAGGGTGACTCCCCTTCCCACCAATCACTTGAGTAGAGAACATCAGTCACATCCTGCATTTCAGTCGCAGAAATTACATGATCAGGATCATTCCCACGATCAAACTGCTCTTCATTCAAATACGCCCTGAACGCCCCTCGCGGGACCACATCCGGCAGGCCCGGATCCGGCATTATGCTGGTCGGCACAGTCGTAGTCGGCACAGTCGTAGTCGGCACAGTCGTAGTCGGCACAG
>NZ_CALZFS010000020.1 GCF_945649885.1 uncultured Corynebacterium sp. | reverse complement strand
AGGAACCACAGGTCGGGCAGGCGGACTGTTCAACAGCCAGCAGACCTTCATCATCAACAGCATCGTTGGCTGAGGCGGAGATCGCGGTGATCAGGTCGGTCGGTGCATGGGCGACGCCATCCACCACCACAGCCTTACCGGCTTCCATCGGACCACCGGAGACGAAGACCACCGGGATGTTCAGACGCATGGCGGCATTGAGCATGCCCGGGGTGATCTTGTCACAGTTGGAGATGCACACCATGGCATCTGCGGTGTGGGCATTGACCATGTACTCCACGGAATCGGCGATGATCTCACGTGACGGCAGGGAGTACAGCATGCCACTGTGCCCCATGGCGATGCCGTCATCCACGGCGATGGTGTTGAATTCCTTGGGAACACCACCAGCCTTGCGTACGGCACCGGCGACAATATCGCCGACATCCTTCAGGTGGACATGGCCCGGTACGAACTGGGTGTAGGAGTTGACGATGGCGACAATCGGCTTGCCGAACTCGTTTTCCTTGGTTCCGGTTGCGCGCCACAGGGCACGGGCTCCAGCTGCATTACGGCCGACGGTGGTGACTTTTGAACGAAGAGGAATCATGATGCGCTTTTCAGATCAACTCTTAAAAGAGTGGTGGAAGGGGGATTTCTAAGACGTCAGTTGCCACAGCAGAAGGGGTGCCTGCGGGCAGCGGAGGTCTGGTTTCTGGGGCGATTGTGGGCACTGAGGACTCTGTGGTTCGAATCTTGGGCCCACGATCGTGGTGCTAGCAATCAGGCTTGTGGCTTCGGGGGATTCTGCTCAGCAGATTCAACACCGGTGTCTGCCGGGGTGTTCCCAGAGACATCATGTGGGGTGTTGTCTTCATCCAGCTCAATCTGGATTTCCCGACCCAGAGCCTCCTGGCGGGCGACGTATTCTTCCTTGGTCAGAACCACGGAATAACCGTCTTCCTGTACTACCACAACCTTGCCATCCATCGCAGCACGGCCTTCGGTCAGAGCATCAGGGATGCGACCATAGGACGCCTGCTGCAGGCGGGGCAAGGAATTGAATGTGACACCGGGAAGCTTGATTTCCTCATCCTGGGTGGTGCGGGCGAAAGTGCGGGCACCCTTGAAGCCGATGCCGGCAAAATCATCCCAAGAAATCTTCTTGTTGCCGCGGAATGCATAACGGGCTTCAATGCCCGATTCATCAACCACAGTGGAGGATTTCAGCACCCACCAGATGAAGAGAACAGGAAGGAGGAGGATCCACCAGAGGTACTGGGGAGCTGTTCCGATGGTGATGAGTGAGATCAGGCCGAGAACAACCGCACTGAGGATGTGGGTGCGATCAGGGGAGAAGGTTTCAGAACGTTCCGCCTGGGTATTGGCATCCGGCACAGTGTTCTCATTGTTTTTCGCGTCTGAACTCATAACTTCCCATAGTAGTAAAGGTGGCTGACATGTCCGTAATCACCCACCCCGGGGCAGCGCAGGCTTAAGCTCCTGTGCCTGCCTCTGCACCTGCTCCTGTTCCGGTGGGATCCTGGAGGATGGTCTCAAGTGGCTCCACCGCGGTGGGGGTTGGTTGAGGTTGGGTGGTGGGGGTTCCTGCCGGGGTGGTTGCGGTGGGATTCTGGGTGGCCGGGGTTGTTTCAGAAGTATCAGGGGAGGTGGGATCGCCAGGTGCGGGTTCGTCAGTAGCCGTCCCGTTCTCATCATCCAACAGCCCTGGGGTTTCAGAAGGGGTGGTCTCCTGGGTTGGGGTTTCTACAGGGCGGGATCCCTCCGGAGTCACCTCTGGTTCAGGCTCCGCCGGGGTGGTCACCACAGTTTCGTCATTGTTGGATGAGAAGCCGCGGGTCTCCCAGTTCTCCGGTGGTTCGATGGTGAACAGCTTGATCAACAGGAGGATCAGCAGGCCGAGCAGCATCAGGCTGGTGCTCATCCGGGTACGTCCACCGATGGAGAGAACCTTCTGCCAGGGCTTCTCATAGGAATCTGTGCGGAACAAGCCCGGGAGGCGTCCAGAATTTTCACCAGCGGTGTCCGTGTCTGAGATGACTGCAGTATCTGCAGCCACAGCTGTGGACTCCTCCGGCAGGACCGACATGGATATATCGGGACGATTGGGGTGGGTGCCTTCCGGAGTGGGTTGGATATCACCCTCATCGGTGACGTCGGCTGTTTCAGCAGCGGGGGAGCTGCTGGTTGTTGCTGCCGGTTTACCTGCGGCCAGGGCTCCTCCGGCACCCATGTTGATGGTCGTGGTGGCGGTGGAATCGAGTGAATCAACTGGTACGTCCAGCACCGGCTTGCGGGTGTATGCCTTATCCGGCTGCGGGGCAGCGGTGGAGGTGTTTAGGGGCACACCAGCGTTGTCCAGTGGATGTTCATCCAGTGCCAACTTGTCCACGAAGGTGCCGGAGGTGGTGGTGGCGGAACCGTACTCATCCCAGAACTCTTCGATGATCCGGGTTCGTACCGCACGTTCCACCAACCACTGGTTACCGGCGGTGACCTGAACCATGAAGCGCATGGTCACCAGCCAGGGCATACCCACCACTGTTGGTGGCTGAACATCTACTGCGGGGTGCACATCCAGCTCACCGATCACCACGGGACTGACATCGTCCTGGGCGATCGCGCGGCGGGTGGCTTCCTCGGAACGACGGATCACGTCATTGACATTGGCGGAACCCAGCATCGGCACGGGGATGACAATCACCGCACGGGACCATTCCTTGGAGTGGTTGATACAGACCTTGGCGGCGGAGTTCGGGATGATCACAGTCTGATGGGAGATGGTGCGGATAGTGGTGGCACGCATGGTCACCTCCACGACCGTGCCTTCCACATCAACACCGCTGCCCTCAAAGCGGACCCAGTCACCCACGCCGAATTGTTTTTCCGTGAGGATGAGGAAGCCTGCCAGGAAGTCAGCGATGATGGACTGCGCACCAAAACCAATGGCAGCGGAAGCAACAGTCGCAGGAATCGCAGCCCCTGCCAGTGAGAACCCGATCTGTTGCATGAACGCGATGATCAGGAAGAAGAAGGCGATGATCTGGGCGATATAGAGGCCGACTCCCGCAAAGGCCAGTTTATTCTTACCGGATTCTTCATCGATATCTGATTCCACACGATGCTGCACAAAACGCATGACCAGTCGGCCGATACGTGGTACCAGCATGCCGATCAGAAAGATGAGAACCAGGTTGATTCCTGTGTTGAGGAACCAGGACCACATGCTTATGAAAATA
Source organism: uncultured Corynebacterium sp. (assembly GCF_945649885.1). Lineage (GTDB taxonomy): Bacteria > Actinomycetota > Actinomycetes > Mycobacteriales > Mycobacteriaceae > Corynebacterium. Next base: position 25,130 of record NZ_CALZFS010000020.1, on the reverse strand, counting down.
TAATTCAGCGGCAAACTAAAAGGCATAGCTTCAAGAGTAACCGCGCCAGCTGTGGGTTGGCTGGCTGAAACCTTGCCCCGAAATGCTTGATGGTACCCACCCGGCGGGGTGCAGATTTTTGTTTCGGGTGGTCACAGAGGGGAGTGGTGGGGGTGACCCCCGAAAGTGTTTCAAGTGGCCAATAATTAAAGAGTGTGTGTAGCATTACACACCATGACCATTATTCGACTTGTACTAGTAGCTGCGCGGCGCGTGCCGTAACGGTTTTTTACAAGTCGTCTCGTCAAGCGCCCTCGGCAGCACCCACCACAGTGCTGCATCGAGGGCTTTCTTGTTGGTAGCCACCTTTGCCAACATTGCAAGGACGTCTGTCGCACCGCGTGAACACGCACCCGCGTCGGAACAATTAAACAATGGCTGCCCTTGGAAGCCTCCAGGGGAGCCATCAGAAATCCTTCTACGAAAAGGAGCCAGAAAGTCGTGAATGTGGCAGCTTCTCAACAGCCCACTCCAGCCACGGTTGCCAACCGTGGACGTTCCGGTGCGCCGGAGCGGATGACAGGCGCACAGGCAATTGTTCGATCGCTAGAGGAATTGAATGCCGAGATTATCTTCGGCATTCCGGGCGGTGCGGTTCTTCCCGTATACGACCCGCTCTATTCCTCTGAAAAGGTCCGCCACGTGCTTGTGCGCCACGAACAGGGCGCGGGCCATGCCGCAACTGGCTATGCACAGGTAACCGGTCGGGTCGGCGTCTGTATCGCCACCTCCGGTCCGGGTGCCACCAACCTGGTCACCCCCATCGCCGATGCCCACCTTGACTCTGTCCCGATCGTTGCCATCACTGGCCAGGTCGGACGCAGCCTGCTGGGCACCGATGCTTTCCAGGAAGCCGATATCCGAGGCATCACCATGCCGGTGACCAAGCACAACTTCATGGTCACCGATCCCAACGAGATCCCACAGGCACTGGCCGAGGCATTCCACCTCGCCCTGACCGGCCGTCCGGGACCAGTTCTGGTGGACATCCCGAAGGACATCCAGAACGCTGAACTGGACTTCGTCTGGCCGCCGAAGATCGACCTGCCGGGCTACCGTCCGGTCACCACACCGCATTCCCGTCAGATTGAGCAGGCAGTCAAGCTCATCGGTGAGGCCAAGAAACCTGTTCTTTATATCGGTGGTGGTGTCATCAAGGCTGATGCTCACGATGAACTGCGTGCTTTTGCTGAGTACACCGGAATTCCCGTCGTCACCACTCTCATGGCACTGGGCACCTTCCCTGAGTCCCACGAGCTGCACTTCGGTATGCCAGGCATGCACGGCGCAGTTTCCGCGGTGGGCGCACTGCAGCGCAGCGACCTGCTCATCACCATCGGCGCGCGTTTCGACGACCGCGTCACCGGCGATGTGGACAGCTTCGCACCGCATGCCAAGATCATTCACGCTGATATCGACCCGGCTGAGATCGGCAAGATCAAGCAGGTTGAGGTCCCTATCGTCGGTGATGCCCGTGAGGTTCTCGCCCAGCTTCTGACCTCGGTCAAGAACAAGGCCAATGCCACCGGAGATCTCTCCGAATGGGTTGAGTACCTGCGTGGTCTGCGTGAGCGTTTCCCACGTGGATATGATGAGCAGCCTGATGGTGCCCTGTCACCACAGTTCGTCATCGAGACCCTGTCCAAGGCTGCCGGCCCGGATGCGATCTACTGCGCTGGCGTGGGCCAGCACCAGATGTGGGCTGCACAGTTCCTCGACTTTGAGAAACCACGCACCTGGCTCAACTCTGGTGGTCTGGGCACGATGGGCTACGCCGTTCCGGCAGCCCTGGGTGCCAAGGCTGGTGCTCCGGAGAAGGAAGTTTGGGCCATCGACGGTGACGGCTGCTTCCAGATGACCAACCAGGAACTGACCACCTCAGCGGTGGAGGGCTTCCCGATCAAGGTCGCCCTGATCAACAACGGCAACCTCGGCATGGTGCGCCAGTGGCAGACCCTCTTCTATGAGGGCCGCTACTCCAACACCAAGCTGCGCGAGCAGGGTTCCTATGTCCCTGACTTCGTCCAGCTGTCTGAAGGACTTGGTTGCGTGGCCATCCGCGTCACCAAGCCGGAAGAGGTCCTTCCTGCGATCCGGAAGGCACAGGAGATCAATGACCGCCCGGTGGTCATCGACTTCATCGTCGGCGAGGATGCCCAGGTCTGGCCAATGGTGTCTTCTGGTGCTTCCAACACGGATATCCAGTACGCCGTCGGCCTGCGCCCACTCTTCGATGATGAGGAGTCCGCAGCCGAGGACCCAGCCGACATCGATGCAGTAACCGAACGAGAAGGAGAGTAAGAAAATGGCTAGTACAGATATCACCCGCCATACCCTGTCCGTTCTGGTACAGGACACCGACGGCATCATCTCACGTGTATCGGGCATGTTCACCCGCCGCGCATTCAGCCTTGTGTCACTGGTGTCAGCAAAGACTGAAACAGTGGGCATCAACCGCATCACGGTTGTCGTGGATGCCGATGAGCTCAACATTGAGCAGATCACCAAGCAGCTGAATAAGCTGATCCCGGTGCTCAAGGTTGTCCGACTTGATGAAGAGACCACCATTGCCCGCGCCATCATGCTGGTGAAGGTCTCCGCTGACAGCTCCAACCGTCCGCAGATCGTGGATGCCGCGAACATCTTCCGTGCCCGCGTTGTCGACGTGGCTCCGGATTCTGTGGTCATCGAGGCGACCGGCACGCCGGGTAAGCTCCGCGCACTGCTGGATGTCATGGAGCCATTCGGTATCCGTGAACTGATCGAATCTGGTCAGATCGCCCTCAACCGTGGCCCCAAGACCATGGCCCCGGTGAAGAACTAACCCCCCTGAAACACCCCTGAATATTGTTCCAAGCGTCTCATCTGGTGGCTAAAAATAGTCCACCACATGAGATGTGGTAGAACAATATGTAGTAGTCTGTCTCATGTGGCGGACAAAACCTCCATAATTATCACGAAAGGTGAGATTTTCTCTCATGGCTATTGAACTGTTCTACGACGCAGACGCTGATCTTTCCCTCATCCAGGGCCGCAAGGTTGCCATCATCGGCTACGGCTCCCAGGGCCACGCCCACGCACAGAACCTGCGCGATTCCGGCGTCGAGGTTGTTATCGGCCTGCGCGAGGGCTCCAAGTCCGCAGAGAAGGCCAAGGAAGCAGGCTTCGAGGTCAAGACCTCCGCTGACGCTGCCGCATGGGCAAACGTCATCATGATCCTGGCGCCGGATACCTCCCAGGCATCCATCTTCACCAACGATGTTGAGCCAAACCTGAACGAAGGCGACGCACTGCTCTTCGGTCACGGCTTGAACATCCACTTCGATCTGATCAAGCCAGCTGACAACATCATCGTCGGCATGGTTGCGCCAAAGGGGCCAGGCCACCTGGTTCGTCGTCAGTTCGTCGACGGCAAGGGTGTCCCATGCCTCATCGCCATCGACCAGGACCCAACCGGTGACGCACAGGCACTGGCACTGTCCTACGCCTCCGCCATCGGTGGCGGCCGCGCAGGCGTCATCCCAACCACCTTCGAAGCTGAGACCGTCACCGACCTCTTCGGTGAGCAGGCTGTTCTCTGCGGTGGCACCGAGGAACTGGTCAAGACCGGTTTCGAGGTTCTGACCGAAGCCGGCTACGAGCCGGAGATGGCCTACTTCGAGGTTCTGCACGAGCTCAAGCTCATCGTTGACCTGATGTTCGAAGGTGGCATCGCCAACATGAACTACTCCGTCTCCGACACCGCTGAGTTCGGTGGCTACCTCGCTGGCCCACGCGTCATCAACGCTGACACCAAGGAGCGTATGAAGGACATCCTGACCGAGATCCAGGATGGCACCTTCACCAAGCACCTCATCGCCAACGTCGAGAACGGCAACACCGAGCTCGAGGGCCTTCGCAAGGAGTACGCCGAGCACCCAATCGAGGAGACCGGCTCCAAGCTGCGCGACCTCATGAGCTGGGTCAAGAACCCACTGACCGAAACCGCTTAATAACCACCTCGGTTTAAAGACACTGACCACGGCCTCTCCCCTCGGGGAGAGGCCGTGGTCTTCTTGTCCTCCAGGGAAGAATCCCGTAAAAATCCCACAGCAGGGCGCTGTGAGGACTTATATATAAGGTGAAGCCCCCTGGATTCAAATCCAGGGGGCGAGAGGGCGGTGACGGTTTCCTAGGGATGCAGCAGGTCGATCAATTCGTGCCGCAGTGCGGGATCGGTGGGGTCACCGAAATGGATACGGTCGCGGGAGGATTTCCTCTGAACGGCAAGCTCGCATGGGCTTCCAACTTGGCTGAAGACGCACTGATAGTCACCGCTGGTCGCACCGGAGGCGCAGGTCCGCACCCGTATCACCGACCTGATCGAGTTGCAGGAGACCTATTCTGCCGCCCTCGACGCAGGTCAGGTCGTGCCACCGGTGAAGATGCTGGAACTGCGTCTGGCTTCCGCTGAGGTCGCCACCGCAGCCACCGCCCTGGAGGTCCGTGTCGCCGGAGGTGCTGGTTATGCCCAGAGCTCTCCGAGGTCCCGACGCTTCCGCGAAGCAGCTTTCATTCCCGTCCAATCACCATCCGAGACTCAGCTCAAATGGGAGCTGGGACGTGCGAAGGCTCAAGAGGAGAACTAGACCGAGATGATGTGTGCCGAACTTACCGTGACAGGCGAACAGTTACGGGCAACCGTAGGAACCTTCCCTTCGGGAGTCACCGTCGTGACCACCCATGAGGGAGGTGTGGATGTGGGGATGACCGTCAGCGCTTTCGCCTCATTGTCGCTGGAACCGGCGATGGTGATGTTCAGCGTGGCCAACACCTCCTCCTCAATGCCACACCTCACGGTCGGCGCACCACTGGGCATCTCCGTGCTCGCGGAGACCCAGGCCGGACTGGCCCGCCAGCTCTCCACCCGCGGTATTGACCGTTTCGAAGGTGTGGACATTCTCCGCCGTGAGCGGAATATCTCGGTTCTCGATGACTCCGCCGCCTGGTTCTCCGACGAGATCGTCAATGCCTTCCCCGGCGGTGACCACACCATCTTCACGGTGGCGGTCTCTGAATGTGCTGTCAATGACGGCATCCGCCCGCTGCTCTACCAGCAGGGCCAGTTCCACAACTGGGCCTGATATAGCTCTCTGGAAGGTCCCCACCGCACCCTGCGGCGGGGATTTCGTGGCTTCAGGGGAGCTTCACACACTGTGTTAACGGTGATGCTTTTCATCTGCGCAGTTCAGCGCCATAATGACACCCATTTTCAGTTTTCAATAAACTTTCAATAACTGGGGGAGTGTGAGATGGTGAGGACATGACCAAGCAGGCTCATCACCACGATCACACGCACAGTCACGATCATGCCCACTCCCACGGGGGACTGGGCGGGCATTCCCACGCACCAAACTCCCTCAAGGCACTGTTTGCCGTTCTCATTCTCACCGGAACGGTATTCTTCGCTGAGTTGATCGCCGGCCTGATCTCCGGTTCACTCGCCCTCCTGGCCGATGCCATGCACATGTTGTCGGATGCCAGCGGACTGATCATCGCACTGGTGGCCATGATGATCGGCCGCAAGGCACCCACGGATCGCGCCACCTATGGCTTCAAGCGGGTGGAGGTGTTGGCGGCCATGACCAATGCACTCGTGGTGGCCGCGGTATCGGTGTGGATCGTGGTGGAGGCCATCATGCGTCTGGGCTCTGCTGATGAGATCGACACCAACCTCATGCTGATCGTGGCTGTGATCGGTTTCCTCACCAACGGTGTCTCCGCGCTAGTGCTCATGAGGCACCAGGACGGCAACATCAATATGCGTGGTGCGCTCCTGCATGTGCTCAGTGACATGTTGGGCTCAGTGGCTGTTATCATCGCCGGACTGATCATCCGCTACACCGGCTGGCTGGCGGCGGACACGATCGCTTCCATCGTCATCGCCGCGATCATTCTCCCGCGCGCCATCGGATTGTTGAAGGATGCCATTAATATTCTTCTGGAACGCGTGCCTGATGGCGCTGATCCAGGGGAGGTGGACAGTGTGCTGCGCGCCATTCCTGGTGTGACGGATGTCCATGATCTTCATATCTGGAGTATTGACGGCAGGGAGGTGCTCGCCACCTGCCATATTGTGGTTGATACTGATTCCCAGCATATTTTCTCCTGCGGAGTGTTGGATCGGGCAGAAGCGGAACTAAGCAAACTGGGTATTGCGCATTCCACCATCCAATTGGAGACTGCAGCACACAGTGATCATGAGATTGTGTGCTGATATAGAGTATGTCCCATGGGATTTTCCACGCCGAGTTATGCGCTCAATGATCTCTTTGCCCGAATCAACAGAGGCGATCTCCAACTTCCTGATTTTCAACGGAAATACGCCTGGGATGTTGACCGCATCCGCAGTCTGATCGTCACGGTCCTGCGTGGTTTCCCCGTCGGCGTGCTCATGGCCTTGGACACCCGTGGCGAGGAGATGCGCTTCCGCCCCCGCCCCCTGGCCGGCGCCCCTGACACCGGCCGCGATCCCGGCCTGCTCCTGCTTGATGGCCAACAGCGCCTCACCACGCTCTACCACTGCCTTCAGGGCGATGGTTTCGTCGATTCCTTCGATTTCCGCAACCAGAGGGTGCGTCGCAAGTTCTATGTGGATGTGGCCAAGGCGATTGAATCCCCGGTCATGCCCGATGAGGCTGTGTTCTCCGTCGATGAGGCAGGCACCGTGAAATCACACTTCGGCCCCAAACTCGGCGCTGGCATCACCGACCTGAACTCAGCACTGGCCGCCGGATGCGTGCCCGTATCAATGCTGCTTGACGACGACGGCGCCAGCCTCCTCTTCGACCTGGCCGACCTCGCCGGCGACGGCGCCCGTGAACATGCCAAAACCTTCCATGCTCGCGTGGGTCGCCAGATTGTCACCTATGACATCCCCATGATCCGCCTCGACCGCGAAACCGCCAAGGGTGGAGTGGGCTCCATCTTCGCCCAGGCGAACTCCTCAGGACTGCAGATGGATGTCTTCGACCTGCTCACCGCAGTATTTGCCACAGATGAAACCTCCAGCACGGAATTCTCACTGCGCGATGACTGGGTACACACCGAACGCCACCTCCGCGAATTCCCCGCCCTCGACGGTATCGGCCGCACCGAATTCCTCACCGCCGTCTCCCTGCTGGTCTCCTCCCGCAAGGGCCAGGCAGTGGGACACCGGGAGGACATCCTCAACCTCACCCGCGAGGAATACATCCCGGCAGCTGAAGAAATGCGCGCAGGCTTCAAGGAAGCCGCAGAATTCCTCCGCCAGCGCTGCATCCTCAGCATCGACCAGGTCCCATACACAGCACAGATCATCCCTCTGGCGGTGATCCTCACGCTTCTCGACGGCCACGACCTCGCCAACTCCCAGGCCTGGGACCGCCTCAACCGCTGGTTCTGGAGCGGTGTCTTGGGAGAGCTCTACGGCTCTCCAGCGGTGATCGCCCGTTCCAGCAGGGACACCGACCAGGTGACCGCCTGGATCCGCAGCTCCGGCGACAAGGAACTGGAACCCAAAACCGTCCGCGACACCGACTTCCACGAATCCCGACTGCTGACCGCAGAGCCTGACACCGGCGTATGGAAGGGCATCTTCGCCCTCCTGATGGGCAGAGGAGCAAAAGACTGGCGCACCGGACAGCAGTTCGACCGCTGGACTTTCGAGGAACTCGGCTGTAGCTTCCACCAGATCTTCCCTACAAAATGGTGCAGGGAACGAGGCATCGACCAGACCCTGGCGGAAAGCGTCCTCAACCGCACACCCATGGGCCGCCGCACCGAAGTCGTCATCGGCGACACCCCACCATCCCGCTACCTCTCCCGCGTCCAATCCAAATCGCTGATGAACGATGAGGAATTCGACGCCATGCTCAACACCCACCTGTTGAAGGCCGAAGACCTGCATTCCTCCAATGCCGAAGCCTTTTTCCACGACCGCCACGAGAAGTTTCTACACATGGTCGAAGAAGCAATCGGACGGGCAGTCACACGAGACCTGGACACCGAAGACCCCGTGGGGGGACTCGCGGGAACAGATGCTTTTGTTGGCACTGAAACTAATGGGTAGTTTGGTGTAACCACCAGCAGACTCCCTTAGGAAGGCGCCCATTGTGGAACACAAATTGCGTCGAATGAAAACCCTCATCGCCGGCACCACCTCAGTGGTGCTCACTTTAGGGCTGGCTTCATGCGCCGCCACCGACGATGCCAGTGACGGGACAACGGAGGCGTCGACAAGCATCGCCGCCCAACAGGAAGACAACCGCCCCTATGCAGAGGCCCGCGCAGTCAATGTCAGTCGCGCGGTGTCTGAAGCCTTCCCAGGCGAACCCACCGTGATCACCGATGCGGGATTCTCCGGTGTCAGCGCATCCGAAATGTTCTTCGACAAATCCGACACCGTCGTCGTCTCAGGCCCCGGCATCGCCCAGGAACTCCGCGCCGCCTCCATCGGCGTGGTCTCACACGCCCCCGTGTTGCACGCGCCGGGCAACAACGATGAGGAGATCCTCGCAGAGATCGAACGTCTCGGCGCTAACACGGTACTCATCGTCGGTGATGCCCTGAAGGATTTCAAGGATGACACGATGACGATCATCCAGGATCGCGGCACTGAGGAAGCACTGGCACAGCTGACCGCCCTGCAATTCGAGGAGCAGAGCATCGGCGATATCAGCGAGGTCGTGCAGGCCACTGCCGAACTGCAGCCCGAGAACCAGACCCTCCTTGTACCTTCCTGGGAAAAGGTACCCACCACCACGGGCGAGGACAAGCTACCGGCCTTCCCGGCACAGAGCGCCCGTGACGGTGAGGTGGCACCGATCGTGCTCGCCACCGCTGAATCTGGCATCTCCGCCGTAGCCACGGCACGTGCCTACGGCGCCTCCATCCGCTTCATGGACCACCATGACCCCCGTCTGAATACAGAACACATGGAGATGGTGGCAGGACTTGCTGACAAGCCCCTCCTGGCACTGGGGGAACAGTTCGGTACCGGCGAGCAGCTTGCCGCCAAGATCGAACGCGGCGAAACCATCACCGAGGAACTACCCGGTGGCGGTGGCCTGGTGTTTCCGGGACGACGCATGATCGCCCTCTATGGGCACCCATCAGGACCCGCCCTGGGCGTGATGGGTGAGCAGCCGGCAGCAGAAGCTGCTGAGCGTGCCATGCAGATGGCCGCGGAGTACCAGGAGTTCGAGGAACAGCCGGTTATCCCAGCCTTTGAGATCATCGCCACGGTGGCCTCCGATGTCCCGGGACCTGATGGCAACTTCGTCAATGAGACCAACCCTGATGAACTGGTCCCATATATTGATGCCATCACCGACGCCGGTGGCTATGTGGTGCTGGATCTCCAGCCGGGACGTTCCACCTTCCTGGAGATGGCCAAGTACTACGAGGACCTGCTCAAGCGACCTAACGTCGGTCTGGCACTGGACCCGGAATGGCGCATCGGTGACCAAGAGCAGCCAATGAGCCGTGTCGGTTCCGTGGAAGCCGCCGAGGTCAATGAGGTTGCAGACTGGCTGGCACAGCTGGTCAGCGATGAAGAACTGCCACAGAAGGCCTTCATCCTGCACCAGTTCCAGCTCCAGATGCTGCGTGACCGCGAACAGATCAACACCGATCACCTCGAACTCGCCTTCATCCTGCACGCCGATGGACATGGTTCAGCAGGGGAGAAGTACGCCACCTGGGACGCGCTACGTCAGGACCTGGATCCGGATTACTTCATGGCATGGAAGAACTTCTATGACGAAGACCTTCCTACCTTCACCCCAGAGCAGACCTATGAAGAGGTCAATCCACGCCCCTGGTTCGTGTCCTATCAATAACACCGCACAGGGGTGACGGCCAGTCCGTTACATCTGATGCAGACAGAGGGCCCTGAATAATATTCAGGGCCCTCTGTTCATGGGGGAGCAGGGGATATGACCAGGGAATGAGTTTCCCCCAGGGCCAGAAAACTATGTATTGGGACAGCTGTGGGGGTGTGTCCAACCCCATGAAAACGGCCCTGAGGTGTTCGCGAACAAACGAGTGGGTTTAGAATATCGGTAGTCGCACGCCAAAACCCGGCGTGGACACGTCTGCAGCCGACGCGGTCGTGCCTGCTGCAGGCGGACATTCCTAGTTCTTCCAGGAGTATCTTGTGAGCCAGAATGGCCGTCCGGTTGTACTTATCGCCGACAAGCTAGCACAGTCCACCGTCGACGCGCTCGGTGACGCAGTTGAGGTCCGTTGGGTTGACGGACCTAACCGCCCTGAACTGCTCGAAGCAGTCAAGGAAGCAGACGCACTCCTCGTGCGCTCCGCCACCACCGTGGATGCAGAAGTCATCGCAGCAGCGCCAAGCCTGAAGATCGTCGGACGTGCAGGCGTTGGTCTGGACAACGTTGACATCCCAGCCGCCACCGAAGCCGGCGTCATGGTTGCCAACGCACCGACCTCCAACATCCACTCCGCATGTGAGCACGCAGTTTCCCTGCTGCTCTCCACCGCACGCCAGATCCCAGCAGCCGATGCCACCCTGCGTGACGGCGAATGGAAGCGTTCCTCCTTCAACGGTGTGGAAATCTTCGGTAAGACCGTCGGAATCGTCGGCTTCGGCCACATCGGCCAGCTCTTCGCTCAGCGCCTCGCAGCCTTCGAAACCACCATCATCGCCTACGATCCCTACGCCAACCCGGCACGTGCCGCACAGCTCGGCGTGGAGCTTGTGGAGCTGGAAGAACTCATGGGTCGTTCCGACTTCGTGACCATCCACCTTCCCAAGACCAAGGAAACCGCCGGCATGTTCAATGCGGAGCTCCTTGCCAAGTCCAAGAAGGGCCAGATCATCATCAACGCCGCACGTGGTGGCCTTGTTGATGAGCAGGCACTGGCCGACGCCATCGAATCCGGCCACATCCGTGGCGCAGGCTTCGACGTCTACGCATCCGAGCCTTGCACCGACTCCCCACTGTTCAAGCTCCCACAGGTCGTTGTCACCCCTCACCTGGGTGCCTCCACCGTGGAAGCACAGGACCGCGCAGGCACCGATGTTGCTGACTCCGTACTCAAGGCACTCGCCGGCGAGTTCGTTGCAGATGCAGTCAACGTCTCCGGTGGCCGTGTCGGCGAAGAAGTCGCCCTCTGGATGGAACTGTCCCGCAAGCTCGGCCTCCTGGCCGGCAAGCTGGTCGACGGCACCCCAGTCTCCCTCGAGGTCCTCGCCCGTGGCGAACTCTCCAGCGAAGACGTCAACGCCCTGGGCCTGTCCGCAGTCCGTGGCCTGTTCTCCGGCATCATCGAAGAGCCAGTCACCTTCGTCAATGCACCACGCATCGCTGAAGAGCGTGGCGTCACCGTCGAGGTCAAGACCAATACCGAATCCGTCACCCACCGCTCCGTGGTTGAGGTCAAGGTCGTTACCGGTGAAGGCAACACCGCCACCGTCGTTGGCGCACTGACCGGTCTCGAGCGCGTGGACAAGATCACCAAGATCAACGGCCGCGGTCTGGACCTGCGTGCACAGGGCCTCAACCTGTTCCTCGAGTACACCGATGCTCCGGGTGCACTGGGCACCGTCGGCACCAAGCTCGGGGCCAACGGCATCAACATCGAGGCAGCAGCACTGACCCAGGAAGCAGAAGGCGACGGCGCCATCCTCATCCTGCGTGTCGAGCGCGAAGTTCCAGAAGCACTCGTTGAGGAAATCAACGCAGATCTGAACGCAACCGCCTTCCAGGTTGACCTCGGCTAGTCTGTTTCCGTTTCATCTGGGAAAATCCTGCCTTCGGGTGGGATTTTTTCATTTCTGTTGAAGTTTGCCCAGTGTAGGGATGTAGCAGAACATTTACCCAGAAAGGCTATGCCAGAAAGGAGTAGTGATCTCTGCCTTAAGTGGAGTCCTTTCTGGCATAGCCTTTCTGGGTTAGTGAAGGAAGGCGGCACGAGTACTACTTTCCTCCTGAAATCATCTGCAACCTGCTTGCTCTTCATGCCACGTACCCCCTGATGCTCTGACTTCACCTGCCACCCGGTAGCTTGAAAACTAATAAACATTCCACTGCGAAAGGACACCTTGAAATGGTGCAGATTATTCCCCGGGCCGATATAACGGCGGAGCGAATCGTGGAGCTGCTCCAGAAGGAGCAGGTGAAAGCGGAGCTGTGTGACACTGGAACCGGCATAGGCGTCTATGTGGCCACCACCCACTTCGATATCGTGATCACCCTGGGTGACTGGCTGATGGCCAAAACCACCTGGGTAGGGGAATTGACCACCCAGGACTATGTCCGATCCCTGGTCGCACTCAATGCAGCCAACAACTCAGCACCGATGCCGAAGTTCAGCATTGACACCCCTCCGGAGCATTCCGGCAACCTGGTGTCGGTGCTCAAGGCCGATGAAGGGCCTCTGGAGATTTCGGCATCCCTGGTGTACCCACTGGGTGATGGTGTCACTGAGATTCAGCTGCGTTCCTTCATCGCTGAGGCCATTAATGCCGGTATCCGATTGACCCGGGAGTTCCATGCGCTCTATCCAGAGCGTTCACCGAAGCAGCAGGGTGAAACCTTCCACATCGGCATGGCTGAGGGTGCTCCTGCTGACAAGGTCACCCCGGAGCGCGTTGAGCAGTGGTTCGTGGGCCAGGGCGTGGATGAGGCTTCCTATGATGAGGCCACCAAGTGCATCAGTCTGTCCATGGATGAGATGCCTGTGGACATTGACTTCGATGATCCTGAGATCCTGCAGGTGCAGGCCAGCATGCTCCTGCCCGGCAACCCGGATGCGCAGGAGGATATTGATGCCACTGCTTTTCTCCATCTGTGCAACCGTGCGAACCTGGATTCCCTGTTATCGGGCATTTCCATGATCAAACAGCATGAGATCATGGGAATTATTTCTCATGTAGCCGTCCCTATTCGTGCTGGTCTGAGCGATTCTCAGCTGGATCAGGCCCTCAATGGTGGGGTAGTGGGTGCGACTGCACAGATGCGGGCGGTACTTCATCAGCTAAACTGAAAAAGTTCACATGGTGAGAAAGGAATCCCGCAAGATGAAACTAGCTGTTATTGGTGGAGATGGAATCGGCCCAGAGGTCACCGATGAAGCCCTCAAGGTTCTCCGCGCTGTCCGCGACGATATCGAGACCACGGATCTTGATCTCGGTGCCCGCCGTTACCTGCACAACGGTGAGCTGCTCACCGACGAGGACCTGGCGCTGCTGCGCGAGCACGATGCCATCCTGCTCGGTGCCATCGGTGCGCCCGGTTCCGTTCCTCCGGGGGTCCTGGAGCGTGGCCTGCTGTTGAAGCTGCGTTTCGCCCTGGATCACCATGTCAATCTGCGTCCCTCCAAACTCTATGAGGGTGTGGAGTCTCCGCTGAAGAACCCGGGCAACATTGATTTCATCGTCGTCCGCGAGGGCACCGAAGGCGCATACACCGGTAATGGTGGCGCCATCCGCGTTGGTACTCCACATGAGATTGCCAACGAAACCTCCGTGAACACCCGTTATGGTGCAGAACGTGTCATCCGTTATGCCTTCGAGCTGGCCCAGTCCCGTCGCAAGCACCTCACCCTGGTGCACAAGACCAACGTGCTTGTTCATGGTGGCGGCCTCTGGCAGCGCACCGTGGATGAGGTGGCCAAGGAGTACCCGGAGGTCACCGTTGATTACAACCACATCGACGCCGCCACCATCTACCTGGTCACTGATCCATCCCGCTTCGATGTCATCGTCACCGACAACCTCTTCGGCGACATCATCACAGATGAGGCTGGAGCGGTCTCCGGCGGAATCGGCCTGGCCGCATCTGGCAACATCGATGCCACCGGCACCAACCCCTCCATGTTCGAACCGGTCCACGGTTCTGCGCCGGATATTGAGGGCAAGGGCATTGCTGACCCGACCGCAGCCATCCTGTCTGCTGCGATGATGCTGCGCCACCTCGGTGATGTGGATAATGCAGTCCGCATCGAGGAGGCCGTGGCCGCAGATGTTGCTTCCCGCGACCCTGAGGCTGCTATCTCCACCACTGAGGTCGGCGACCGCATCGCCGCCGCAGTCAAGGCCTAATGTCTTCTGTGCAAGCACCCCCCTGCCAGGGGGGTTTTGTGCTTATCAAAGAAAAACCTTAAGCGTCCAATCACATACCTCAAAACACCACGTGGAATCATGTGTTCTCCTAAGGTGAAATCATGTCGGTAGAACTTGAGGAGATCCGCGACTTTCTCGCCGGTTTCGAACCATTTGTCCATCTTCCAGAGAAAGAACTGGCTGACCTGCCCGCCAAGATGACCATGGAGTACTTCCGCAGGGGGGAAGCCATCCTGGAGCACGGCGTGGAGAATAACCATCTCCATGTGATCCGCTCCGGTGCCGTGGATGTCCTGGATGAGGATGGCACCCTGCTGGACCGCCGGGATGCTGGGCGTTCCTTCGGCTATTCCACGCTCTCCGGCCATCCGGTGTCCCGTTACACCATGGTGGCTGTGGAGGACAGTCTTGTTCTGCGTATCTCCCGTGAGAAGATCCTGCCGGTAGTAGAGCGTAATCCGGAACTGGCCCGGTACTATTCCAGCTGGTCCAAGCGCATCCGTGCGGCCGCTGATCAGCTGCGTCAGGAATCCAGTTCCAAGGTTCTGCGTACCAGGCTGGGGGAGTTCAAGATCTCCAATCCGGTGTCGGTGGGCCCGGGAACCTCCATCCGTGATGCCGCACAGACAATGGAGGAACGCAATGTCTCCTCCCTGCTGATCCAGACTGATGGTGAACTGATCGGCATTGTCACCGACCGCGATATGCGGGGCAGGGTGGTGGCCACCGGTCTGGATATCACTCTGTCGGTCTCAGAGATCATGACGGTCAATCCGCGCACCGCGACCTCGCAGGATCTGGCTTTTGAAGCGATGTTGTTGATGGCTGAGCTGCGCATCCACCACCTTCCGATTGTTGATGAGGGCAGGATCTCCGGCATCGTCACGGCTGCAGACATCATGCGTCTACTCCGGCATGATCCGATCTACCTCACCGCGGATCTGTCCAGGAAGAACACCGTGGAGGAACTTTCCAATGTCTATCAGTCTGCTTCCGAGGTGGCCGCACGGTTCATCGACCGGGGTGCCTCGGCTGAGGAGGTCAGCAGCCTGCTCACCGTTGCAGCGGACTCTCTGGCGCGTCGCTTGTTGACACTGGGGGAAGAGAAGTTCGGTGTCGCACCGGTGCCCTATGCCTTTGTCACGGTCGGATCCCAGGGGCGCAAAGAGATGGGGTTGGCCTCAGATCAGGACAACTGCCTGCTGCTGGATGATTCCTATGATGAAAAGGAACATGGGGATTATTTCGCAGCACTGACGGACTTTGTGTGCCGGGGTCTGGACCGTGCTGGTCAGGTGCTGTGCCCGGGGGACATGATGGCCTCCAACCCGGAATGGCGGATGACCAAGCGCCAGTGGATCAACACCTTCCATAACTGGATCCAGGCTCCTGAACCGGATGCACTGCTCAATGCACAGATCTTCTTTGATTTCCGCGCTATCTACGGTGAGGTCGAGATGGCTCAGGAAGTTCACCAGGCTGCCGTGGAAATGGCCCGTGGTGCGCGTCGTTTCCATGCCCACCTGGCGGCACTGGCTGCCCGCAGGGATCCACCAGTCGGATTCTTCCGCGGCTTTGTGGTGGAACGTTCCGGCGAATACGGGGCAACCCTGGATGTGAAGAAGGGGGGTACCGCCGGCATCGTGCAGATGGCCAGGCTCTATGCTCTTGCCACAGGCAGTGAAATGATTAGCACACGTGAACGTCTGGAGGCTGCTGCCGGACATGGACAGGTCTCCCGCAAGGGTGCGCAGGACCTGCAGGATGCCTTTGATTTCTTAGGCAGCATCTCCTTCCAACACCAGTCCAGCCTGATCAAGACAGGGGAAAAGCCGAATTATCACATTGATCCGAAGAACCTCGGCAGGCTGGATCGGGAGCACCTGCGGGATGCTTTCACCATCATCAAGGATATGCAGAATGCCCTTGCCACGAAGTACCCGGTGAGGAATATCTGATGTTTGGAACACTATTTGGCGGTGGTGGACGCTCCGGGCGCACCCCGCGGTCTAAATTCGCCACCGGTGCCTTGAAGAAGTTCTATGAGGTGCCGGCGCCACATCCGTCGACAAGCCTGGATGAGCTGCCACTGTTGGCGGTGGACGTGGAGACCACCGGCCTGAAGCCTGAGGATCACCAGATCGTCTCGATCGGGTGGGTGCCGGTGACCGGCAAGGTGATCGAACTTGGCGGGGCCGGATACGCGGTGATCCGCGGCAGCGAGGGGTTTTCTGTGGGATCCTCGGCGGTGATCCACCGGCTCACCGATGATGGGCTCGCTGCCGGAATTGGAATGAGGGAAGCACTTGAACAGCTACTTGGTGCACTGGAGGGGCGCGCTCTGCTGGCACATTTTTCCCCCATGGAGAAGGATTTCCTTTCGGCGGCATGCCAGGAATATTTCGGTGCACCTCTACAGCTGCCGATCGTGGATACCTTCGCCATTGAGCGGCGCCACATGGAGAAGATGTCCACCTACCCCCGCGGTGAGGATCTGCGCCTGGCCCGGGTACGCGCACGTTATGGCCTGCCCCAGTACTCCAATCACCAGGCATTGACTGATGCACTGGCCTGTGCGGAGCTCTATCTTGCCCAAACTCGTGCGATCAACGCCAGTACACTGCGCGAGGTGGCTGAATAGCAGGGGGTGGGGGAGTAGTCTGATTCTTGGGTAAAAGGCCATGTAGATGTTTGTTTCACACCCTGTGTCACGGTCGTGATGAAAGCATGCCCGGCTACAGAGTAGTATGGCCGTTATGCGTTTTGGACGAATTGCAACCCCAGATGGAATGTGTTTCTGCACTATTGAAGGCGAAGGAGATGATGTAGCGAATCTGACCGCCAAAGAGATTGAAGGCACCCCCTTCACCGAGGTCAAGCACACTGGCCGCGAATGGCCGCTGAAAGATGTCCGCCTGCTCGCTCCGATGCTGCCGAGTAAGGTTGTCGCCATCGGCCGCAACTATGCCGACCACGTCGCGGAGGTGTTCAAGGAATCAGCTGAGCACCTGCCGCCAACCCTCTTCTTGAAGCCCCCCACAGCTGTGACCGGACCAGATTCCCCGATCCGTGTCCCCAGCTTTGCCACCAAGGTTGAGTTCGAGGGTGAGTTGGCAGTTGTCATCTCCAAGCCATGCAAGAACGTCAAGGCTGCGGATTGGAAGTCTGTTGTTCTGGGCTTCACCATCGTCAATGATGTTTCCTCCCGTGACCTGCAGTTCGCTGATGGTCAGTGGGCACGTGCCAAGGGCATTGACACCTTCTGCCCACTTGGCCCCTGGATCGAATCAGACATCGATGCCTTTGACCTGGATAACCTGCCGATCAAGGCACGTCTGACCCGCGAGGGCGACACCCAGCTCAAGCAGGACTCCAACTCCACCCAGATGATCATGAAGATGGGTGAGATCATCGAGTTCATCACCGCTTCCATGACCCTGCTCCCAGGCGATGTCATCTGCACCGGCTCCCCAGCAGGTACTGAAGCCATGATCAATGGCGATTACATCGAGATCGAGATTCCAGGCCTGGGCAAGCTCGGAAACCCGGTGGTGGACGCCTAAATGGCGCACAAGGATCACCTGACCACGCCTGAAGCCGCGGATGCGCGATACAGCTCTGCGCAACAGGTGTGGAGCGGTAACCCCAACCAGGCGCTCGTGGCGTATCTGGATGGGGTGGCAGTACGTGGCACAGCCCTTGATGTCGGTTGTGGTGAAGGTGCTGACCTGGTCTGGCTGAGTCAGCAGGGTTGGGATGTCACCGGCATCGATTTCGCCGCCACCGCCGTCGACCGCGCCAGGAAGCTTGTCGACGAAAAACTCGACGCCGAGCACGGCGTTGAGATCTTGCGTGTCTCCTTCACCGAGTACGCGATTGAATCAGGCCGTCAATTTGATCTGGTGACCTGCTCCTATGGGCAGATTCCGGCCAATGGCACCACCCTGGGGCAGCTGGAGAGCCTGGTTGCCCCAGGTGGGATCCTGTTGTTTATTCACCACGACATGGAGACTGAATCAGTAGCCATGCCCCGGTGGATCGCTGAGAACCTCAGTGCTGATTTCACGGTCACCGTTGTGGAGAACTTCGAACGTGATGTCCGCAGTGGTGCAGGTTCGCACCACAAGGATGATGTCGTGTTGCAGGCTCTGAAGAAGCTATAAACAGCTACAGGCCCAGTGAGCGCATGATGGTACGCAGCTTGGCTGTGGTTTCATCAAACTCTTCCTGAGCATCAGAACCTGCGACGATGCCACCGCCCGCCCATGCGCGGGCGGTTTTTCCATCTGCAGACACCTCTGCACAACGGATGGCCACCATGTACTCACCATCACCGGTATTATCGCACCAGCCGACAGCTCCGGCGTAGAAATTGCGGGGGGATTCCGCAGCCAGGATCAGAGCCTCAGCAGCGTCAGTAGGCGTGCCACAGATGGCCGGGGTGGGGTGCACATGCAGAGCCAATTGCAGGGCGGTGGTGGATGGATCCTTCAGGGTACCCACGATCGGGGTGGCCAGGTGCCACATCTCATTGGTGCGGGTCAGTTCAGGCCGTTCCGGGATGTCCACCCGTTCACACAGTGGTTCCAGCGCCAGACGGATGTGCTCAACCACATAGGAGTGTTCCTCCAGATTCTTGGAGCTTTCATGCAGGGTGCGTGCTGTGCGGGCATCCTCATTGGGATCCTGCGAACGGGGCGCGGAACCAGCCAGGGGATAGGCCGTGACGGTGGAACCCTGACGCTTGATCAACACCTCAGGTGAGGAACCGACAAACATCCGCCCCTCGAACTCAGGGCCGGCGGGGGAGAGATCGGTGATGAAACCATCGCGGTTGTAGGAATTGTCAATCAGGCGGGCCGCCACCAGACGGGCATCCACGGCAGGATCAAACTCGATATCAACCGCACGTGCCAGAACCACCTTCTGCAGGGAGGTGTTGGTGATGGTATTGATGGCGGCATCCACGCGTTGCAGATGCTCCTCGGGGGAGGGATCCACCCCGGCCACACGCGCATTGAGAACCGAGCCCGGGCCATAGCGGTAAAAGGAATGCGGCTCCAACGGGCCCTCCTCGCGGATGATGGTCTCCGGAACCGTCAACGCGGCAGGCTTGTCACGCTCAAAAGGGAGTGCACCCACGACCATTTCCACACGACCTGCACGAAGTGCCTCCACGGCCTCCCAGGGATCCGTGAAGGTCTCTCTGGAGCCCTGGGTCCGGATTGAGCCGTGCGCACGCGAGAGAAGGAAGTCCGGTGCGGTGGACGGGGCCTGGGGGTCACGATGGGTCGACATGACTATCCACTCTAATGCCACGGATAGGGGAGGTGAACGAGCACCCGTGTACCCAAGGCGATTACCATGGCCAGCATGACTGATGTTCGTGTACGTTTCTGTCCGTCGCCAACCGGCACCCCACACGTGGGCCTGGTGCGCACCGCTTTGTTCAATTGGGCCTACGCCCGCCACACCGGTGGCAAATTGATCTTCCGCATCGAAGACACCGATGCAGCCCGTGACTCCGAGGAGTCCTACTCCGCCATCCTGGAATCCCTGCGTTGGTTGGGCATGGACTGGGATGAAGGCGTGGAGACCGGTGGCCCACACGAGCCTTACCGCCAGTCCCAGCGCGCCGACATCTACCAGGATGTCCTGAAGAAGCTCATCGACGCCGGCGAGGTCTACCCTGCGTACTCCACCGCCGAAGAGGTCGAGGAGCGACACAAGGCGGCAGGTCGCGATCCGAAGCTCGGCTACGACAACTTCGACCGCGCCCTGTCCGAAGAGGACATCGCCGCATTCGAAGCCGAGGGCCGCAAGCCGGTCTGGCGTCTACGCATGCCGGAACAGGACTGGAAGTGGAACGACCTGGTCCGCGGTGACGTGGAATTCAAGTCCTTCACCCAGCCTGACTTCGTGGTGGCACGCTCCAACGGTCAGCCACTCTACACCCTGGTCAACCCTGTCGATGACGCCCTGATGGAGATCACCCACGTCCTGCGTGGCGAGGACCTCCTGCCATCCACCCCACGCCAGATCGCCCTCTACGAGGCACTCAAGCGCATCGGTGTGGCCAAGGAAACCCCGACCTTCGGCCACCTGCCATTCGTCATGGGCGAGGGCAACAAGAAGCTGTCCAAGCGTGACCCACAGTCTGATCTCTTCCTCCACCGCGCCAACGGCATCATCCCAGAGGGCATGCTCAATTACCTGGCCCTGCTCGGCTGGTCCTTGTCCGCCGATGAGGACATCTTCACCGTCGAGCAGTTCGTGGAGAACTTCGACATCGCTGACGTCCTGGGCAACCCGGCACGCTTTGACCAGAAGAAGCTCGAAGCCATCAACGCCGACCACATCCGCATGCTTGAGCCACAGGTCTTCGAGCAGCGTCTGCGTGCACACCTGAGCGAGTACTCCGAGTTCCCCGAGGACTACCCGGCAGACAAGTTCACCATCGCCGCAGAACTGACCCAGACCCGCATCAAGACCCTCGGTGAAGCCTGGGGCCTGCTGAAGTTCCTGGTCACCGCTGATGAGGACCTGGTGCTGGATGAAAAGGCCGCGAAGAAGAACCTCAAGGAAGCAGCCATTGAGCCACTCGACGCCGGCATCGCCGCCCTGGAAGCTGTCGACGAGTGGGTAACCCCCAACATCGAGGCTGCCCTGACCAAGGCGCTTATCGAAGACCTGGGCCTCAAGCCACGTGTTGCCTACGGTGCTCTGCGCGTAGCCACCTCCGGTGAGGCAGTGTCCCCACCACTGTTTGAATCCATGGAGCTGCTGGGTCGCGAATCCACCCTGACCCGCCTGCGCGCAGCCCGCGCAGTCACTCCGTACCAGGCTGCTGAGTAGACAGCTGGCCTGATGGCTTTAAAGGGTCGGGAAACTTCACTGTGTGGAGTTCCCCGGCCCTTTTTCTACTTTTCAAAGCGCAGGATATCGCCGGGCTGACAGTCCAGCTCCCGGCAGATGGCCTCCAGGGTGGAAAAACGCACCGCCTTGGCGCGTCCATTTTTTAGCACTGAGAGATTGGCCGGGGTGATGCCGATCCTCTCGGCCAGTTCTCCCACGCCGATCTTGCGCTTGGCCAGCATGACGTCAATGTCCACGATGATCGGCATTAAATCACTGCCTCCAGTTCAGTGGAGAAGCCGATTGCGCGGGCCAACAGGGTGCGGGTGACATAGATCAACAGGGCGACACCACCGATGAGCAGAGCGACCACCATGCCGATGATGACCAGGCCTGGGGCGTCATCGAGCTCTGCGAGGATATAGAACAGTGGCAGGGGCAGCACGGCTGCCAAAGCGATGGCGACGGTGATCCGATCCACCCAGATGATCGCACGATGGTCAAAAATCTCATCGCGTTGCACCAGACGGAGCAGTCGGAACAGGCAGACGATGACGAACTGGATGAGCCCGAAGCCGGCAACAAAAACCAGAACCAGCGCGACGAGTGGAGGGCGGGAGAGCTCACCCTTTTTCAGGGAGTCAATGACCAGCTGGGTAATGAGTAGTGCCTGGGCTGTGAAGGCTCCCAGGAAGCCGATGGTGAATATCGCGCGGAGTATCCACAGGATGCGGTGGTTCATTCAGATCCTTTTAGTTATCGAATATGGATAAAAACATATCGATAAACGATAGGTTCTGGCAAGCGGGAAGCTGGATTTATTTGTACCGGGTTGTTTAGCGGTTGCCCTCGATGAGCTTCTTGAGCTTGAGGTTTGATGCCTCTTGTAACTGGCCGATGCTTGCCAGGAATGGAACGCCGGGGGAAAGTGCGCCCTCAAAAATCATGGACTGTGTGACTTCGGTGCGACCACCCTCAAGCGCGGTCAATTTGATGGTGTCAGTGGCGGTGAGCACCCACCGGAAGAGCACCTTTGCCTCCCATGTCATCTCCTGCTGCGGAATGAAGTCAGTGATGGTCGCACGGAAGGAGGCCTTGAGCATGGAAGTCTCCGGGTGGCGCGTGCGCATGCGCAACTTCTCACCCTCTGCCAGACCGGCGGGCGCACTGGAGAGGATGATGTGATCGTTCCATTCCGCAGAGCGCCCCAGGTCCGTGATGACATCCCAGACCTCATCTGCTGGGGCATCGATCTCAATCGACCTGACTGCAGACAATTGGAGGGCGCGGCTCACTGCCCAGGAGGAAATCGCGGCGATGCCGGTCCAGAAGAGTAAGGGGATGAGCAGGGCGGGGAATGGCATTGCTGGGAACAGTCCCTTCGGGAGGATTGGAGGATGTGCGGATTCTTCAATCCTAGCTGTTTGCGGTCAGGCTGTGGGGCGGAGAGGCTCTGCATTTAGTCGATTTACCTGCAGATTTGTGAGAAATGGTGGAACATGGCTATAGTATTCATCTGTTGCACCGAGTGGAAAGCGCTGACGGTAGTTGGTGACTGGAAATGAAGTGAAATGATTGGCCTATGGTGTAATTGGCAACACAAGGGTTTCTGGTACCCTCATTCTAGGTTCGAGTCCTGGTAGGCCAGCTGCGATCAGCTGGAAACATTGTGATCGTGTTCCTTATGCCCCGTTCGTCTAGAGGCCTAGGACGCCGCCCTCTCACGGCGGTAACACGGGTTCGAATCCCGTACGGGGTACAAAATTAGAAGCACCGGTTCTCTTCATTGAGAATCGGTGCTTTTTGTGATCTGGAAAACATCTGATCTTACCCCCTCGTAGAACGAGCGTACGGGCTCGGGGAGCTGCCTATTTTCAATTAGTGGGGGTGGGCCCAATAACGCAACAAGTTCTGTTTAACGCAAAGCCCTTTACCCATTGTTTGCCTACCGTTAGAGTCAGGTTTAACAGAGAAGTTCAAAGCCGATATCCAGAAGGAACCAGCTGATAAGCAGCGAAAATGGGTCCCCACAGTTTCGGAAAGAGCGCTCTGGAGTCAATGGAAGCAATCCAGTGAAGGAGAGTGCATGGCAGTAAGTGAAGAAAAGACGAAGTTCGGACGCAACGAAGCCGTCCTCGAAGCAGCTGGCATCGCCATAACCATGGATTCCGAGCGCTAAGGATGCGTGAATCAGGAGCTCGCTACGACATGACCCCTCGTTGCAGTCGTTCGACACCCATCTTCTCCAACTTCAACAACCCACACCCGGCACATTAAGCCCCTAACGGGCACAACGGACGTAACACCGAGAAAGACTTAATTCGGGTTAACGAAACTTCCGAAACGCAGCCGGAAAGCGGTGGCAGCAGGTTGAAGCCACCGGGGAACGTGAGAGAGTCGGATCAAGAACTAAAAACTGATCCCAGTCAACACGACACCCCTTCGAAATCATCATTCGAAGCGGGTGTCCTTATATTTATCTCCCACCGGTTTTCAGGTGGGCGAAAAACCTGCTCTAACCACTTGATTTGTGTGTATGAACTGCACTGACATATAGTTTTCTGCGTACCGCGCCCCGTTCGTCTAGAGGCCTAGGACGCCGCCCTCTCACGGCGGTAACACGGGTTCGAATCCCGTACGGGGTACAATTAGAACGAGGCAGTCAGTGAATTTTCACTGACTGCCTCGTTTTTCATGATGTCCCAGTGCATGTCCGCGCAGGTTGTTAGTTTAAGGATATGAGTAAGGTTCATCCTCTAGCGGACACACTGAAGCTTTCTCGGCTTTTAGAAACGATATCCGCATGGCGCTGCAGCGCGTGCGCAAAATGCTCTGGTTCTCATGGATGAGACGACGCTGACCAGCGATTCATCAAGCTCACAGGTGTCATCGATGAATCGCCATGACCGATGAGGCCAGCCTACGTGAACAAATGTTACGGCTGGATACCCGTGAGCATGTGAAGTTGCTCGGGGTGGAGATAAACGAGGGAGGGCATTCGTGGCGCTGTCTACGACTCTTCCGAAGGGCTACCCGGTGGACAAGCTCAGAAATTATCCTCATTTTACCTGGCAGCAGCACTTTGTTATTGACTGACGGGTATAGGACACAGCGCAACACAGATACAAAAACCGACCGTTGTGATTGATGAAGACACTTTCCCATGGTTATCCTCGATGAGGTCTTTGACCATGCTGCTATGGAAGCCTCCCGGCTCTTTTTTCCACATGAGACCCTAGCAGCTCCGGAAAAGCTCCTCCAGGCGGTCGAAGACCACATCGGGGGAGCGTTGGTGGTGGGCTGAGGATGCTGTTGATTTGTTTGGCTCAGAACACCTGGTGTGCGAAGTCAAGCAACTCCGAAGGCTTCCTGCGACGATAGAACACATCATATCGATGGAGGAACACATGACTTTTCTAGCATTTCCAGAACTGCCGGGGACAGTCGCCATCTACGGCGCCGGGTAGGAATTTCATGCGCTGGCGGGAGCATTGGATTTTTGTAGATAGAAAGATCCTCTACTGGGGTGATCTTGATAGTCATGGTTTCTACATCCTGGATCTGATGCGACGGAGCCTGCCACAAGATCGGTACTCATGGATATGGAAACCGCCAGGACTCATCGTGCATTTGGAGCTGATGAATCAGTGATCAAGCGTTTCGTCCCACAAAACCTGACGCACGAAGAAAAAGGGTCAAGTCCGCGCGAGTGGTGTATCTGGCAGACCAGCCAGCTATTTCAAGTCTCTGAATTGAGCAAGAGAGAATCGCCTTTGACCACGTGAAGAGTGAATTAGAAAAAGCCATCGAGAGCATCTACTGATTCAGATATTTTCAGGTATCAGAAACAGAAGTGTTGCTGGGGCAGGATCCAGCGATTTGGTCGAATCACACCGTTGTTGTTATAGTATTCATCGTTAACAACGCAGCTCACAGAGCTTAAGCGAAGGTTAATGATTGGCCTATGGTGTAATTGGCAACACAAGGGTTTCTGGTACCCTCATTCTAGGTTCGAGTCCTGGTAGGCCAGCTGCGATCAGCTGGAAACATTGTGATCGTGTTCCTTATGCCCCGTTCGTCTAGAGGCCTAGGACGCCGCCCTCTCACGGCGGTAACACGGGTT
>NZ_CALZFS010000019.1 GCF_945649885.1 uncultured Corynebacterium sp. | reverse complement strand
CCCATGAGAAAATTTGCTTACCTAAAGGCAGCGGTCTCGCTGAGAAATTTCCCAGCTGGAAAATGAGACCTCACCGGTACTTTTATGAAAATAGGTGAGGAGGAATTCTGCTCAGCTGCCACCTCATCCAACTATCCTCATGTGCACTTTCAAAGCTCACATATAGGGAATCTTTGTTAAAAGTTTGGCTGAAATGACAATTTCTTCAGTTTCTCTGGCGTTGATAAACCCCTGCCCCGTGCGCAACCCTGCGACGGGGTAGCGGTCATACCGGAGTGCTCACCCGATGACTGCTGAACCAGTCACATCATGTGATGCCTTTTTCTTCTTGGTGAAAATTTTCCACAAGAAGCCCAGGGCGACGACGCACCAGACGGCTTCAGTGAGCAGGAGGCCGGGGTTAAACGGTGAGACGGCAGTGTAGGCAAAACCGAGCGCACCGAGGATGTTCAACGCCTGATACTTCGGGGAATCCGTGGTCAGAACGCCGAAGTTCATCAGGCCGTATGCCAGGACAAGAAGGATACCGGCGATGATGCCGATTTCATAGGTAAATACCAGAGGTTCCATGATTCACACTCTTCCTCTGAACCGCTATGCGGCTACGAGGCTCGGGATTGGGGTGGTTGCAAGAACCGGGGTGGTCTGCTGAGGACGACGTTTCATCCAGATTTTGATGATTCCGTAGAGGGCGAGTGCTGCCCAGACCACTTCGGCCCAGAAAACGCCGGCGTTCATCGGATTGGCGGCAGATGCAGCTAAGAAGCTGGCACCGGCAAAGTTGAGGATTTGATATGTGTAATGGTCTGTAGTGAGTTTGCCCATGTTGAGGAGGGCGAAAGCAGCCAAAAGGGCTGCTGAAGCGATAAGACCAAGGATCACCATTGCTGACATGGCGGGAATTCTTCCTATGCGGGGACTTTATTGGGGTGCGTTTAAAAGAGGTCGCTGATGGCGACGTATCCATTGTTTTTTAGATGATGTTTCCCCTGTTAGGACAGGCTTCTTGAGCCTGGGACATGGTGTGATTTTTTTAGTCCTCGGCATGAGTTCAACTCCTCAGCCCCTGTGACTCATCACAGGCAGAGTTGATCTTCATTGAGGTGCTGGCGCACATGCATATGCAGTTAGGAGATCAGACGGGATCCTGTGGGATTTGAGCCTGAAAACCGGAACAAATTGTGATTGCATTTTCCCGCATCTTGGCGGGAGTGTGGACCAGTATCTTCGGGCTAAGCCCAGCCCGCAACTTTCGGGGGTGGAGGGGTGTATGAAATGTGCCAGGGATGCTTTCAGTGACGCTGGGAACCCGGATCAGCGGATCGAAGTTGGTGCTGGTAGCCGTGCTGAAAGTGGTGATTTGAGAGGCGCAACACCTGCTGTGGGCAGGTGGGGGAGAGGGGATGCTGAATAGCCTTTTCTCAGACCACTGGAGCCTGCGATGAGGTGAAACGACCGTGC
The DNA here is from genome assembly GCF_945649885.1 of uncultured Corynebacterium sp. Taxonomy (GTDB): domain Bacteria; phylum Actinomycetota; class Actinomycetes; order Mycobacteriales; family Mycobacteriaceae; genus Corynebacterium. The sequence goes on along the minus strand of NZ_CALZFS010000019.1, from coordinate 26,920 downwards.
ATCTGCTGACTGCTTCCAGGAGGGAAGCAATCCGGCCCCCTCACCTGCGTTTTCACCACCTTTCCTTGTATAAGAGATTTCTTTTGTGTTGACTGGCGTGCAAGAGCAGAAAACGAATCCAGCCAGGAGCCAAAATGCGAATTGCACTTGTTGGCGCAACCGGAAATGCAGGAACAGCCGTGCTGCGCGCCCTTCACCGTCACCCTGAAATCACGGAGGTTCTCGGCATTGCCCGCAGGCTCCCGGATCAGGAACTGGAACCCTATGACCAGTGTGAATGGAAATCCATTGATATTGCGGCAGCCTCCACGGAAAGTACTGCGGTTGCTGAGCTGACTGATGCTTTCCGTGGCTGTGATGCTGTGATTCATCTTGCGTGGATGATTCAGCCCAATGACCGCCGGGAACTGCTGCGCCGGGTGAATGTGGACGGTACCCGACGTGTGGCCCGTGCTGTTGCCGCTGCTGGTGTGGATCATCTGGTGGTTGCTTCTTCGGTGGGTTCCTATTCACCTGATGAAGCCAGGGAAGCACTGCGTAAGGATGGCACTGAGCCACCGTTGCGGGATGAAACCTTTCCTACTGAGGGCATCGAGTCCTCGCATTACAGTGTGGATAAGGCAGCTCAGGAAGATGTTCTTGATGCATTTGAGGCCCAGCACCCAGAGGTCACCGTGACCAGGTTGCGTCCGGGCTTGTTATTCCAGGGTGATGCCGCCTCAGAGATCCAGCGGTATTTCCTGGGTAAGTCGGTTCCGCCGAAGTTGCTTGCGCCTGAGACTCTGCCGTCGCTCCCGTTGCCTTCTGGTCTGCGCCTGCAGGCATTGCATACCGCTGATGTCGGTGAGGCTTATGTGGCGGCGGTGTTGGCCAAGAAGTCCGGTGCCTTCAATGTCTGTGCCGATGATGTTCTCGGGCCTCAGGAGCTGGCTGATATCTTGGGCACATCCGGAAAGTTCGTGGAGATCCCACCGGGAATTGTGCGTGCCGCCCTGGTCGCCGCCCATAAGTCAGGGGTGGTGCCAGCTGATGCTGGTTGGTTGGACATGGGCATGCAGGTCCCACTGATGGATAACAGCAAGGCCAAAACTGAACTGGGATGGGTGCCCGAACATACTGCAGCTGAAGCTTTAAGAGAACTGTTGGAGGGTCTGGTTGAGGGGCGGGGACACGTCTCAGCACCGCTGCGCCCACGCAATAGTGCAGAGAAAAATGTTGATGCACTGCATGAACCGGTGTCTGCCGGTGCAGCTGCTGGTGGGGGAGCGGCCGGTGGATCTTTAAACGGGTCAGCCACAAGCTCCCAGATCCCGGAGGTGATGAGCAGTGATCTGCTGGAGCTCTACCTCTCTGATCACTTAACGGGTGCCACTGCCGGTGCTAACCGTATTACCCGGATGGCTGATGATTTTGTGGATACCCCGGTCTTTGCCCAGTTGGGTCAGCTGGCGGATCAGATCTCTGCAGAACGTGACTTTTTGGAACGGATCATCAATGATCTGGGACTCAAACAGAAGCCTTATCGTCAGGCAGTGGCCTGGGTGGGGGAACGTGTGGGCAGGCTCAAGGGCAATGGCAAGGTTGTGGAGCGTTCGCCCATGACCATGTTGCTGGAAACTGAATTGATGCGTGGGGCTGTCAACGCCAAGATCGGCGGCTGGGAATGCCTGCGGGAGCATGCAGATACTCTTGGTCTGGATCCGGCGGTCTTTGATGCCATGATCAAAAATTCTTATAAGCAGGTGGAACTCCTGGAGGAAGTCCATGCCTATGCCCGTCCTCGTGCCCTGCGTGATGATGAGGACATCTACTGGGATTAGGGCAGGGGGGACTGGTTTTCCGTCCCGGCTATCGATAAATCCACCAGATCCCACCGTCGCAAATATCTGTGGCGGTGGGATTTATCTCATGACGGGATGCGTCATGGCAGTACTAAATGAGGACATTTAACCAGGTTAAGCAGCAAAAGGAACAACTCCGATGATCACGGCAACCAGTAGCATCACCAAAGAGACGATGGTGGCACGCCAGAGCACCTTCTTATGGTGATCGCCCAGGTTGACCTTGGCCAGGGACACCAGCAGGAGGATGGCTGGAACCAGGGGGCTTTGCATATGGACGGGTTGGCCGGTGATGGAGGCACGGGCCATTTCCACCGGGGTGATGCCATAGTGTGCGGCGCTTTCTGACAGGACTGGCAGGATGCCGAAGTAGAAGGCGTCATTGGACATGAAGAAAGTCATCGGGAGGGAGAGCACTCCGGTGATCACGGCCAGGTGGGGTCCCATGGAATTCGGGATGACGGTGGTGATCCAGGTGGCCATGGCATCAACCATGCCGGTGCCGTTGAGCACGCCTACCAGGACGCTGGCGGCCAACACCATGGAGACCACACCCACGATGCTGGAGGAGTGGGCCACCATTTCGGTGGCCTGGTCCTTGATCTTGGGGAAGTTCACGGCCAGGGCCAGGCCTGCACCGATCATGAAGACGAAGGCCAGTGGGAAGATATCGGCTACCAGCAGGATCATCACCACGGCGGTGAGTAGTGCGTTGAACCAGAGAAGTTTGGGGCGCAGGGTGGAACGGTAAGGATCCAGCATGGTGTCGGTCATGGCCTCAGTCATGTCATCGTCATTGAGGTTCACTGATGTGTCCACCTGTGGTTCCTGCACATCCACCAGGGTGCCGCCACCGCCACCGGTTGGGGTGGTGGTGCGCGGTGCTGATCCGCCTGCTCCGGAACCGCCAACGCCAGATTCCTTAGAGCTGAAACCGGGACCTCCGAAACGGGAGGAATCAATCCTGCCCAGGCGCTTGCGCTCAGATAGTCCCAGGAACCAGGCGAAGATAAAGACGATGCCCACACCGGCGATCAGGGAGGGGATCATCGGGACGAATACTTCAGCAGGGTCCAGGCCCAGGGCTGCTGCGGCACGCACGGTGGGGCCGCCCCAGGGGAGGATGTTCATGGTGCCGTTGATCAAACCGGCCACGCAGGTCAACACCACAGGGCTCATGCCCAGTCGCAGGTAGATGGGCAGCATCGCGGAGGTGGTGATGATGAAGGTGGTGGAACCATCGCCATCCAGGGAGACCACACCGGCCAGGACTGCGGTGCCGAGGACAACCTTGGCGGGGTCGTCGTGAAGCAGCCGGGTGATCACCCGGATCAGGGGGTCGAACAGTCCGACGTCGATCATGATGCCGAAGAACATGATGGCAAACATCAACAGCGCTGCGGTGGGGGCCATGTCGCGGACGGCGTCAAGAACCATGTCACCCAGCCCCAAGCCGGCCCCGGCGATGAGGCCGAAGATGGTGGGCACCAACAGCATGGCCACCATGGGGGTCAAACGGCCGATCATGATCAGGGTCATGAAGGTCAAGATCATCGCAAAACCCAATATGACCAGCACACCGTCTGAGGGTGAATGGCTTAGTGCATAGTCTGCGGCTAAAGAGATTGTGGAGCTGCTCATCGCTAGCCCTTCCTTGGGAAACCTGAGTGTTCTAACTTGCTGGCGACAGTCTAAGGTGGCGTGCATCACCCAAAAAGTCTTGTGTGCATTGCGTCCAGTAGTGTGCAAATAAACATTTATGCGCATTTAGCTCACATGCTTTTCCTGGTAAATGACACTGTTTCCACCACCCCCAGGGGGTGGGGATATGAGACCTCAAGGAGGTGTTCCACATCCGTTTCGCAACCCGGATCCTGGTGATCCAGGCACTCACGGTCACCCTCGTGGTGGGGGTATGCACCGGAATCTTCACTGTGTTGATGGTGCAACAGCTGAAAACTGAGGCTGAACACACCGCACTATCCATCGCCAGGTCCGTTGCGGTGAATCCCCAGGTCCGCCAGGACGTTGCCGTGGACACCATGACCGGTGCCAGCCCCTCGAGCGCAACCCTCGCCGCAGGGCCGTTGCAGGGATATGCGATGGCAGCGTCGATAAGCACTGGGGCCTTGTTCATCGTGATCACCGATGGCAATGGCATCAGGTTGGCCCATCCAGAACCGCGACGGCTGGGACAGACGGTGAGCACCAGCTTTGCCGCCGCCATGCGCGGGGAGGAAACCACCGCCTGGGAGACCGGCACCCTGGGGGATTCCGCGCGCGCCAAGGTTCCGATCTTCGCACCGGAGAGCACCACGCCGGTGGGGGAGGTCAGCGTGGGTTTTGAACGCGACAGTGTCTATGACCGGCTCCCGCAGCTGCTGCTGGCTTTGGCTGTGGGAGCTGTCCTGGCACTGGCCATCGGTGTGACCGTGGCGCTGGTGATGCGCAGACGTTGGGAGAAAATCACCCTCGGGCTGCAACCGGAGGAACTGGTGGCCCTGGTGAAAAACCACACGGCTGTTCTTGACGGTGTGGAGGAAGGCGTGCTGGCGCTGCGCCCGGACGGCAGCATTGATGTGCACAATCAGCAGGCACAGAACATCCTCGGGGTGGGGCCGTTGAAGGGCCGCAACCTGCAGGACATGGGCCTTGATGAGGCCACCGTGACCATGTTGCTGGCGGGCCAGCAACCGGAACCGGTCACCCACCACGACCGCATCCTGTACCTGGACTCCCACCAGGTCAGACGCGGTGACCAGGAACTGGGACAGGTGATCACCATCCGGGACCGCACCGACATCCTGGAACTCAGCCAACGCCTTGATTCCGTGCGCACCATGACCCACGCCCTGCGCGCCCAACGCCATGAATTCGCCAACCGGATCCATACCGCCAGCGGCCTGGTGGACGCCGGGCGGGTGAACGACGCTGCACATTTCCTGCACGAGATGCACCGTAATGGCGGGCAGACACACCCGCTCATCGGCGCAGCCCGCCTCAATGACCCCTTCTTAAGCTCCTTCCTCCACACCGCCTCCATCAACGCCTCTGAGCGTGGGGTCAGCCTCCGGATCACGGAGGACACCCTCATCCTGGGAACCACCGATAATGTCGAGGACATCGCCACCATCCTGGGCAATCTGATCAACAACGCCACCGAGGCAGCCATCCGGGGAACCCAATCACGCTGGATCGACCTCACCCTCATGGACGCCGGCGACACACTGGCCATCACCATCGCTGATTCCGGCACCGGCATTGCCGAAGAGGTGGATGTATTTGCTGCAGGGCAGGGCCTTGTGGATGATGTCTCTGGTGAAGGAACCGGTGACCGGATCCATGGTCACGGGATCGGCCTGAAATTATGCCGGGCACTGGCACGCTCCCACGGCGGTGATATCTGGGTCATTGACAAAGGTGGGCTCACCGGTGCGGTATTCGGTGTTCGACTCCCCGGCGTGATGATGCCGACAGATACCTACAGAACAGAGGGAAAAGAGATGACAGATGGATAAAACACTGCAGGTACTTGTGATCGATGATGATTTCCGGGTTGCAGATATCCATGCCTCCATCGTTGATTCCGCGCCGGGTTTCACGGCGGTGGGCACAGCCCGCACCCTGGCTGAGGCACAGCTGCTTATCGACGAACACCCTCTCGACCTGTTGTTGGTTGATATCTTCCTCCCCGATGGTGATGGCCTGGATCTGGTGCGCAACGCCCACCTTGATGCGTTTGTGCTCAGCGCCGCCGATGATGTGAACACCGTCCGCCGAGCCCTGCGGGCAGGTGCACTGGCGTATCTTGCCAAACCCTTCCCCCAACGGTTACTCACCGAAAGGCTGGATAGATATGCCCGTTTCCGGCATGTCCTCTCCGGTTCGCAGGGATTGTCGCAGGATAAGATCGACCAGGCATTGTCCATCCTCAACGGTTCTCAGACCTCTGCTGCGGTATCCCGTTCTGCCACGGAACAATTGCTTCTTGACGCCCTGGATGGTCAGGAACTCTCTGCTGCGGAAGCCGCTGAACTGGCTGGTGTCTCCCGGGCGACTGCCCAGCGCAGATTAGCTGCGATGGCCAGTCAGGGGATCGTGCAGGTCCGCCTGCGTTATGGGCAGTCAGGCCGGCCGGAACACCTGTATTCCCGCGATAACTGACCCCTTGTCAGTGGCAGGGGAAGTGTCACCGGAAGAGACACTGTAAGCGACACCCCAGGTGGTACCTGGGTACCACCGAGCCTGTGAAAGGACAGGACCGCCGGCCGATGTGCCCGTGCTGAATTCTCCTTAACGTCAAGGACATAAGAAAGGCACACACATGATTAAAGCTGCGTCCCTGACAAAGCACTACGGCAACAAGATCGCTGTCGACTCCCTTGATTTCACGGTCGAACCAGGCCGGGTCACAGGATTCCTCGGACCCAACGGTGCGGGAAAATCCACCACCATGAGAATGATCCTCGGCCTGGACCGCCCCACAAGTGGATCTGTCACGGTCAATGGTCGCCCCTACACAGAACACCGGGCACCACTGTGTGAAGTGGGCGCACTGCTGGATGCCCGTGCCATGCTCCAGGACACCGACTTCGCCATCCGCCAACTGGTGGATATCGGCCTGCGTGCCTTGAGCCCCGCCGTCCATGATCCGACCACCGCCATTGAGGTGATCCTGCGCCTGGGTAGTCTCCTGCGCACCGTTCTCACCACGCCACTTGCACCCGATGCTCTGCAGGACCACAACGATTGTGTGGTGGTGCAACCGTGGAACCTCTCGCACGAGGAATACATCATCCATGCCTTTGACCAGCTGCGCATGGCCTGCTGTGACCAGACGGAGGTCATCAGCACCATACTGCGGGTGTTGCGCATGCTGGAGGACCATGTTGATCCGGAGCTCATTCCCGTCCTGGCACGCCAGCGCCGCCTGCTGCTGGAATCACTCAACCCCGACATGCACCCGGAAGACCGCGCGCGCCTGCGTGCCCTGGCAACGCATGAGGTGGACCCGGCTGACCACAGCCGCTAGAGAGCTTGTCGACGCCCTCCATAAGCGGAAATATTCACACCGTATGGGGGAAGATGCGCCGACCATCGTGTACATGCTCCCACCGCAGTGGATCATCTGCGATGGTCACCATCAGCTTGGCCTTGTCATCCAGTCCGTCCGCCTGCTCATATTCCTCCGCGGTCTGGGTGTCATCCACGAAGACAAAATAGGGATAGTCCAGGCAGTCATCATTTATCTGCCTCAACTGTCTGACCCATTTTCCACCATCGCCGCGTTGTTCCTGTGGATCGGTGGGCAGATACCGACCGAGATCGCGGGGGATGGTGTATTCCATGTCGGCGATATGCTCCCGGGAGCCGGCGATGTCGAATTCCTCGGCCAGCTGCAGGGCATAGTGGGCCTCAGCCACGGCCTGGGAGAGAGTGGAGTTGCGTCGGGCTGCGATGCTGAGACTCTCCACCAGCTGCTTTAATAACAGCACCCGACGAGTGAGGTCGATATTGGCACGGTTCTCACCCAGGGCGTCGATCATCGTGTGGGCGAAAGCCAGCTCCACGTAATACTGCACCGCGCTCACCGGACCATCAGCATGCTCCAGCATGTCGGGAGCCTGGAGATGATGATGGTGGAGCTGGCAGAAGGTGGTCACCGACTCCCGTAATTTCTCGGTGAAGATCATATGGGGCATGTTGAATTCTGCACCGTCGTGGGGATGGACCTCGATGTAGACCATGACCGTGGCATCAGGAAGGTCATAGGCAATAGAAATTTCAGTATCAAAGGATTCTTCATCCTCAGCGCTCATGGTGATCCTTCCAGCAGTAGGGGTGGGATGAAATAAGCATGCCCTATGGGGTGGACAGTGCATGGTGGATATGGCGAGAAGATGTTCGAAAAAGAAATATCCAGCCTTCCCACCTGCAGAAGGGGGAGGCTGGATAGTAGGGAGGCCTAGTGCTTGACGGTGTAGCCGATCTCCTCGATGACCGCGATGACCTGCTCGTCGGTGAAGTTCTCACCGGTGACTGTGACCTGGCCGGTTTCATGGGAGGCTTCCACGTTGGTGATGCCGCTGATCTCGCTGACTTCTTCCTTGACGGATAGTTCGCAGTGGCCGCAGGTCATACCCTCGACGGTGTAGTTCTTGAGCTGTGTTGCCATGAGAATGATTTCCTTTGTGTTGAGGTTGCTTATGCCCTGATGGTATACCCCCCGCGGGTATGGGTCAATCACTTTTCTCATGTTCAGTGGAAGCGCTGACGATAGGAAGTCGGCGTGGTGGAAAATGCTGAAATGAAGTTCTGACGGAATGTCACCACACTGGAGAAACCACAGGCTTTCGCGATATCTGAAATGGAATCCTGGGTGCTCTCCCTGAGGGTCCGGGCATGATTCAGCCGGTTCTGGGCGAGCCATCTACCGGGCGTGGTGCCGGTGAGATCCGTGAACACCCTGGTGAAATTCCGTGCGCTCATATGAGCTTTCTCCGCCATCAACGTCACCGTTATTGATTGATCAAGGTTCTCCAGAGTCCGGTCGATCATCTCGCTGACCGGCCCGGCCACCGGTAGGGGTCGTTCGATGTACTGTGCCTGATCGCCCTCACGGTGGGGAGCGATCACCAATTTCCGGGCCACCGCTGTGGTGGCCTGCGAACCCAACCGCTCCCGGACCAGATGCAGGCGGGCATCCAACCCGGAGGCGGTTCCTACCGAGGTCAACATATCCCCATGGTCGATATAAAGTGCTTTTGCATCCACCCGGACCTGGGGATGGGAGTGGCGTAATTCTTCGGCAGCCACCCGATGGGTCACCACTGACCATCCATCCACGATGCCACTGGCGGACACCGGGAATGTTCCCAGACACAGGCCCACGATGATGGTTCCCCGTTCATGCATCTGCCTGATCTGGTGGATATGAGTCCGGGATCGGCAGCAGGCAGGGAAGTGGGCTAGGAGGGGAAGATGATGATGATGTCAGCATCCTGGAGGATCTCGGGGCCATGAATGTCTCCGAGGAGTATGCCCTCGGCGGTATGCACCGGGGCACCGGTGGTTGACCACACCTTGGTGGATCAGCGCTGTCCGATATCAAGCTCAGCAACCTCCGAGAACACCAGAAGCGGAACGGAGAGGTGAAACATCGGGATCGTGTCAAAGGCGTGAACGGCAATGTTCATATCTGTCTGTTTTCCATCGAAGATGTGTATAAAAGACACTCACGTTAATCACTGCAGGTGGGGCAGGCTAATGACATCGCATCATCCACTTCTTGAAAAGGGCATCATGTCTGAGCCACGCAGAGCACTCATCCTTGTTGATCCCCAGAACGAATATTTCGGTGGTCCCCTGGAGATCTGGTACCCGCCCCGTGATCAGACGCTGGCCACCATCGTTGAAGCCATCACCATCGCTAATGACAACAACATCGCTGTTGCGGCGATCCGCCATGAATTACCTGCAGGCACCCCGATCTTTGCTACTGGTTCCGCTGGTGCGGAACTCCATCCTGAGATTGCCACCTTGGCAAAGCCGGAAGGGCGACAGGAATCCAAGATTTATGCCAGCGTCTTCGATGGCACCAACCTGGAAGCATGGCTGCGTGCACAGGATGTGGACACCATCACGCTTGTTGGTTTCATGCGCAACAACTGTGTGATCGGCTCTGCCGTGGGTGCTGAACCACCAGGCCTGAAGGTGGAAGTTCTCTCCAATGCAACCGGTGCCATCAACATCTCCAATGCCGCTGGAGAGGTTGATGGGAAAACACTGCACACCACACTGATGGCCATGCTCAACTCCAACCTCGCCGCAGTGACCGATGTTGCCGACTGGGGCCAGGCTGTTGCAGACAAGGCTGCTCTTCAAGGCAGCAACCTCATTGAATCCGCACTGAACGCCCGCGCAGGGGCCTGAGAATGTGCCTGGGGGTAGGTTCTCAGAGCACCTGCTCCCGGCGTGCGGCATTCACATCATCTACCAGTGCCACGATATGTCGCAGAGAAGTGATCAGGGAACCATAGACCGGCCAGAGTTTCCGGGGCAGGTCCCTGTCCTCAGACATGGTGTGGGCCAGATCATCCAGCCGTTTACGTAACTGCTCAGAGTCCATCGCCACCTCATTGTCTGGAGGTTCGGTGATGGTCTGGCCGGTATCCCGCGCGATGGCTGCCCACTGTTCACGGAACTTCTCATCCCAGGAGCCATCCGCATAGGTGGAAGTGTGCAGGATGGTGGTGATGGAACGCAGGTTGGACACCCCACTTTTAGCCTGATCCAACAGGTCCTCCCAGTCTGGGGCATCCACCGGTTTACGGACACCTTTTCCCTTATGCAGGTGCATGCGCTGGCGGGGGTTGATGCGCCTGCTTTCACGCGCGAAACGCACCGTCGACCAGGCGGAATTAAGCTCAGAATCCACCGCCTCAATCTGGTTGATCCATTCTTGGGCACGTTCGGTGTTCCAGGAGGTGGAGACCTCCGTGCCCATCTCTTCCAGCACCTCACCCATGCGTCGGGTGATGTTATTGATGTAATTGGAGGCCTGCCGGTCCCGCAGTGGTGGCATAACCAGCATGTTCACCAGAACACCGATGAATATACCCATGAGGATCTCCAGCATGCGTTCACCGAAGTCGCGGGACTGTTCGGTGAAGCCGTCACTCAGCAGGAAGATCGCGGTGGTCGCCACCGTGATGCCTTCCTCCCGGATCCATTTGATGCGTGCGATGGCCAGGCCGATGAGCAGAGCCAGGGCATAGGTCCACACCGTCACCCCGAGATAGTGACCAACCAGGAAGGTCACGGCAATGCCCAGTACGGAGGCAATCGTGGACTGCGCGCCCCGCGACAGTGTTCGGTAAGCCGTGGCCTGAATGGTCAGCAGTGCCGTCCACGGGGCCAGGAAGGGGAAGGAGGTATTGAGGAAATTCACTGAGATCCACCACGCCAGGGTCGTAGCGAAAATGGTCTTGACCACCTGGATTGCCCCGGTCTGGAACTCCGGACGTGTGATTCTGTCCATAAAGGATGTGCGGAGTTTCTTCATGCGGGTGGTCGGGGGAGCATTACTGGTTGATGCCACGTCGTGGCTCCTCACGTGGTTGAAGGATTGAGGTAAGTGTAATGAGCGGGGATGCGCACTGTCTGGGGATCAGCTGTCCATCAGCTAAAAACGTGTAAGTTTAACTGCATGTATTGCTGGTTGTGAGAAAGGCTTTTCTCGGCTTCCTGGCACCAGAACCCCCACAGAAAGGCCGATCATCTCATGCTGAGCAGTCTTGACGACCCCCTAGACACTGACCGCCCCCTGGTGGTGTTTCTAGGTAATGATATCGATGAGGAAGACCACGATATGCTCTTTCCTGCTCTGCGGGAACGTGGCGTGGCCGTGGTACGCGTGCATCCCACAGAGCTGGTGGTGACCATGGGCAAGGGTGGAATTACATTTTCCGTGGCTGGGCAGCGGCTTGAACCCGACCTGGTCGTGGGATGGGTTTTAGATGAACTCCTGATCCCGGGCATGGCGCACCTGGATGTCTTTGCCCGCGCCGGGATACCGGTGATCAATGATGCGGTCACGCTCTTCCGTGCACAGAACAAATACCTGGATAGCTCCATGCTCAGCCTCGGTGGAACGCTGGGTTATCCAGTGCTCACGGGACGCTCCCCGGAAGCGCTGGAAACTTGGATCCGGGGCTTGGACGGTCCCGCCGTGATTAAACCCCTGGTGGGTTTTGGTGGCCGCGGACTGCGCAAAATCGACGGAGAAGTGGAATTACAAGAATTCCTCACCGAGCTCCGCCGCGATGGCGGCGCCTATTATGCCGTGCCCTGGGTGAACAACCCCGGCCGCGATATCCGCGTCTACACCATCAACCACCAGCCGGTATTCGCCATGTACCGCTACGCCCCACCCGGACAATGGATCACCAATGTCCGTGCCGGCGGTGGCATCGCAATGTGTCCGTTAAATGACAAAATTTCAGACCTTGCGCACCGGGCCTCCAAGGCCGCGGGCACACTCATTGGTGGTGTGGATATCGGTGAGAATGTGGACACCGGTGAACTGGTGGTTTATGAGGTCAATTCCTGCCCCACCTGCGAACCACCTGCCCTGGAGGCTTTGGCAGATTTCCTCGCCCTGGCCGTGCGCGACCTGGACCATGCTCGCGTTACCTGGTTACCCACCCGTGTCTATGAGGAGTTGGATACGGATCCGGCGTTGTTCCATGCCAGTAAACACGGTGTGATCATATGATTCGACCTCCGGCAGCTAGAAGGTGAATGACAAAAAGTGACCGCCATTTACACGACGGTCACTTCTGTCATTTCCTTTATGGAAGGTTAAGCCCAGACGCGGTGACCTTCCAGCAGTGGAGTCAGCTCAGTGAGGGCATCCTCTGGGGTGCGGACGGTGACCACACCGGCGGTATCGGTGATGTTCTCCAATGCGCCCAGGTCAGCACCATCGACAATCGCCAGCGCCTTGCCGTGGCGCACCATCTCAGAGAGCAACACATTCACCTCCGGGCTGTCTGGTGTCGCCACCACCACGGCGGCATCAAATTCCACGGAACGCACGGTGACATAGGTGCGGGAAACCGGCAGATCTGCACCCAGGGTGCCACCGGAGGTGGAGGTCACCAGTGGCACCATGCCGGCTTTCTCGATGGCCTTGGTCAGGGCTTCCACCTGGTCAATCTGCTCGCTGGCAAGTTTATCGGTGACCAGGATGCCGACCTGTCGGCCGTCGATGGGCCAGGTCTTGCCCACCTGGGACAATGCCGGGCTGGGGGTGACGTCGGCAAGCTTCAACTTCTCTGGTTCGGGTAGTCCCAGGCCTGCGGCCACGGTGCTGGCCAGGTCATGATCCACCTGTGCCAGATTGTTCACCATGCGCTGTTTGATGGTTTTTTCATAGCATTTGCCCAGCTCGAAGGTGAGTGCATGGGCCATGTGCTCCTGCTCCACAGGGGCCAGGCTGGTGTAGAAGAGGCGAGCCTGGGTGAAGTGGTCTGCAAAGCTGACCGGGTTGGCGCGGGTGATTTCGCCGTGGACGGGTACGGGGACGTCGATAAGCGCACCGTTGTCCGTGGTGGTGGGGAAGGGATTGCCACCATCCAGGGAATTCGGCTGATAAGGGGCCACACCGGTGTGCTGACCCTGCTGATACATACCATCGCGGAACATGTCATTAACCGGTGCGTGTGGGCGGTTGATCGGGAGCTGCGCGAAATTCGGCCCACCTAGACGGCTGATCTGGGTATCCAGATAGGAAAACAGGCGGCCCTGCAGCAGGGGATCCGCGGTGACATCAATGCCCGGTGGGAGGTGACCAGGATGGAAAGCCACCTGCTCAGTCTCCTCAAAGTAGTTTGAGGGATTCTTGTTCAAAATCATGGTGCCCACGATCTGTACCGGGACGAGTTCCTCCGGCACGATCTTGGTGGGATCCAGCAGATCAATGCCCTCAAACATCTGATCTTCCGTGTCAGGGAAGACCTGCACACCCAGATCCCATTCCGGGAAGGCACCGGATTCAATGGCATCAGCCAGATCACGACGGTGGAAATCAGGATCCACACCACCGGAGATCTGCGCCTCCTCCCACACCAGGGAATGCACACCCAACTTCGGCTTCCAGTGGAATTTCACCAAACTGGTCTCACCCTCAGCATTGATCATGCGGAAGGTGTGAATACCAAAACCCTCCATCATGCGCAGGGAACGTGGAATACCACGATCCGACATATTCCATAAGGTGTGGTGGGTGGCCTCAGTGTGCAGGGACACGAAATCCCAGAAGGTGTCATGGGCGCTCTGGGCCTGCGGGATCTCACGATCCGGATGTGGCTTACCGGCATGGATGATGTCCGGGAACTTGATGCCATCCTGAATGAAGAACACCGGCATGTTGTTACCCACCAGATCCCAGGTGCCCTCATCGGTGTAGAGCTTCACCGCGAATCCGCGGGTGTCACGCACCGTATCTGCTGAACCACGCGAACCCAGGACCGTGGAGAAACGTGCGAACACCGGTGTCTCCTTGCCCTGGGCGAACACACCCGCGCTGGACAGGGAGACGGCCGCACCATTACCCACGAACACACCATGGGCACCAGCACCGCGGGCATGAACCACACGCTCAGGGATCCGCTCATGATCAAAATGGGTGATCTTCTCACGGAAATGATGATCCTGCATGAGCAAGGGACCACGTTCACCCGCACGCAGGGAATGATCAGTGTTGCTCAGCCGCGCACCCTGGGCGGTGGTGAGATATTCACCCTGCTGGGCATTGGTCTCCGGGCTGATGTGCATCGGACAACCAGTCGGGGAGTGCGGTGCTGCCGTGGTTTGATCGTCTTTGGGTGGCAGCGGTGGGACAGGCTTGGTCGGTTCATTGACCTCCGGGGTGCCAGATGATGGGGTTCCTGGATTTGCTGACATTGCAGCCTCCTGTGGCAGATAGTTAGCTTGATGGAGCTGGGTGGAAACCTGACTACTCGTATATCCCCTCCATGGGAAAGGGGGAGTCCGTGTTCTCGCTTAACTTTCTTTCGCAACACCGGTTCGTGATATCAATAATTTCGAATGCGTTGCAGTGTGACCCATCGTACATAAAACTGACCCCCGTGCCTGCGGGTAGTTTTCAGCCACACAGTCGACGGGGGTCAGAGAGCAGAGCAGTCAGAGACCTAAATTCCCAACACCGCCGTAGCGATCAGGAAGTAGATCACCAGACCGACCGCATCCACAAAGGTCGTGATGAACGGGTTGGAGAACACCGCTGGATCCGCACCCACAGCCTTGGCCACAATCGGCATGATCCCACCGACCATCGCGGCCAGGGTGCACACCACAAACAGGGTGGAACCCAACACCAGGCCTATGGAGGCTCCATAGAGGATTCCCAGCAGTACCCCGAAGAGAGCGCCGAGTAGCGCACCGAGGATCAGACCCACCCTGGTTTCACGCCACATCACGGCCATGACATCACGTTTTCGCACATCACCCAGGGCCAGTGACCGTGTGACGGTGGTGGCGGCCTGGTTGCCGGTGTTGCCGCCGGTGCCGGTGATCAGTGGGATGAACAAGCTGAGCACCACCGCGGCTGCCAGGGCATCTTCAAAGGCATCGAGCACACTGACAGTCAGCAGTGCCGAGACCGCCAACACACCCAGCCACACGATGCGGGAACGCACCAGGCGCCACACCGGGGTGGTCAGATAAGGCTGCTGCAAAGGCTCAGAAGCGCCGGAGCGGGCAGTGTCCTCATTGTCGGCATCTTCAATGATGTCCACCGCATCATCAATAGACAGCAATCCCACCAGACGTGTGGACTCATCCACCACCGGCAATGCGAGCAGACTGAGTGCCCGGAACCACCGGGCAGTTTCCTCATCGGCGTCGCTGGTGTGCGCGTAGACCGGAGTGTCCATCAGCGTGGACACACGCTCATCATCCGCGGCCATCAACAGGCGCCGCAGACTTGTCACACCCACCAGTTTCCGGTCATCCCTGATCACCGGCACCGTGTAGATCGTCTCCACACGATCATTCTGCTCCCTGAGCGCCTCCAAGGCCTCCGCGGCGGTGGCCTCCACGCTCACCATCGGCACCTCCGGCGACATGTGCCTGCCTATGGAACCCCTGGGGTAACCCAGCACCACGCTGGTCGCACCATGATCCGAGGGCTCCAAGCTACGCATGAGCCTCTCGACGATCTCCGCCGGTAACTCATCAAGCAGAGACACACGGTCATCAGGTCCCAGGGCGGCGAAGAAGGCAGCCAGCGAATCATCGCTCAGTGCATCAACCAGATCTGCCTGGTGTGGAGCATCCAGTGCTTCAAACGCAAAGATGGAATCCTGACGAGGCAACAGTCGCAGCACCAGGGCCGCACGTACCGGAGTCAGACGCTCCAGAAGACTGATGACATCCTTTAATGGAATTGTCTCCAGCAGTTCAGAGAGCATCCCGGCGCGTTCCGGGGCGAGATCAGTGCCGGCCCGCAGCATCTGCTCGAGCTTGCTGATTGCTTCATCTATCCGCTGTGCGTGCGCCGACATCGTGTTCCACACTCCTTCTTTTTCTTCCTATAGGCAGAATATCCCACCATGCACCGCAGTGAGCTGGGCGGGCAAGGGGGCGTCCATAGAGGAATGGTGGGGCGTCGATAAGCGTGGTGCTACATCCACTTACTATGTTTGAACACCCAGTACAGCAGCACTGCCAGGGCCAACATGGCCAACATGGCTGCGGGATAACCGAAGGCCCAGTGCAGCTCCGGCATGTTGTCAAAGTTCATTCCATATATGGAACCGATCAGGGTCGGGGCGAAGAGGATCGCGGCCCAACCGGAGATCTTCTTCATGTCCTCATTCTGGCGTTCGGCGACGAGTGTGGCGTTGACGCTGAGGATCTGGGAGAGTGATTCGCGGTATTCGGCCACGCGGCTGTTGCCGCGGGTGAGGTGGTCGGCGACATCCTCGAGGTAGGCGCGTAGTTCCTCAGGCACCCCGTTGCGGATGAAGTCTTTCTGCAGGCGTTGTACCACCTCCATGACGGATGTGGTGGTGTGCTGCATGTCGATGATCTCCTGGCTCAGACGGTAAATACGCTGTGCAACCGCGACGTCACCACTGAATACCTGGCGTTCAATCTGCTCCTGGTCAATGGCGATCCCGCGCAACACCGGGGCATAGCCGTCGACGATGGCGTCGACAAGCTGGTAGGCGACCGCGCGCGGACCGAGCTTGAGCAGCTCCTCATCAGCGAGCAGGGTGCGCACCCGACGATCAAATTTCCGCCCCTCAGCTTCCTCAAACTGGGAGGCTGCGGTGCCATCAATCCACTGATTGTCCTGGCATAACACCACCACCGCGTTATCCTTCATCACGATGTGAAATTCTGCGAATTCGACCTCTTCGGTCTCATCGATATAGCGTGCCGAACGCACCGCCAGGAACACCACATCCCCATAACGATCCAGCTTGGGGCGCTGCTGGCCCACGATCATGTCCTCCACGATCATCGGGTGCAGGTCCCATGCCTCCGCCAACTCCTGGATCGCACCGCGCGTGGGCGCCGGGTACAGCGACATCACCATCCGGTTGGAGGCGGCATCAGCAAAGGCCAGGCCATCGGCGATCGTGGCACCCAGGGGCGGTTTCTCCGCCACCCCGTCGGTGACCCAGCGGGTTAGGGGGGCAGTTTCGGAACTGGGCGGCTGGGTGCCGGGACGCAGCGGGGCAGGAGCGTATCGACGGCGCCGAATATCCCTGCGTCGTGCCAGTCCACTCCCGTTGTCGCTACCGTCGTTCCTCTTCTGCATGCCACCCTATCGCCCTTGACTGTTGTTGCCACAGTGCAGCACCTTGCAGTCACTTGTGTCCCACCAGTATCGCTTATGGAGGGGACTAGATCGGGTAGGCGTCAGTACCTTCAGTCACACCGATCCAATGATCAGTGGTGAACTCCTCAATCGCCCACTCACCATTGAAACGGCCCAGCCCGGAGTTCTTCTCACCACCGAACATCACATGGGCCTCATCATTGACGGTGATGTCATTGACATGGGTCATGCCGGCCTTCACACCACGGGCGAAGTTGATGCCACGCTGCAGATCAGTGGTGAATACCGCAGAAGACAGGCCGAACTCCGTGTCATTGGCAAGCTCCAGGGCATGTGCCTCATCATCAGCCCTGATGATGCCGATGACCGGCCCGAAGATCTCCTCCTGGAACAACTCCATTTCCGCTGTGACATCAGCAAACACATGCGGGGCAATGACACGACCCTCGACCGGGCCGGCCACCACCTCGCGCGCACCCTGCTCACGGGCCAGTTTGATCTTGCCGGTGATGGATTCCACCTGGGAATCATTGATGATGGGGCCGATGATGGTGGCATCATCAAGCTGGTCTCCATAAGGGATTTTCTTCACACGTTCGGCATAGGCCTTAATGAACTGGTCATAGACCGGGGCTTGCACGATGATGCGGTTGATCGACATGCAGATCTGTCCCTGGTGCAGGAACTTGCCCATGGAGGCGGCGGCGACGGCTTTGTTCAGATCGGCGTCGTCAAGCACCACCAGCGGGGCGTTGCCACCGAGCTCGAGTGCGACCTTCTTGATGTGCTGCCCGCCCGTGGCGGTGGCACCCACCTGCTTGCCCACCGGGGTGGAACCGGTGAAGGAGATCAGGCGTGGGGTTTCATGTTCCACGAAGTGATCGCCGATCTCCGAACCGGCACCAATGACCACATTCAACAGACCCCGCGGCAAGCCGGCCTCCTCAAACAGATGCGCCAACAACGTGCCACCCACAATCGGTGTATCCGATGCCGGCTTGAGCACCACACCATTGCCACAGGCCAGCGCCGGCGCCACCGAACGCATCGACAATGCGAAGGGGAAATTCCACGGACTGATCACACCCACGACACCCAGCGGCTCCCGGAACACATAATTGGTCTTCCCCGGAGTGTTCGACGGATGGATGCTGCCCTGGATACGGGTGGGGAAGGTCGCCGACTCCCTCAGCGACGCCACCGCGATACCGACCTCAACATTCGCCTTCAACGCAGAGGAACCCGACTCCCGGCGGATCAACTCCACGATCGCGCCCCGGTTCTCCTCAATCACCTCCGCCGTTTTATTCAACAGTGACACACGCTTTACCGGAGGCAACGCCGCCCACTTCTCCTGCACCCGGGCAGAGGTGGCATAAGCCTGATCCACATCCTCTATGGATGCATTCGAAATCGTGGCGATCACCTCATCATTGAAAGGATTCACCGTGGTGGTCGACAGGTCAGAGGAACCATCAACCCAGCCATTGATGAAGATCTGGCTGCTGACAAACTTATCGGCGCTCATTTTTCACACTTTCTGTCTATGGACGATATGCCTTCATCGTGGGGGAGAGGCAGTTCCCCATAAGGGTAGTGATGAAAACACCCACGGGGTGACGGGAGTTACTTACTGGGGTGTTTGGCGGGGGCCGTCACTGCGGTGTGGGTTGGGTTGGTGTTGGGCTGCCGCTGATTTCGGTAGTGCCTCAGGTGGGGTGCCTGGCGGGCCGGGGGATATGCTTGGTGGCTGATCGCTGAGCTGTCTAGTGAGAACTTGAGGAACCAAGCAGGTGTCTGAACGAATCCCCGTGACCAGAATTCCGTTGAACCGTCTGGCAGTGGTGGCCACCATCATCGGAATTCTCACCGGACTGTTCGTTGCCGCCCTGAACTGGTCAGCCATCAGCGTGGAAAGACTTGTCTATGGGGCGGATCATCTCCACAACTCCAATCCCAGTGCGGATGTCTCCCCGCTGCGCCTGGCCATCACGATCATGGCCCTGGGCCTGGTGACGTCCTGGGCGTGGTTCATCGTGCACCGCTGGGGCCGGCGTGAAGTGTCGGTGGTAGGTGCGATGCAGGGCAAGAAGGTCCCCATTCCGGAGACGATCGCCTCAGCATTCCTGCAGGTGATCACCGTTGCCGCGGGTGCACCCGTGGGTGCAGAGAACGCCCCCCGTATCGCAGGCAGCATGGTGGGTGAGAGGTTTTCCCGCTGGTTGTCGCTGGACCTGGACGCCACACGGATCTTGGTGGCCTCCGCAGCAGGGGGCGCACTCGGTGCCAGTTTCCACCTGCCCCTGGCCGGTGTGCTCTTCGCGCTGGAAGTACTGCTGGTGGAGGCGTCGACACGCACCGTTGTCATCGCCATTGTCACCACCACCGCAGCCGTGGCCACCACCGGACTCTTCGTCCCCGTCCCCGACGTCTTCGCCACCGTGCCGCTGACCGAAAGCCCCGGCATGATGATCGCCGCCGTCATCACCGGCATCGTCGCCGGAATCGCCGGCCACTGGTTCAGCGTCTCCGCCAACTGGGCCGCCCGCCACTCACCCAAAGGCCCCGCCATCCTCTGGCAAATGCCACTCGGCTTCCTCATCATCGCCACCATCGCCTACACATACCCCACCGTCCTAGCCAACCCCAGGTGGGTTGCAGACACCCTGCTTTCCGACGCCATCCTCCTCCCCACCCTGGTGTTATTACTGGTGCTACGCGTCCTCCTTTTCCTCCTCGCCTTCCGCGTCGGCACCGTCGGCGGAAACCTCATCCCCTCCTTCGCCCTCGGCACCACCATCGGCGCCATCATCGGCACCCTCCTCCAACCACTTCTCGACGTCCCCATCGCCGCCTTCGCCCTCCTCGGTGCCGCCGCCTTCCTCTCCACCACCATGGCCGCCCCACTCTTCGGCCTCATCGCCGCCGTCGAATTCACCGACATGGAACCCCAGGGCTACCTCCCCATCTTCCTCGCCGTCGCCTCCGCCATCCTCGCCGTCCGCGTCTGGTCCGTCCTCATCAACAGCGATTTACGCGCCCTCCCCGTCACCTACGCCAGCTGGACCGGCGAAATAAAATAACCCTCCATAAGCGAAAAACACCTATGGAGGGCCACCCGATTGATCAGGAACAACTACTGATATCAGCTGCTGACCCCAAACGCCTTATGGACGGTCGCATCATCCCCAGCAACCTCCATAAGGAAAGCAGCCAGATCAGCACGAGGAATCACCCCACCCAGAAACTCCCCCTCAGCAACCTCATGAGCCCTCCAGGAGCCCAGAGCAGGGGAGTTCTTCAACCCCGTGGGACGCACAATCGTCCACTCCAAACCGGAACCCATGACCACCGCCTCCTGCTCATCATGATCGGCCAACGGCTTCGCCAACAACACCTTCATCACCTGACGCAAGGGGACCGGCAACTGCGCCCCGGAATCACCGGCCCCCAGCGACGACTGCACAATCAAACGACCCACCCCCACAGCCTGCATCGCCTCAACCACAGAACGAGTCACCGCAGCACGCGCATGCTTCACACCCTTCGCCGCACCCACCGTCACCACCACAGCATCAGCACCCGACACCGCATCCTGCACAACAGCAGAATTCATCGCATCCCCCACCACCGCAACACACCCATCCGGCACATTCCCACTACGCGACACCACCGTCACCTCATGCCCAACCTTCACCGCCGCAATCGCCAACTGTGCCCCCGTGCCCTTCGACCCGCCCACAATAGTGATCTTCACACTGAACTCTCCTCCATATAGGGTCCCCCAATCCTATCCCCACCAATGCCCTCCATAAACGATCACCAATCCTTTATGGAGGGAGGGGATATCAGCGGATCGTGGCAAATTCCCCCATAAGGGAATCGCTGGGCTGCTCCTTCTTCTGCACCCGCATCCATACGATGAAACCCCAGGTGACAAACACTCCATAGACAAGATAGAGGAAGGCGGAGGGGTAGTAGCCAGCGATCAGCAGGAGGGGGACACCGACGATGTCCACACCGATCCAGATCAGCCAGAACTCGGTCCAGCCCCGTGCCATTCCATAGGTGGCCAGCACTGAGCCAACAAAGATCCACGCATCCGCCCACGGCCCCCAGGAACCCAGGGACTGGAAAACCCAGGCACACACCAGGGTCCCCACCACCGCTGCGATGACAAGACCGGCCCGCTCGCGGTTGGAGGCCCACCGTGGGGTCACCGCTGAACCGCTACCGTCGGACTGGCCGCGGCGTCGTGAAGCAGACCACTGGTACCAGCCATAGCAACTGACGATGATGAACATCACCTGACGCCCCGCCTGCCCATAAAGGTCCAGATCCTGAGGTGTATTGAACAACCCACCCATGAAAACGGTGAACAAAAGCACATTGCCGACGATCCCGACCGGCCACGCCCACACCAGACGCCGCATCCCACCCCACGCACAGGCCAGGCCAAAAAGATTACCGATGATCTCGCGCCACAGGATGGGCACCCCACCAATCCACAAGGTGGCGTCAAGCAATTCGGTTATAGGATTCATGATCATTCCCCTTTGAAGGATGTGAGACATGTAATCCTCGGGGCTGTCATTCCGGGTTCACCAAAACAAATATGCCAAACACACAGATGCGATGATGAAACCGCGGTTCTCTTTCATCCGGACTATGACCGTCGGCTCCGGAATCTCACCGGATCTGCTGACCCACACCCTCCATAAGGAAAATGTGGCGCTCGCGGGCTTGACCACCCACATCGGGTGAATGACCTTACCGCCGGTGGGGAATCACACCCCGCCCTGAGAACAAATTCAGCATAGCTGGCTTCTATGACAAATCAACTAAATTTAAATCATTCATGACACAGTCATTCACCAGCCCACGGGATGAAATAAACCGCACAGTGGTGAAACCCCACCACATCCTCCATAAGGAAGTGCATCTGACACCGCCACCACCACCCTCACTGTATGAACACGCAGTAACCACGGAGTGAAAGCTTTCCCCAACCCCACACCGGTCCTCCATAAGGGAACTACCGTCACAGCTAAGTCGACTATGAGGAGGACTTGTGACCACCACCCATCCAGATTTCCTTGAACACAGCCAGCTTCCCTCCATAAGCGGAAAAAGCCGGTGGACATGGGAAGGGGGTGAACCGCAGCCGGCCAATAGTGCTTCCCGGGGGAGTCAACCAACCTCAATGCCTGCGGCAGAATCCTTTATGGAGACAACGGTGACGTACGTGTTGGATACCTCAGTTCTGCTGTCTGATCCTTTGTCCCTGACGAGGTTTGCGGAACATGATGTTGTGTTGCCGATTGTGGTGATCACTGAGTTGGAAGCCAAGCGCCAGCACCCTGAGCTTGGCTTTTTTGCCCGTCAGGCGCTGCGGATTTTAGATGAGTTGCGTGAGGTTCATGGTGATCTGTCGAAGCCACTGCCCATAGGGGAGGAGGGTGGGCATATTCATGTGGAGCTCAATCACCAGAACATGGAGAGCCTGCCTGCTGGTTTCCGGCTTGGTGATAATGACACCCGCATTCTGGCGGTCGCGAAGAATCTCCAGCTTGAGGGCCATGAGGTTGTGCTGGTGTCGAAGGACCTGCCGATGAGAATCAAAGCGTCGGCAAGCGGGGTGACCGCACAGGAATACCGCGCGGCACTCGCCCGCGACCGCGGCTATACCGGCATGACCACCGCGCATGTCACCGATGCCCAGCTGCAGAACATCTACGACGGCCACCAACTCTCCATAGAGGAATTGGCCCACCTGCCCATCAACCACGGATTCACCCTCAAAGCGCCTATGGGCGGTTCCGCTCTGGGCAGAATGACCGCGGCGAAAACCATTGAACTGGTCCCCGGCGACCAGCAGGTTTTCAGTATCCCCGGTCGTAGCGCGGAGCAGCGCATCGCCATCGACCTGCTTCTCGACGACTCCGTCGGCATCGTCTCCATAGGCGGCGCGGCCGGCACCGGTAAAAGCGCGCTTGCCCTGTGTGCCGCATTTGATGCCGTCATGGAACGCCGCATCCAACGCAAAATCATCGTGTTTCGCCCCATGTACGCCGTCGGCGGCCAAGAACTCGGCTACCTCCCTGGCGACCAGGATGAAAAAATGGGGCCATGGGCGCAGGCGGTCTTCGACACACTCGGATCCATGGTCAGCCAGAACATTATCGAGGAAGCTCTCTCTCGTGGCCTGCTAGAAGTGCTCCCCCTGACCCACATCCGTGGCAGATCGCTTCACGACGCCTTCGTCATCGTCGATGAAGCCCAATCCCTGGAACGCAACGTCCTACTCACCATGCTCTCGCGCATCGGCCAGAACTCACGGGTCATCCTCACCCACGACGTCGCCCAGCGCGACAACCTCCGTGTCGGGCGTTACGACGGCATCGTCTCCGTTATCGAATCCCTCAAAAACAACGAACTCTTCGCCCACATCACCCTGCAACGCTCCGAACGATCCAAGATTGCAGAGCTTGTCACCAAGGTGCTCGACGCTCCCGCACTGTAGAATCCCCTAACCAACAGCTTTCCCCTCCATAAGCAGAAAACTGTCTATGGAGGGGATAGTTGTTTATGGAGGTTTAATATCCCTTGTTCACATCCACCTCGGTGAGCATGCGTTCACCTGCGGTGAAGCGTCGATAGTTTTCTGCGATCACCGGTGCCAGGAGTGCGTCCATAGAGGAAAGGGTGTTGGCTGTGTGTGGGGTGATGATGACATTGTCACGCCCCCATAGAGGATGTCCGTCCGGAAGTGGTTCAGGATCAGTGACATCAAGACCTGCCCCGCCTATGGAGGAGGAATCAAGCGCACGCACCAGGGCATCGGTGTCCACCACTTCACCGCGTGCGACATTGACGAGATTGGCTCCGGGTTTCATGGCGGTGAACTGCTCATCGCTGAAAAGATGACGGGTGTCGGTGGTCAGGGGGACTGCCACCACCACATGGTCGGCGGCGGCCAGTGCGGTGGGTAATTCTTTTATGGAGAGGGTGGTGTCGAAAAGCTCGTTGGGTTGTCCCGTGCGGGTTACGGCAAGGGAGCGTGCGCCGAAGGGGCGGAGCATTGCTGCGATTTCCTGGCCGATTCCACCGCCGCCGATGATGGCAATGGTGGTGCCATCCAGCCAGGAGGTGGTGGTGTCGATGTCGGTGCCGGGGGACCAGGTGTCGGCCCGCACCATGGTGGGGTGCTTATGGAGCAGTCCGAGTAGGAGTGCGATAGCAGCTTCTGCCACTTGTCTTCCATAGACACCGGAGGCGTTGGACCAGCGGCGATTCGGGGTGATGTGGCCGGCGGCGAAGTAGTTGTTGATGCCGGCGCTGGGGAGCTGCACCCAACGGATATGGGGTGGGAGGTCCGGGAATTCGGTGTCGGGGGTTTGCGTGAAGACAAACCCTTCTGCCTCGCTTATGGAGGAAACGAGTGTGGCACCGGCGGTGCGTAGGGCATCGACGGTGTGTGGGTAGTCGCCGAAGCCGACGAAGATACGCATGGCGGAAACTCCTTATGGACGGTGTTGGCGCCCCACTGTAGAAGAGTTCCCCCGTGGAGCTACTGGCGGCGGATTTTCGCCCCGGCGGATCGATTTTGTCTGGCGGTGTTGTTGAGTTCGATCTGTGGGTCGGGGTTGTAGAAATTTTTCGGGGGTCGGTATCCATAGCGGCCGGTGTGGGGGTCGAGTTCGGATCGTCCGCGTGTGGGGCTGTCTATGGGGGAGTCGTTGTTGGGTTTGTGGTGGGTACGGCAGAAGATGTGCATATTTTCGATGTCGGTGTGACCACCTTGTGCCCAGGGGATGACGTGGTGGATTTCGGAGTTGATGGCTGATTGCTCGCAGCGGTGGTGGATGCATACACCTTCGGCTGCCATAAGGGCGATGCGTTGTTCGATGTTGGCGGTGCGCTGGGTGCGACCCAGGTGGAGGGGGCGGCCGGTGTCGGGGTCATGGACGATGAGGAAGTCGAATTTTGCAGCACCTATGGAAAGGATGTCCATAGGCGTGAGGTCGCAGTGGGTGTTGGTGGGAAAGCGGCTGGTGGGGGTCATGTCCTCGATATCTTTTATGGACATGCTGATGGCAAGCGTGCCGACACCATCATTGCGTTCGGTCTGCACTTCGTTATGGCGCAGTAGTAGCTGGTGGAAGGCGTCGACGCGGCGTTGCTGCAGGCCACGGGTGTCGTCTTCTGCGTCGACGGGACTTGCGTAGCCGGGATTACGGGCAGGCGCGAGGGCCGCTTCCAGCAGGGCGGAGGTCGCGGCGGGGAAGTAGGCGCGCACGAAGCAGCCGCCGTCAGCGTCGGGTTTGCCGATCACGATATGTCGCCTGCGTGCTGCGGCGTGGGGGTCTCTGTCCATAGCGGATTCGTTGAGGTTGGCGACTTCGTTGCGCACCCAGCTGCGCAGGTCCTCTACGGGGCGTGTCGACGCCTCCTTCACCGCCCTGTCCCTCAGCTCCATAGACAGATCCTGCTTATGGAGCTTTTTGATTTCACGGTCGAGAAGGTTCTGCTTTTCTGCGCTTATGGAGTGTGTGAAGAAGTAGTCCCGTCCATAGGCACGGCGGGATTCTGCATCCGGGGTGTCGGGGTCGTCGAGTGTGCCGAAGTCGCGTTTGCCTCGGCGGAAGCGGGCGAGGGCTTCGGTGGTGGAGATGTCGAGGTGTTGGGCGAGGAAGGTGGTGGGGCGGGTGGAACCGACCAGGTCGCCCGCACGGCTCTCCTGGATCACGTGCGCGAGGGCGGCGTCGAAAAGCGCTTTTTGGTTGAAGGCCTTCTCGAGGGTGACGGCGGCGTCGAGGTGGCCTTGGGTCAGGGTGGCGGTGGGTGCCGCGTCTGCGAGGAGTTGTGTGAGCGCGCCTATGGAGTAGCTGATGGTCGCGGTGAGTTCTTCTATGGAGGGCATGACTGCGATGAAAGCAGCCGCGGCCCATGCCGTGAAGTGACTCCTACCAGGATCTGTGGATAATTTTGTTTATCCACAGATTGGGTGGTTCCGGAAAAGTGGGTGGGAACCGGTTGGGGGTCATGAGCAGTCTAATGACGGGGTTGTGGTGGATTTGGGTAGGGTGGTTGGCAAGTCAACAATTCCTTTATGGAGGGGAAATATGAATATTTCTAATTTTATTCTGCGTGGTATTTCTGGCGCTTATCTGCTGCAGTCTGGTTATGGAAAGCTGGATATGCCGGTTGAGGCGGCTGCAGGTATTCAGGGTTTTGCGGCAACCGGTGTGCCGGCCATGGAGAAGATGGATGCAGATACCTTCGGTAAGTTCGTGGCGTATTCGGAGCTGGGTATCGGTGGCGCGTTGGTGGCTCCGATGGTGCCGAGCCGTCTGGCTGGTCTGGCCCTGGGTGGTTTCTCCGCTGGTCTGCTGGCGATCTACTTCCGTAACCCGGGTATGACCAAGGAAGATGGTCTGCGTCCTTCTGAGGATGGTCTGTCCTTGTCGAAGGATCTGTTCTTGGCTGCCATTGCGGGTGCGTTGGTGTTTGCTCCGACCAAGACGAAGAAGCGTACGAAGGCTAAGAAGAAGTAGGTTTTCTTCCGGCACCTTCCATAAGGAGAGAGATTCTGCTTAGCTTGTCGTTTAACCTGTGGGGTGCTTCCCGACGGGCTGGATGGGTGCTTTTTTAGTGTTTTTCCGGCCCCTGGGCCGCCCAGGGCCAGGTCGGGTAGCTTTCG
>NZ_CALZFS010000018.1 GCF_945649885.1 uncultured Corynebacterium sp. | reverse complement strand
GGTGCTACTTTATTCTTTACGACTTTAATTTTTTTTTTGTTCCCACTTGTTTTTTCGTTGCTGGTGGGTTTTGTGACCCCACCTCTGGTGGTATCACCCACGCCTCCTGTCTTTTTCACTAGACTCGTTCCTCATGCATATTGTCCTCGCCTCCCAGTCCCCTTCCCGCCGCATGATCCTCAACCAGGCCGGCGTGGAGCCCCTGATCCACCCCGCCGATGTGGATGAGGACGCCATCATCCAGACTCTGCAGGATGCCACACCTGATGAGATTGTCACCCGTCTGGCTCTGGCCAAGGCGGAGAAGATCGCCCCGGACTTCCCCACCGATGTGGTCATC
The DNA here is from genome assembly GCF_945649885.1 of uncultured Corynebacterium sp. Classification (GTDB taxonomy): domain Bacteria; phylum Actinomycetota; class Actinomycetes; order Mycobacteriales; family Mycobacteriaceae; genus Corynebacterium. Next base: position 28,425 of record NZ_CALZFS010000018.1, on the reverse strand, counting down.
GGAGGGGATTCCATGCTCCTGCTCGATGGTGAGCTCCAGGGCAAGCCCCACACACCGGAGGCCACCATCGCGCGGTGGAAACAGCAACGGGGCCGCACCGCACACCTGGTCACCGGGCACGCGATCCTGTTGGGTGAGAAGAAGATCGTGGAGGCGGTCCAGACCACCATCCACTTCGCCGATGCCACTGATCAAGATATTGAGGCCTATGCCCGGTCTGGTGAGCCACTGCAGTGCGCCGGTGCCTTCACCCTGGAAGCCCTGGGTGGTTGGTTCATTGATTCCATCGAGGGCGATCCTTCCTCCGTCATCGGCCTGTCCCTGCCCCTGGTCCGCAAGGCCCTCTACAGCTTCGGCTTGAACGCCAGCGACTTCTGGATCAGGTAGTGCTGCGCAGATTCCTGGCTACAGGGACTGCCGGAGCGGTGATCTGGTTGCTCACGCCCGCATTACCGGTGGTTCATCCCCTGCTCATCGCACTACAGGCCACCGCATGGATCGCGGTGGTCATTCTCGTCCTGCTGGCCCTGCCGGGGTGGCGTACCCGAGGAATAGCTCTCCTGGCGGTCCTGGCGGTGCTGGAGATGCCTCTGTTGCGTGCCATCCCCCCGCCACCAGAGAATGCGCTCCGGGTGGTGGCGATCAACACGCTGTACGGGCGAAGCGATGGCGGTGAGCTTGTCGACGACATCACTATCCTTGATCCGGATGTAGTGGTCCTGGCGGAGACCTCCCGGACAGAAGCCCAGGCGGTTGCTGCCGCCACCGGTCTTGATATCAGTGGCCCACCGATCAAGGGCAACGGCCATGGCGTGGCTGTTCTCACCGGGGATGGAGCTACCGTGGGCCTGCAGCTGAAGGCGGGACTGCACCAGCTACCGGTCGTCGACAAGCAGGGTGTGACCGTGATAGGTGTGCACACGGTGGCCCCGGTGAACCAACGTCAACTGACACTGTGGCGTCATGACTTCACACAGCTGGAGAAAGCCACGACCAGCACGGGACCATTGATCATGGCCGGCGATTTCAACGCCAGCACCGCGCATCCCGCGATGAAACGGCTGGGTATGCATGACTGTGCGCCTTTAACCCCCACCTGGCCGGCCGCAGCACCGGTGCTGAGGATTGACCACATCCTCGTCCGTGACGCAGCCTGCGGAGCTTCTGGTGCATTCCGGGTGGCGGGCACAGACCATGTGGGTGTGTGGGCTGATGTGGTGTTGGACTAGAGCAGCAACCTGATCTGTTCCCACAGCAGTGGGGACAGGGAGAGCGCATAATCATCAGACATGTGGTTGCCATCGCGGTAGACGTAAATATTACCGATCACCGGTGGGCAGATATCACCCGGACAGAACCAGTTGGAGGTATCCACCGCGAGCATATTCGGGCGGGGATCAAGTTCCGCAGCTGCAGGGTCCACGGGTGCGTAGAAATCATCACGCGGAATACTGCAGGCAACCAGATCACGTTCCTCCGCATAACACTGGGACACCAGCCAACCAGCACCACCCTCCTGGATGAACCAGGGGTTATCGCGCAGTCCAAGGAAGGGAATGTTCTGGGTTTCCAGGAAATCCCACAAGGTGAGGTAGGAGGCGGGGACCTCATCGATACCGCTGCCCTTCTCCAGCAAGGGGCGGGTGGAGTTGGAGATCACCAGATCCGGCTGAACATCCTCCAGACGTTTGATCATCTGCTGGTTGAACTCCTGGCATTCAGCAGAGAAGATACCATCCTGTTCCTCCGCAAAGGCCGGGCAGGACTGTCGCACCAGTGGAATGACCTTGAAGCCATGCTGCTGCCCCAGGGAGTCCAAAGGTGCCACCCACTGCTCAGCATGGGAACCACCGACCAGATAGACCTCAGTATCAGCTGCCTGATCACCGAAGGTGCAGAACTCCGGATCATAACGATCCACAGCAAGCTCACTGGGATCATCACCAAAGACAGACATGCAGCCCTTGGTCCAGGCTGGTGAGAAGGTATCAGCCAGCACGAAGGGATCCGGTTCAGGTTCCACCACGGGAACATCCATACCCGTCAATGCCAGGGCACCCGGATAGATACGCGCATCCAGGTTGGTAGTCTGCGATTCCAACACCCGGTTGTACAGAACCTGGGGTGTCGACGTCATGGAAAACGCCACTGCCACCACGGCCACTCCGGCCAGGGCACGCCACCGCGCAGCTGGTTCCTGACGGATCTTCGCAATTGCATCAGCACTGCGTGACTCCCGGAACATCGGACGTTTGCCGCGCTGTTGAAGGGGCTTTTCCACAAACTTATTAGTCAACCAAGCCAGCACCACCGAAATCGCGATGACACCCGTACCAAACAGGAGGCTGACCTTCTCCAATTCAAAGTAGGCCATGCCGACGATGAGAAGTGGCCAGTGCCAGAGGTAGAGCGGATAGGCGATATCGCCCAACCAACGCATGAAACGGGAGGAGAGGAAGATGGACACCCGGCCATCACCCAGGATAATCAGGCAGGCACCGATGAGCGGATACAGGGCAGGAGGGCCCGGGAAGGTCTGTGCACCATCCATGATGAAACCGGTGGACAGCACCATAAACAGACCGACAAACCCGAAGATCTCCTTGGTACGGGCACTCAAAATCACCTGCGGTGCATAGAGAACAAACAGGGCCCCCAACCCGAGTTCCCAGAAGCGGGTGAAGGTGGAATAGTAGTTCACCGGTTGGTCGATGAAGTACCACAGCAGGGCGGCAAAGAAGGACACGGAGGTCAGCACTGCAAGCACCGGAGTGGCGATCCGCATCGGGGTCAGCTCCGGGCGATAGCGGCGGATGATGATCACCGCGATACCCAAACCGATGGCGAAGAGGTAGAACTGTCCCTGCACCGACATCGACCACAAGTGCTGGAAGGGGCTCACCGCCGCGGAGGCAGCACCATAATCTGCGCCCTGGCTGGCCAGTTCCCAGTTCTGTACATAGAACAGGCTGGCCACCACCTGATTGGCGATGTGGATACGCTGGAGGCGCGGAACAAAGGCCAGCACCACCACCATCGTGACACCCAGCACCACCACCAGGGCTGGAATCAACCGGCGTAGCGTGCGCCAAAAAGGCCACCACGGGTTGATGGAGGCATTATTCCGGCCGGAGTACCGCAACTGCGACCCCAGGAAGAAATAACCGGACAGCAGCAGGAATACATCCACGCCGCCGGAGACACGCCCCACGAAAACATGGAAGATCACCACAAAGGCAATCGCGATGCCACGCAAACCGTCAAGATCATAACGGTAGGAGGAGCGGGGAACCTGAGGCGTGGATGACGCCTTTTGGCTGTTTTCCCTACCCACTACAAACCTCTTCCTTTAGACTGCACAACTTTATGATCTTCTCACACCTGCTGAAGTAGATAGGATAAGAGCCATGGTTCAAATCAACGACATGCTCGCACCACCACCAGTCAAGCTCCCGGAGGATCCGGCCGCCGGTGCTGATCCAACACTTACCCAGACCGCGCTGGAACACCCGGACAGTCCCCTCGTGTGGGCTGTACGGGCTGAGGAAGCCATTGAGAACGCTTCCACTGATGAAGAGAAAATCACTGCCTACGCATTTGCTCGAACAGGATACCACCGCAGCCTTGACCGTCTGCGCGCCAACGGCTGGAAGGGTTGGGGACCTGTCCCCTACTCCCACGGCCCGAACCAGGGAGCCCTCCACGCCATCGCAGCCCTGGCACGCGCTGCGAAGCTGATCGGCGAAACTACCGAATACGATCGCTGCCGTCAGATGCTCTCTGATGCTGACCCAGAGTCCGTCCAGGTTCTCCTGGACAACTAGCGTACTTTCCTCACTTTTACCCCCACACCGCTTCTTCCCCTCATACACCTGCCGCGGGTGCATGTTGGGGAAGGGGCGGTGTCCTCATTGGTGGACGGTGTGAACTTCGGTATCAATCCCTGACCATGTGGACATTAATATGATGGGCGCTACATTCCGGGAGTGGTTGGGGAATAGAGTCACAGCCATGACTTTCACAACTTCTCCCCACGACATTGTCATCCTCGGCGCCCGACGCACCCCCCCAGGGCAAATTACTCGGCCAGCTGGCACCGCTGACCGCCACGCAACTAGGCGGACGGGCAATCGCCGCTGCAATTGAATCCGCTGGAATCCTGCCCACCGATATCGATCAGGTGATCATGGGCCAGGTCGTCCAATCCAACTCCGGGCAGAATCCGGCCAGACAGGCAGCCGTGGAAGCCGGCATCAGCCTGGATGTCCCCGCTCTGACGGTCAACAGCGTCTGCCTGTCAGGTTTACGTGCCATCACCGATGCGGCCCGTCTGATCCGCCTCGGGGAGGCACAGGTTGTCGTGGCAGGCGGACAGGAATCCATGTCCAATGCCCCACATCTACTCCCCGGAGCCCGCAAGGGTGTCTCTTATGGATCGATCAACAGCATGGATTCTTTAGAGCGCGATGCACTCACCGACGCCTTTGATCAGCAGTCCATGGGTGTCAACACCGATGAGGGCAACATCCGTTTCGGTGTCAGCCGCCAAGCCCAGGATGAGATCGCAGCCGCCTCCCATCAGCGTGCCGCTGCGGCTTGGGACAGTGGTACCTTCGACGCCGAGATCGCCCCGGTTGAGATGGACATCCCTCGCAAAGGGCAGGTCGTCATCGACCGTGATGAGGGTATACGCCCAGACACCACCACCGACACCCTGTCCGGTCTGCGTCCAACCTTCATCCCTGATGGCACCATCACAGCGGGCAATTCCTCGCCCCTCTCCGATGGTGCTGCCGCCACCGTCCTTGCTACCCGTGAATTTGCAGCATCCCGTGGACTTGAACCATTGGCAACCATCGTCGGTTGGGCCAACACCGCAGGCCCCGACACCCTCCTACATGCCCAACCTGCACGGGCCACCAGGGCTGTCCTGGACAAGTTCGGCTGGGAAATCAATGACCTGGATTTCCTGGAGATCAACGAAGCCTTCGGAGCTGTCGCCGCAGAGTCACTCCGTCTGCTGGATTACCCCGCCGAGCGCACCAATATCCACGGCGGAGCCATCGCACTCGGGCACCCGGTCGGGGCTTCCGGAGCCAGGATCGTGGTACACGCCGCCCATGAATTAGCCCGACGTGGCGCTGGACGAGCCGGAGTATCCATCTGCGGTGGAGGCGGCCAGGGCGATGCCCTGCTGCTCGCCAGATAATACGGAAAAGGAATGATTGAGAATGTCTGAAAATAGTGTGTACATGGTGTCTGGACTACGCACTCCCGTGGGTCGTTATGGCGGTGCCCTGGCAACCATCCGTCCGGATGATCTCGCAGCACTGGCCATCAAAGCCGTGGTGGAGGATTCCGGGTTGGACCCGGCCAGAGTGGATGAGGTCACCCTGGGTAATGCCAATGGTGCCGGGGAGGAGAACCGCAATGTGGCCCGCATGGCCTGGCTGCTTAATGATTACCCGGACACCGTTCCGGGTATGACCATCAACCGCCTGTGTGCCTCAGGTATGTCGTCGATATCCACTGCTGCTGCACTGATCCAATCCGGGCAGGCCGATATCGTGGTGGCAGGCGGGGTGGAATCGATGTCCCGCGCACCGTGGGTGACGGAAAACCCACCAAGGCCTTCAGCGGCCCCGGGAAATCCTTCGACACCTCGATCGGCTGGAGATTCGTCAATCCCATCTTTCAGGCCCAGGAGAATACCGCCCTGTCCATGCCCGAAACCGCTGAGGAAGTTGCCCGTGTCTGCGAGATCTCCCGGGAACGGGCTGATGAGTTTGCCGCTGAGTCCCAGCACCGGGCGGCACAGGCCATTTCTGAAGGCTGCTTCACCCCGGAGATCGTCCCTGTACCGGTGACAGACCGCAAAGGTAACGTCACCCTCGTTGACACCGATGAGAGTCCCCGTCCCGGCACCACAACTGAGGTTCTGGCACAACTCCGGCCGGTGGTCTCCGGGGGGAAACGTGGTCACCGCAGGTAATTCCTCCACACTCAACGACGGTGCCTCCGCCATCATCCTGTGCTCTGAGAAGGCACTCCGGGAACATGGTTTGACGGCACGTGCCCGTTTTGTGGGCAGTGCCACCTCTGGACTGGCACCAGAGGTCATGGGTCTTGGACCGGTTCCCGCCACGAAGAAGCTCATGGAGAGGATCTCCTGGGATCTGGGCCAGGTGGATGCCGTTGAACTCAACGAGGCATTCGCCAGCCAATCGCTGGCATGTATGGACCAGCTTGGTCTGGCTGCGGAGAAGGTGAACTCCTGGGGCGGTGCCATCGCACTGGGGCATCCACTCGGTTCATCCGGAGCCCGCATCGCCATCACCTTGCTCAATCGTCTGGAGCAGTCCGGTGGCTCCCGTGGTGTTGCCACCATGTGCATTGGGGTGGGCCAGGGACAGGCCATCGCGGTGGAGCTGGTGTAGGTTCCTGTCTGTTTTGTCGAGTGAGACCCCCTCTGCGGGGACGGGTTGTTCCCGCCCCCGCGGAGGGGGTCTCAGTCAGCTTTAGACATCCGAGTTTCTCAGGGGTTCTCAGAGGTTCTTGTGGTGTGCTGCAACAGCAGGGCCACCGCCAGTGCCAGTGCTGGTACCCAGAAGGCCCACGTGATGGACACTGTATACATAGGAAGCAGGATCACCGGGGTCAGGGAGGACCCATAGAAACGGAAGGCCTGCACCGTGGAAATCAATGAGGTGCCGCCCGCTGATCTCAGTACTGACAGGTTGATGCTCATCTGCATGCCCTGCGCTGCCAGGGTTGCCACGGCCCAGCCCACCGTCAACAGGCCGAGGACCGGGGCAAGCGGCAACATCACCAATGCCGCAATGCCTGCGAGGATACTGGCCTGCAGGATGGTCCTGGAACCCCACCGGTCCGTGAGGCGTCCGATGGTTTTGGAGAGGGCAAAGGCTGCCAGGCCACCGCACATGATGATCACTCCACGGCTTGGTGCATCCAGGCCGAAGTCGTCCCCGGCGCGGAGCGAGGTGATCATGCTTGTTCCGATCAGGCCGAATCCGATGAGGAGACAGCTGAGCATGTGGACGATGATCGGCCACCATCTGATCCGTCTGCTATCAGTGGGGTCCCCCTTTCCCGGGGGAGGGGTGTCCGGAGTTCGGACGAGCAGGACCCACAGGGTTGATACAACAACCACAAAAAACATGTTCTGCCAGCCGATGAGTGTGGATAGCCCTGCGATCAGTGGGGCGGACAGCATTCCCAGTGCCTGCATGGCGGCCTTTGAGCTGGCCGCCAACTACGCCATGGAACGCGAACAGTTCGGTTCTCCCATCGCCAGCTACCAGCTGGTTCAGGAGAAATTGGCCACCATGCTCTCCGATGTCACCCAGATGCAACTACTGTGCACCCGCATGGCGCAGCTTCAGGAACAGGGTGAGTTCACCGGTTCCATGGCAGCCATGATCAAGATGGTCACCTCCCGCAAGGCGCTGGCGGCCTGCCGTGAGGCACGCGACATGTTCGGTGGCAACGGACTGCTGTTGGAAAACCATATTGCCCGTCATCTGACAGACATGGAGGTGGTCTCCACCTATGAGGGAACCGATTCCATCCAGGCTCTGCTGGTCGGCCGGGAAATCACCGGCATCTCCGCATTCACAGCCAAGAAGAAATAATTCCGGGAAGGGCGCAGTCTCATGAACAACAACACCATCAACAACACCATCAACAACGCAGTCGTCATCGGTGCCGGTTCCATGGGTGCGGGTATCGCCACGCTCTTGGCCAATGCCGGGATCAAAGTCACGCTCCTGGACCGTCATTCCGGAGAGGTTTCTGACCCCGACCGACTGGCCGAGGCCGGTGTGGAAAGGCAGTTGCAGCGCGGAGCCTTCTATCTGCCGGAGTTCGCCTCACGTATCACCACGGGAAATATCACCGATGATGCCGGTGCCCTGGCACAGGCTGACTGGATCATCGAGGCGGTGTTCGAAGACCTGCAGGTCAAGCACGACTCCTTCCGGCTGATTGATCAATACCGTGCCCCGGACACCATCATCTCCTCCAACACTTCCACCATCCCGCTGGCAGAGCTGACAGAGGGCACCGGGGAGGAATTCCGGAAGAACTTCGCCATCGTCCACTTTTTCAACCCGCCCACCACCATGCACCTGGTGGAACTGGTCACCGGACCACTGACCAGTGACTCCACCCGCAGCCGGCTGATCCAGACTATTGAGCAGCAACTGGGCAAATCTGTTCTGGAATGCCGGGATACCCCCGGGTTCATCGCCAACCGGATCGGGAATCTGTGGATGGCCGCGGGCGCCCGCACCGCCCTTGATCATGGCGTGCCCATTGAGCTTGCCGATGCTCTCTTCAGCCGTCCCTTCGAAGTCCCGCGCACCGGAATCTTCGGGCTTTTCGACTACATCGGCCTGCAGCTGGTTCCAGGTATCTGGGGTAGTCTCACCGATGCCCTCCCGGAAGAGGATGCCTACCACCGTTTCAACGTCACCGATCATCCACTGTTCACCGGTCTGCTGGAACGCGGTCTCACCGGTCGCACCGGTCCATCCGGGTTTTACCGAGGCCGTGAAGAGGTGGTCACCCCTGAGTTCACCTACCGCGCCAAGCAGACCATCACCGATCCTGCAGCCCAACACACCACCGCACGGGATATCATGGACACCGACAGTCCCGGCGGCCGTTTCGCCCGGGACACCTTCTTGGAGACCCTGATCTACTGCTGTGAAACCTCCCCGGAGATCGCCGACACCGTCGAGGACATCGATCTGGCCATGCAACTGGGTTATGGCTGGAAGAAGGGCCCCTTCGCCCTCGCTGATGACATCGGACTGGAACACCTGGCCTCCATGCTGGGTGACAGAATCCCCGAGCTATTCCAACTTGCCTTGGACAACAACGGTTTCTACCCCGCCCCCGGAATAACACTGAGCACAGAAGGTTCACCCACTGCCGTCCATCAACGTGATGGGGTCATCACCGCGACCGCACTGAAACAGCAGGGTCGCATCATCTTCGCCAATGACGGTGGCACTGTCACCCTGCTTGACGACGGCACAGCCCTCCTGGATCTGGACACCCCACTAAATTCCTGCACCCGCGAAGCCCTCGAGCTGATAGCACAGACAGGCAGGGAAGGACACAGTCAGGGCATCCGTGCGCTGGTTATCGGTAACGATGAATCCCGCGCCTTCTGCGCCGGTGCAGACCTGTCCACTCTGGCCAGGGCAGCTGAAGACGGCGATGCTCACGCCGCCGCTGATCTCTTCCGCATCGGCCGGGAATCTTTTGAGGCCCTGCTCCATGCTGAGTTTCCTGTGGTCGCCGCAGTACGCGGCGTGGCCCTGGGGGGTGGCGCGGAAATGCTCCTACACTGCGATGTCGCGGTTGTCCACGCTGACAGCCGCATCGGATTCCCGGAGCGCACAGTCGGTCTCATCCCGGCCTGGGGTGGTACCGCCCGCACCATCGAACGCCTGGAACAGGCTGCTAAGAAAAACCCGGTGAATCAGACTTTCCAGCTGTTCATGGATGCCCGCTCCTTCAGCTCCGCCTTCGAGGCTCAGTCTTTCGGGTTGCTGCGCGACCGGGACACCATCATCATGTCCAGTGATCACGTCCTGGCGCAGGCACTGACAGTGGCGCGTCGGTTAGCACCGGGGTACCACCCCGCACCCACCGTCTACCTGACACTGCCAGATCCCGGGCAGTTGCAAACCCCCAGCGGGGATTTCAGTACCAACGACATGATCATTGCCGACGCCCTGAAAAACCTGTTGAGTGTCCCCGGAGGACAACGGATCTCTGCAGAGGAACTGGGTTCTCATGAGGCGACATCTGCCGGGGAAGTGATCATCCTGCCCTCAAATGTGGAACGTGCATCCCACATGGCACGTACCAGGAAACCGCTGAAGAACTAAGAAACCACCTGTGGCTAGGCAGCCCGGGAAGTTGCATCCTCAACGCGTCTGATGGCTTCCTGGGCCACCAGCTGCTGGATCCCCATGTCCAGCTCAGAGGTGAAACCAACACAGGAGCAGTTGATCTCGCCGAGCACGTAGGTATCAGTGCCATCAGCAGCGGTGTCCAGTATGAAGTCAGCGGTCCAGATCAGGGGGATGTTATCCCCACCGAGATTCTCCGCGATGACAGGACGTGCGGCGGCGAACATGTCCACCAGGTCCTGCCAGTCTTCGGGCTGGTCATAGGTGTAGTGAGCTCCGGAGAACAGTGTGGCAGAGAAATTATCCTCCCCCTCAGCGGGCTTCTTGTGCACCACGAAGACCGGGTGTGGTCCCACCAGGAGGATGCGGATCTCGCCTTCGACGATGCGGGGCATGAAGCGCATGTCCACCAACATGCCGTTGTCACCCACGATGTATTGGTCACAGAAGTCCATGAACTCACCCAGCTGGCGGATCTCCGTGTGGTTATCCACCGCTTCGGTGCATTTGACCTCGGTATCAAGGGGGAGGGAGTCCCCTGGTCGGATGGTGGCCGCCAGGTTCTTGTCCCTCAGTTGCACCCGCCAGATACCACTGCCGGTGGAACCACGGTTCTGCTTGAGTACCCGTTCCCCGTAGGACAGGGACGAGGGGAAGGTGCGGTGGAAGGTCTCCACGTCGTAATAGGCGTGGGTGTCGGTGGGGACCAGATCTGTCTGGGAGAGTTTGACCAGAGCATCCTTTGCCCCGTAGGCCACCATCTCCTCCGGGGTGGACATGCCCACCAGGCCCGCTTCGGAGAGACGGGTCAGCAGGTCGAAGTAGCCACGTTCGCCACCGGGGATGTTTCCCGGGTTCACACGCGAGATATATCCATCGAATTTTCCGGTGACATGGTCAAAAATGTCCTCGGTCCATTCTGGTCGGTAGTACACGACCTCAGAGTGCCAGCCGTGTCCTGCAATGGAGTTGACGATGGGCATGGTGTCCCTGCGGTGGCCGTCCAGATATTTGTCAGATCCGCCTTCGACTTCGAAAACGACGATGCTTTTGAACATAGGTGGTAGATTTCACTTTCTCATGATCCTCAGCTGTTTTCAGGTGCCGTGGTGTGGCAGATGCGGGGGCGCTGTGTGTGCGCTGGCAGAGACCGGCCGAGGGGGAATCAACAAGGTAAAAGATGGGGACAACATGGGAAACCTTAAAGGTGTCGATTCGCGAAGCAGCGTCGAAAGTCAGGTTCTTTCATATTGACACGATAGACAATAAAGCACGTGGCATGAAGTGGTGGACTTGAGGTTCCCACAAGTAATTAAGGACACAGCCGGGTTGAACCAATATGCTGGGTAAAGCAGTTATTGAAAGTACCACTCAAATCACGGAAGGCAGCGACCTCACATGGCAGCACCGTTCGACCCGTTCCCCCCATTCCAGGACTACGCACATCCTGAAAAGATCGTCTCCGCGTCCTGGCTCTCCGCACGACTGGGTTCCCCGGGTCTGAAGGTTGTTGAGTCCAACGAGGATTCACTCCTATATGACATTGGCCATCTCCCGGGTGCTGTCCGCATCGACTGGGACAAGGATCTCAACGACCCAGTCACCCGTGACTTCATCGATGGTCAGGCCTTTGCCGACCTGATGAACCGCAAGGGCATCCACCGCGATGACACCGTTGTCATCTACGGCGACAAGTCCAACTGGTGGGCCGCATTCACACTTTGGGTGTTCGAGCTCTTCGGCCACCCTGATGTCCGTCTACTCAACGGCGGTCGCGATGCCTGGATGTCTGAGGAACGCGACACCTCCTACGTGGTTCCGGAGTACCCTCCGACTGATTACCCGGTGGCGGAGCGTACCGACGAAGGACAACGCGCCTACGTCGCTGAGATCCTCGAATCACTGACGGCCTCCCGCGAGATGTCCATTGTGGATGTCCGCACCGCCGAGGAGTACCGAGGCCTTAACCAAGACGAACAGCCGGTCACCGGCGAAGGCGTCCTCCGTGGCGGCCACATCCCGGGCGCGGTCCACCGCGACTGGGAACGCTCAGTTCTCCCCAATGGCAACTTCCGCAGCCGGAAGGAACTGGAGGGTATCTACGGCGAACTCAACCCCACCGATGAGACGATCGTGTACTGCCGCGTGGGAGATCGTGCCGCCCACACCTGGTTTGTCCTGAAGTATCTTCTCGGCTTCAACCATGTCCGCAACTATGACGGCTCCTGGGCTGAGTGGGGCAACATGGTTCGCATGCCGATCGTGCGTGGCGATGAGCCGGGAGCACTTTAAACCTGCCACACACAGTAACTTTGCCTGCAAAGTTATCATGGGTTAGCGTATTTCTGGTATGTTAACGCGGTCACAGGGTGCACCTGAATTCGTTTTCTTTAACGCTCTTAGCGGGATTCACTAAAAGAACACCGAGTTAGTGTGCAAGAATATTCCTTATCGCCAAGGCATGCCTTATGAAACCACTCAGTGGTGCGGTGCCTTGTTGTGAAGTAAATCAAAACCAGGAGGGTTTTAGTGTCAGTCGAGACCAGGAAGATCACCAAGGTGCTTGTTGCAAACCGTGGTGAAATTGCAATCCGTGTGTTCCGTGCAGCTCGCGACGAGGGCATCGCCTCAGTTGCCGTCTACGCAGAACCAGATGCAGACGCACCATTCGTTGCCTATGCAGATGAAGCTTTCGCACTTGGCGGACAGACTTCCGCAGAGTCCTACCTCGTCATTGACAAGGTCATTGACGCAGCACGCAAGTCCGGCGCAGACGCCGTTCACCCAGGTTATGGTTTCCTGGCTGAGAACGCTGATTTCGCTCAGGCCGTCATTGACGCTGGCCTGATCTGGATCGGACCATCACCAGAGTCCATCCGCTCCCTCGGTGACAAGGTCACCGCACGCCACATCGCACATGTCGCCAACGCGCCGATGGTTCCAGGCACCAAGGAACCTGCCAAGAACGCTGATGAAGTCATTGCCTTCGCTGAGGAGTTCGGTCTCCCAATCGCCATCAAGGCTGCCTTCGGTGGCGGCGGACGTGGCATGAAGGTTGCCTACAAGATGGAAGAGGTTGCTGACCTCTTCGAGTCTGCAACCCGTGAAGCAGTCTCCGCCTTCGGCCGTGGTGAGTGTTTCGTTGAGCGTTACCTGGACAAGGCACGCCACGTTGAGGCTCAGGTCATCGCCGATAAACACGGCAACGTTGTTGTCGCCGGCACCCGTGACTGCTCCCTCCAGCGTCGTTTCCAGAAGCTCGTCGAAGAGGGCCCAGCACCATTCCTCACCGATGAGCAGCGCGAGCGCATCCACTCCTCCGCAAAGGACATCTGCCGTGAGGCTGGCTACTACGGTGCAGGCACCGTTGAGTACCTGGTCGGCTCCGATGGACTGATCTCCTTCCTCGAGGTCAACACCCGTCTGCAGGTTGAGCACCCGGTCACCGAAGAGACCACCGGTCTTGACCTGGTCCGTGAGATGTTCCGCATCGCTGAGGGCGCTGAGCTCTCCATCAAGGAAGATCCAACACCACGCGGCCATGCTTTCGAGTTCCGCATCAACGGTGAGGATGCCGGCACCAACTTCATGCCTGCACCAGGCAAGATCACCAAGTACCGCGAGCCATCAGGCCCGGGTGTCCGCATGGACTCCGGTGTTGTTGAAGGTTCCGAGATCTCCGGCCAGTTCGACTCCATGCTGGCCAAACTGATCGTCTGGGGCTCCACCCGCGAGCAGGCTCTGGAACGTTCCCGTCGTGCACTGGGCGAGTACATCGTCGAGGGTATGCCAACCGTCATCCCATTCCACTCCCACATCGTCTCCAACCCTGCCTTCATCGGCAATGAAGACGGCTTCGAGATCTACACCAAGTGGATCGAAGAAGAGTGGGAGAACCCAATCGAGCCTTTCGTCGACGCAGCTGACATGGATGACGAAGAGCAGACCCCAGCGCAGAAGGTCATCGTCGAGATCGACGGCCGTCGCGTTGAGGTTGCACTCCCGGGCGATCTGGCACTCGGTGGCGGCGCAGGTGCTGCCAAGAAGAAGGCCAAGAAGCGTCGTGCAGGTGGCGCCAAGGCTGGTGTCTCCGGTGACTCCGTTGCTGCTCCAATGCAGGGCACCGTCATCAAGGTCAACGTCGAAGAGGGCGCTGAGGTCAACGAGGGCGACACCGTCGTCGTGCTTGAGGCCATGAAGATGGAAAACCCAGTTAAGGCACACAAGTCCGGTACCGTCACCGGTCTAGCTGTTGCTGCTGGTGAGGGTGTCACCAAGGGACAGGTTCTCCTCGAGATCAAGTAGTTTCTGACACTTTTTGAAAGCTCTCTGCAGGTTCCCTGCAGGGAGCTTTTGCATTGCTCAACTCCCAGAATCCAGGTGGGGTGAGGTGACCAGTGTCCATTTCATGAGTTCTTCCATAAACTGCATATGGTTCACAGTCCCGGCGCTATAACGTGCGGTGAGTTCCATCAGGCCTGGGTCTTCTGCTGTCCGCATCGTCTTCATCATCGCAGCGCCTTTTCCATGGATACCTGTCGCAGAGCTGAACCATCAGCAAAGGACTGGGACATATCAAGGGTGCTTGTCCGAGGACGCATCGGTCTCACGCCCGGAGTGGAGATGCCCAGCAGATCATTGAGCACGACTTCACGTGCGGCGGTGCCATCAGCAAAGGCTTCGTACCGTGGATAGTCTCTGGTCTTCATGTCACCGTGGTCAGCTGGCTTTCTGTCTGGTTCCAGGCAGCTATCCGCAGGTGGTGTTGGCATGTGGAGGGTGGCCGGGGAGGCATTCATCCAGTGGGCTCCTGAAAAGTCATTTGATTAATCGGGGTTGATATTCAATCTAAGGAACGCAGTGCCCACCACCAATCCGTTAAAGTATGTGTAATTTTGTAGTGTTAGTTTTCTATTTTTAGCAATACTTGTGAAAATTACTGGTTGGGACCTATTTACAGAGAGATTCTTGAGATGACAAAGCTGTATTCGGGGGCAAGGATCAATGCTCTCCGCAAAGCCCATGGACTCACCCAAGCGATGCTGGCAGAGAAATTAGAATTATCGACCAGCTATCTCAATCAGCTGGAAAACGATAAAAGACCACTCACCGCCACCGTGTTGCTGCATTTGACCAAAGCCTTTGCAGTTGAAGCTGGTTATTTTTCCCCTGATAACGATGCTTCAACAGTTGCAGAACTGTCAGAGGCCCTGTCACTCAGCGGTGGGCCCGTTCTTTCCTCTACTGAGCTCTCAGACCTGGCAGCCCGCTTCCCCACCATCGCCCGTCACATCATCCACCCGGCATCACCGGAGACAGATCACCGGACTCCCTATGACTATGTCCGTGATTATTTCGCGGCTCACCGTAATCACATCGATCCGCTCGACAGATTAGGTGAACAACTCGCAGAAACTCTTGGCACTCCCGGAATGCGGGTCATGCGCCTGACACAGCTTCTTGATCAGGAGTTCAACTTCACAGTCCGCTTCCGCGCTCCCGGTCTCAGTGAACGTCGCCATGTCGATCACAGCTACCGACAGATCTTCCTCCGTGAGGACCTCACGGAATCCCAGCAGTGTTTCCAGCTCGCACAGGAGATTGCTGGGCTCCAACATGTGCAGCTCCTGGAGGCATTAACCGATGACCACCCGGATCTCCCTACACCGGAGGCCGTGGAACTGGCCAAGGTCGGTTTGGCGCAGTACTTCGCCGGTGCTGTGGTCATGCCCTATGGCAGTTTCCTGGATTTTGCACGCAGTACACGATTCGACATTGATCTGATCTCAGCACGATTCGGTGTCTCCTTCGAGTCCACCTGCCACCGGCTCTCCACGCTGCAAAGGCAGGGGAATGAGGGGGTGCCCTTCTTCTTCGTCAGGTCTGACCGTGCTGGCAATATCTCTAAACGTCAGTCAGCGGCGACGTTCCACTTCTCCAGAACCAATGGCACATGTCCCCTGTGGACACTGCATCAGGCCTTTGAATCCCAGGGCACCATCACCAGGCAGGTTGCCCGCATGCCAGATGGCCGGACCTATCTGTGGATGGCCAAATCTGTGCGGGGTAGATCATCTGGTTTTGGCAATCCTGTGGCCGAATTTGCCATCGGACTCGGTTGTGACATCTCCGAGGCACCCCACCTGGTGTATTCCCAGGGGTTGAATCTGGATCCTTCCTCAGCAGCGGAGATTGGTCCCGGTTGCCGGGTGTGCCCGCGTGAGGACTGTGTGCAACGGGCTTTTCCCGCCACAGGGCAGGACCTGCTGCGCAGGAGGTAATCCACCTGCTGGTCTACCGATGGTCAATCGGCACCACCTCACGTTGTTCCACACCGTTGTAGGCGGCCAGCGGGCGGATCAGCGAGTTATTCTCATATTGCTCCACGATGTGTGCGGTCCAGCCGGCCAGACGTGCCAGGACAAACAGTGGGGTGAAGAAATCCACGGGGAATCCGAGGATGTAATAGGCGGGGCCTGCCGGGAAGTCCAGGTTGGGTTTGATGCCGGTGCGACTGTCCATCACTGATTGCATCTCCTCATACATATGCACCCATTTGGTGGCACGGTGGCGGTTGGCCAGGGCGCGGAGGGATTTCTCCATGGAGGGCACCCTGCTGTCACCACTTTTATACACGCGGTGGCCAAATCCCATGATCAGGGATTTGTTGTCCAGGGCGTGTTCCACCCACTCCCCTGCCTTGGTGGGATCGTCGATGTCGAGCATGGTGTGCATCACAAACTCATTGGCACCACCATGCAGTGGCCCTTTGAGTGCACCGATGGCACCGGCGATGGCGGAGTAGGCATCTGCCCGGGTGGAGGTGATCACCCGGGAGGTGAAGGTGGAGGCGTTGAAGGAGTGTTCGGCATACAGGATCAGCGAGCGTTCAAAGTCACGGATATCCTCCGAGCTGTTGGCTACGGAGCCGGGGGCATTGCCGAACACCATGGACAGGAAGTTCTCCGCGATTCCCTTGTCTGGGTCTGGGGCGATGATGTCATCTTCCCTCCGGCGTCGGATATCCATGGCCACTACCATCGGTAGCTGCGCCAGGAGGTTGTGCCCGATCCGCACCACATGGGCGGCATCCCGGGTGAAGGGGTCCGGATCTTTGGTACCCAGGTAGGACACGGCGGTGCGCAGCACATCCATGGGGTGACAGTTCACCGGCAAGGAGTGGATCAGGGAGATCAGTCCGGCATCCAAGGAACGGTAGGAGCGGCCCCTGGTGTTGAATTCACGTAGTTGTTCGGCGGTGGGTAATTCACCGCGCCAGAGCAGGTAGATCACCTCCTCGAAGCTGCAGTGTTCCACCAGGTCCTGGACCGGATAGCCCCGGTAGGTCAGGGAGTTAGTTTCGGGCATCACCTTGGAGATAGCAGTGTAGTCGGAAATCACTCCATAGAGGCCCTTGCGGACATCCATATTCTTTTCAGACATGTCAGTTCCTTAAACTCTCAGGTCTTCCTCTTGTAGGTGAACAGGTGTTGATCAAAAACATTGAATTCGGCGTAGCGGATCAGTTCATAGAGTCTGCTGCGGTGTTGCATGCGGTCGATCCAGTCGGCCTGGGTTCCGGATTCTGCGATCTCACCCAGTGCCTGTTCCACCTGGCCCATGGCGATACGCAGGGTGGTGACGGGGTAGATCACGGCGTTGTAGCCGATCGCCTCCAGTTCTGAGGCACGGAGCAGCTCAGTCTTGCCGAATTCCGTCATGTTGGCCAGCAGTGGTACATCAGGCACGGCTTCGCGGAAACGTTCAAAATCAGCACGGGTGTGGAGCGCCTCGGTGAAGATCAGGTCAGCTCCGGCGGCTGCATACTCGTGGGCACGGTCGATCGCGGATTCAATGCCCTCCACCCCGGCGGCATCGGTGCGGGCGCAGATGAGGAATCCGGGGTCCCTGCGGGCGTGCACGGCTGCTGTGATCCGGCGCAGCATCTGCTCCACCGGTACCACTTCCTTACCCTCGAGGTGTCCACAGCGTTTCGGGTTCACCTGGTCCTCCAGGTGGCAGCCGGCAACACCTGCGTCCTCAAATTCGGTGATGGTGCGGGCCACGTTCATGGGTTCGCCGAATCCGGTGTCCGCGTCGACAAGCACAGGTAGGTCCGTGGCACGCGCAATCTGTCGGGCACGCGCTGTGACTTCACTGAGTGTGGTCAATCCGATATCCGGTAGTGCCAGGTCGGCGGCGATGACGGCGCCGCTGACGTAGACGCCTTCGAATCCGGCTTCCTGGATGCTGCGGGCAACCAGGGGTGAGAAGGCTCCCGGAAGCCGCGTGATGGGTGCCGCCTGCAGGGAGGCACGCAGTGCTTGGCGACGCTCCCCCGGGCTCACCGCTGTGGAGAACATATTCACAGCAACCCCTCCCCGATGACTGGAGCTGTGGCCAGGATGCCGGGGTCGATCTCAATATTCAGCTCCCCCAACTCCCCGAGGTCCGGAAGGGTTTGGACGGTGTCGAGGAAGCGGTCCTGTTCCGAGCTGGAAACAACGCCTCCGGCTAATTCACGGAACTTGGCTATGTACTGCTCACGTTCAAAGGGGCGGGCACCCAGTGGGTGGGCGTCGGCCACCGCGAGTTCCTCCGCGATGACTTTTCCATTAGCCATCGTGATCACAGCCCTGGCTCCGAAGGCCTTTTCCTCAGGGTCCTCCGAGTGATAGCGGCGTGTCCACTCCGGGTCCTCCACCGTGGATATTTTCTGCCATAGGGCAACGGTCTCCGGACGGGTGGCACGTTTCCTGCTGTAGGAGTGCTCGTGATGCCACTGCCCATCAGATAAGGCGACGGCAAAGATGTACATGATGGAATGATCCAGTGTTTCCCTGGAAGCGGCCGGATCCATCTTCTGTGGATCATTCGCACCGGTGCCGATCACATGGTGGGTGTGGTGGCTGGTGTGCAACACGATGGACTCCACTTCTGTGATTCCACCGGCCTCCTCCACTCGGGGTTTGAGGTGACGTGCCAGGTCAATGGCAGCCTGAGACTGGTATTCCGCAGAATGTTCCTTGGTGTAGGTCTCCAGGATGCCTCGTTTTTCCTCGCCCTGTCCCGGCAATGGTACGTGGTAAACATGGTCTTTCCCGGACAACAACCAGGCGATGACTCCGTCCTCCCCCTCCCAGATGGGTGCTGGTGCCCCTTCCCCGCGCATCACCCGATCGACCGCCTCAATGGCCATCTTGCCGGCAAAAGCCGGGGCAAAGGCCTTCCATGAGGAGATCTCCCCCTTGCGGGACTGCCGGGTGGCGGTGGTGGTGTGCAGTGCCTGTCCGATCGCCTGATAGGTGATCTCAGGGTCCAGGTGCAGCAGGGTTCCCAGCCCTGCTGCGGCTGCCGGCCCAAGGTGTGCCACATGGTCAATCTTGTGCTCATGCAGACAGATACCTTTGACCAGATCCACGTGGATCTCATAGGCCGTGGCAAGCGCCCGGATCAGATCCTCCCCGCTGCTCCCACGTGCCTGTGCCACCGCCAGGACGGGTGGGATGTTATCACCTGGATGTGAGTAATCGGCGGCCAGGAAGGTGTCATGGAAATCCAGTTCACGCACCGCCGTGCCATTGGCAAAAGCTGCCCATTCAGCAGAATAACCACCGCTGACACCAAAGACCTTCGCCCCGCCGACCTTCGGGTGGGACTGTGCCTGGGCACGTGCGGTGGTCACCGGGTGCCGCAACAGGGAGGCTGTCGCAACTGCGGCATTATCGATGATCCTGTTGATGATCATCGCCTCCACTTCGGGGAGGATATCCACCGGGTCGGCGGCCACCTGTGCGATCTTCCAGGCCAGATGTTCCTCACGGGGAAATTCCTCGGCAGAGGCATGGGTTCGGACTTCGTGGATACGCATGGTGGGCTCCCGACTGGTCTCTCAAGACTTCAAAGGGCAGCTCCTGCGTTCAACTATTCCCCTGCCCCTTTGAGGGTGGTGAAATCACTTCTTCCTTGTCCCCTAAGCCTAGACCTCAACATGTGTCTGGGGCCACCCTCTGAAAAGCCTGAAGCCCTCAGTCCTCCTGTCCTCAGGGAGACTGACGGCTTCAAGAATTAACGCAGGTGCTTTAAGCGATGACCACGATCAGGTCATTGCCCTCCACCTTGGTGGCCGCAGGAACAACCACGCGTTCAATGACACCGTCCACAGGGGCGGTGATGGTGGCTTCCATCTTCATAGCCTCGATGATGGCCACGGCGTCACCAGCCTTGACCTCATCACCATCAGCAACGGTCACGGTGACCACACCGGCGAACGGTGCAGCAACCTGGCCCTTCTTGGTGGTGTCGGCCTTCTCCGCGGTGGCGGTGACGGACTCCACGGCGTGATCGCGGACGCGGATCGGGCGGATCTGACCGTTGACGTTGACCACGACATTGCGCATGCCCTTGTCATCCGGCTCAGAAACCGCATCCAGACGGACCAGCATCGGGGTGGACACGTGTGGCAGGTGGATCAGTTCCTCACGTCCCTCCTTCAGCCCATAGAAGAACTCGCGGTCATCCAGAGCAGAGGTGTTGCCGAAGCGACGACGGTGCTCGAGGAACTCCTCGGTCGGCTTCGGGAAGAGCAAACGGTTGAGGGTGCCACGGCGCTCTGCGGAGTCCTCAGAATCCAGGTGTGCCTGCTCCTCAGCGGGGATCTCAGCAAGTGGTTCCTTGCCCTCGGAGCGGCCTTCCAGTGCGCGCGTGCGCAGTGGTTCAGGCCAGCCACCGGGAGGGGTACCGAGCTCGCCGCGGAGGAAGGCGATGACGGAATCCGGGATGTCGTACTTCTGTGGGTCCGCAGCGAAGTCTGCCGGATCCACGCCTGCACCGACCAGGTGCAGTGCCAGGTCACCGACAACCTTGGAGGACGGGGTCACCTTGGTGGGACGGCCCAGCATGTCGTTGACTGCGGCGTAGTAGTCCTCGATGAGTTCGAAACGATCCGCGAGGCCCAGTGCCACGGCCTGCGCACGGAGGTTGGACAGCTGGCCACCGGGGATCTCGTGGCGGTAGACACGACCGGTCGGGCCAGGGGTGCCAGCCTCAAATGGCAGGTAGAGTCCGCGGACTGCCTCCCAGTAGGGCTCCAGGTCAGAGACGGCATCCAGGTTGAGGCCGGTGTCGCGACGGGTGTGTGCGAAGGCGGCCACCAGTGCGGACATCGATGGCTGTGAGGTGGTGCCGGACAGCGGTGCTGATGCGGCGTCGACAGCGTCGGCACCGGCGTTGGCCGCTGCCAGGTAGGTGGCCAGCTGACCACCTGCGGTGTCGTGGGTGTGAACATGGACCGGGAGGTCGAATTCGCGTCGCAGAGCGGTGACCAGCTTGGTGGCTGCCGCTGGACGCAGCAGGCCCGCCATGTCCTTGATCGCCAGGACGTGGGCGCCGGATTCGACGATCTGCTCAGCCAGCTTGAGGTAGTAGTCCAGGGTGTAGAGCTTCTCACCGGGGTTGGATAGGTCACCGGAGTAGGCCATGGCGACCTCGGCGACGGTGGTTCCGGTCTCCAGGACGGCGTCGATGGCCGGGCGCATCTGGGAGACATCATTGAGGGCGTCGAAGATGCGGAAGATATCCACACCAGACTTCGCTGCTTCCTGCACGAATGCGCGGCATACGGAATCCGGGTACGGGGTGTAGCCGACGGTGTTGCGGCCACGCAGCAGCATCTGGATGTTCACGTTCGGCATCGCCTCACGCAGTTCATCCAGGCGGGCCCATGGATCCTCAAAGAGGAAACGCATGGCCACGTCATAGGTGGCACCGCCCCAGGCCTCCACGGACAGCAGCTCCGGGGTGAGCTTGGCGACGGCGCGCGCCGCGGGGGTCAGGGCGAAGGAACGGATGCGGGTGGCCAACAGTGACTGGTGGGCATCACGGAAGGTGGTATCGGTGACTGCCAGGGCATCCTGCTCACGCAGATGGCGGGCGAAGCCTTCAGGCCCCAGCTGCTTCAGGCGGTCACGGGAACCACGTGGCAGGGGAATATCTTCCACCTTGGGTAGCTTCTCAATCGGGCGTGGGCTGTCGGGGCGCTCACCATGGGGTTTGTTCACGGTGACATCGGCCAGGTAGTCCAGGATGCGTCCCTGCTCATCATCGGCAGGCGGTGCCTGGAGCAGGTGCTGGTGGGAGCCAATGAAACCGGTGTCGATGCGCTTGGTGGTGAAGTCATCCTCACGCAGCAGTGCACGCAGGAAACCGATGTTGGTGGCCACACCGGAGACATTGAACTCAGCCAGGGCACGCTGTGCACGGGCCACGGCGGTGTCAAAGTCGGAACCACGGCAGGTCATCTTCACCAGCATGGAATCAAAGTGCGCGGTGATCTCGCCGCCGAGCTGTGCAGCGCCATCCAGACGGACACCTGCACCACCCGGGGAACGGTAGGAGGTGATGGTGCCGGTATCTGGGCGGAAGTTGTTGGAGGGGTCCTCGGTGGTGATGCGGCACTGGAGTGCAGCTCCGTGGGTCTTGATCTTGTCCTGGGTCAGGCCCAGTTCCTTCAGCGTGGATCCGGCTGCCAGGCGCATCTGTGCCTTGACCAGGTCGACCTCAGTGACCTCCTCGGTCACGGTGTGCTCAACCTGGATGCGTGGGTTCATCTCGATGAAGACGTGGTTGCCAGCTTCATCCACCAGGAACTCCACGGTGCCGGCGCCCTGGTAGCCGATCTCCTTGCAGAACTTCACAGCATCAGCGCAGATACGGTCACGCAGCTCAGGATCAAGGTGTTGGGCCGGTGCGATCTCCACGACCTTCTGGTGGCGGCGCTGCAGGGAGCAGTCACGCTCGTAGAGGTGGATGACATCGCCGGTGTGGTCGCCGAGGATCTGCACCTCAATGTGCTGGGGCTTGATCACAGCACGCTCCACGTACACGGCACCATCGCCGAAGGCTGCAGCTGCTTCGCGGGAAGCTTCCTTGGCCAGTTCACGGAGGTTCTCCGGCTTGTCCACAAAGCGCATGCCACGTCCGCCACCGCCGGCGACAGCCTTGACGAAGATCGGGTAGGTCTCCCCCTCAGCGCTCTTGACGATCTCATCGATGTCAGCGCTCGGGGTGGACTCTGCCAGAACGGGCAGTCCGGCCTTCTTCGCCGCGGTAACCGCTTTGGACTTGTCACCGGTCAGATCCAAGACATCCGGGGTGGGGCCGATGAAGGTGATGCCGTTCTCCGCGCATTCACGGGCTAACTGGGCGTTTTCCGAAAGGAAGCCGTATCCGGGGTAGATCGCGTCAGCTTTGACCTTCTTGGCTGCGTCGATGATCTCATCAATATCCAGGTATGCCTTGACCGGGGAACCCTCGGTACCGATCTTGACCGCCTCGGAGGCGAAGGATCGGTGGAAGGAGCTCCGGTCCTCCAGAGGGTAGATCGCCACGGTTGCGGCGCCGGTTTCATAAGCTGCGCGGAATGCCCGCACGGCGATTTCACCTCGGTTGGCCACCAGAATCTTTTTGAATGCTGGCAGTGTGGAGGATGCTGTTGTTGCCACTGTTTTTGTTCCTTTCGATAAGTGACCACCCATGGGGTGATGGCAGTCACCTTTAGAACATGGTAACGGTAGGTCACAAAAACCATGCATCAATTTCCGTTTTTCACCCCGGAGGGAAAGTGTCACATTTACTGACCTGCAGGAACCCACATGGTGGAACATGAAATAAACCCCCCAGCGATCAACCCCGATGCCCATTCGCCTACGGAAAAAAAGGGGCGGTTGAGAGCCTCAACAGTCTTCCACTAACATCGCTAAAAAAGCACTTCACCAGCTAACACCACCCGGATCCAACCTTTGCAGACTTAGCAATCAGGGGAGATATAGCGCCGCAGACCCTCAACCGAGGCACCCCCACCCCAGTAGAAATACCAAAAGACCGGGCATGAACACAGATTGCTCTGCGTTCATGCCCGGTCTTTGCCCAGGACCTGGGAAGGTTTCCCCTGGTTCTAACCTAGGTCGTCGTGCTGAACCAGCTGACGTGCCGCTTCCGTGATCGAACCTGACAGGGACGGATAGACCGCGAAGGTTTCCGCCAGGTCAGCCACAGTCAAGCGGTTGGTCACGGCAACGGCGATCGGAAGGATCAGTTCGGATGCAGTCGGGGCGACAACCACACCGCCGACGATGAGTCCGGAGTTGCGGCGACAGAACAACTTCACAAAACCATGACGCAGGGAACGCATCTTGGCGCGTGGGTTGGTCACCAGCGGCAGCACCACGGTGCGGGCTGAAACATCACCGGAATCGACCTGGTCGTGGGTGACACCCACGGCGGCAATCTCCGGACGGGTGAACACCGCGGTGGCGACTGTCTTCAGACGAATCGGAGACACACCCTCACCGAGTGCGTGGTACATGGCGATACGGCCCTGCATGGCGGCAACAGAGGCCAGCGGGAACAGGTCGGTGCAGTCACCGGCAGCATAGACGCCAGCCACGGAGGTACGGGAGACGCGGTCCACCTTGATGTGGCCGGATGGCGCCAGCTCCACACCGATGTTATCCAGGCCGAGATCCTGGGTGTTGGGGATGGAACCAACGGTCATCAAAGCGTGGGATCCGAAGATCTCACGACCATCGGCGGTACGCACGCACACGCCGCCATCGGCGGTACGGGTCACAGAATCCACGCGGGCATGCTTCTCCAGGGAGACACCGCGTTCTGCGAGAACGGTTTCCAGGACGTCAGCGGCATCGGCATCATCGTGAGGCAGGATGCGATCACGGGAAGCCACCATGGTGACCTTCACGCCGAGTTCAGCAAATGCGGAGACGAACTCAGCACCTGTGACACCGGAACCCACCACGATGAGGTGGGTCGGCAGCTCATCGATGTCATAGACCTGACGCCAGGTGAGGATGCGCTCCCCATCCGGCTCAGCACCCTTGAGGATGCGTGGGGTTGCACCGGATGCCAGCAGCACCAGATCACATTCAATGACCTCGGTGTCACCATTGCTGTGGGTGACCTCGATGTAGTGGGTGGTCTGGTTGGTGCTGTAGTTATCAAAACGGCCGTAGCCGTCAATCATGCGCACGCCTGCACGCTTGAGCTGACCGGCGATGTCCTG
Source organism: uncultured Corynebacterium sp. (assembly GCF_945649885.1). Lineage (GTDB taxonomy): Bacteria > Actinomycetota > Actinomycetes > Mycobacteriales > Mycobacteriaceae > Corynebacterium. The sequence continues at coordinate 3,399 of NZ_CALZFS010000018.1, read as the reverse complement.
GGACTGGGCATGAGCCAGAGCCTTGACACGCTTGTTCAGCGCATCAATCTCCAGGTGTGCCTTGCCCAGGCCACGGTTGAGCCCCATGTCATCCGCACGGCGGAGGTCAGTCTTGATGCCGGTACCGGCGATGAAGGACTTGGAGGGCACGCAGTCAAGTGTTACTGCGGATCCACCCACTCCCACATCTTCGATGAGGGTGATATCAGCGCCGTATTTTGCACCTGCCAGTGCTGCCTCATAGCCTGCGGGGCCTCCGCCGATGATTACGATCCTCTTTGCCATAAATGGCACCTCCACACGTGTGAGCTGGGTGAATGCTAGTTGGAATCACTGATGTGTGATCCAAGTCTAAATCAATTGAGTCAGCCTCGTGCAGGGTGGACGAGACTGGTCATTTAGAGCCAGCCCTACATACTACCCCCATTAGTGCCGAAGAAAAGCCTCGGAGCGGCTGCTGTACTGCTGCACCAGACTTCCGAACAGACGCACTCCCACAGGAATGCACCTTTCATCCACCACGAGATCGGGCTGATGGAGGTCCTGTTTGGGGCCATGTCCAGGCCAGCAGCCCAGTCGAGCCATGGATCCGGGGACGTGTTCCAGGTACCAGGAGAAGTCCTCGCCACCGGAGGACTGGGGTGCCTGGACCACAGACTGGGTGTCCATATCGCGGGCGGCGCTGGCCAGCAGGGCAGTGGCGACGTCGTCGTTAAGCACCGGTGGAACACCCGGGTTGTAGATCAGTTCGTGCTCGACCCCGGTGGGCGCCAAGATCTGTTCAACCAGTTCGCCGACCAGGGGACGCATGCTGCGCCAGGTGCCAATATCGGCGGTGCGCAGGGTGCCGCTGACGGTGCCGGTCTCCGGGATGGCATTGGGAGCGAAACCTGCGTTGATGTTGCCGAACACCAGGACGGTGCCGGTGCGGGGATCCACCCGGCGAGACAAGAGACCTGGAAGATCGGTGACCACCTTGGCCAGTGCGTAGACGACGTCCTTGGCCAGGTGTGGGCGGGAGGTGTGCCCACCTTCGCCACGGACGCGGATTTCGATGATGTCGGAAGCTGAGGTGATGGCTCCTGCGCGGACGCCAACGCGGCCGACTTTGAGTTTGGGTTCCACGTGGAGTGCGTAGATGGCGTTGACGCCTTCAAGGCCTCCGAATTGGATGACGTCGGTGGCACCACCGGTCATGACTTCTTCGGCTGGTTGGAAGATGACGCGGATGCCCAGGGGGAGGTCAATGGTGTTGAGTGCGCAGGCTAGCGCCAGGGCGATGACGGTGTGGACATCATGGCCGCAGGAGTGTGCGACACCGGGGATTTCTGAGCTGAAGTCCAGGCCGGTGTTTTCGGTGAGTGGCAGGGCATCGATGTCGGCACGGAAGGCCAGACGTTCGGTGTCGGTGGGACCGATGTCTACCATCAGGCCCGTTCCGGGGAACAGTTGTGGTTCCATGCCGTGGTCAGTCAGTACCTGCGCCAGGAATTCCGTGGTCCGGTATTCCATGTGGGAGAGTTCGGGTTGGCTGTGCAGGTGTCTGCGCCATCCGAGCACCTCATCGTGGTGTCGGTCCATCCATGAAGCCACAAGGGCACCGATTTCCGTCACAAAAAGCACCTTCCTCATCTTCTTGGCAGGCATATCGGGAACACCCGCATCGCGGTAGAGTCAAGTCTAGTAGCGAACAGACAAAAACCTAGGATCGGGGTGTTCATGGACGAGTCCCGTCAGCTTTCTTTCGGTACAGCAGGTTTGCGTGCCCCGGTGGGTCCGGCGGCACATCAAATGAATGTGCTTCAGGTGACCAGGACGACGGCAGGGGTGGCCAGTTGGTTGGCTGCACGTGCTGCGCGGGAGAAGATTCCCCATCTGGTTCCTGAGGATGAGACTGGTATCGGGCGGACTATGTATCCGCAGGATGGCCCGCTGCGTGTGGTGGTGGGTTATGACGCCCGTTATGGTTCCCATACTTTTGCCGCCACCACTGCGGAGGTGTTTGCGGGTGCAGGGTTTGAGGTGATGCTTCTGCCCACCCCGGGGCCTACTCCCCTGATTCCGTGGCTGGTGAAGAAGCGTCAGATGGATGCCGGTGTGCAGATCACCGCGTCTCATAATGGGGCTGCCGATAATGGGTACAAGGTGTTTCTGGCCAATGGCAGGCAGTTGTATTCAGAGTTGGAGACTGAGCTGGAGAGTCACATCCAGGCGGTGGAGGATCCAGTGAATATTCCACGGGTGACGGTGCGGCCGGCACAGGATCAGTTGCGTAGGTACATCGATGAGATCGTCGAGCTGGTCACCCCGGGGCAGTCGGATCTCCTGCGGGTGAATTCTGAGCGGGCCAATCTGCGGGTTGTCTACACTGCTCTGCATGGTGTGGGCGGTCGTGCCATGTCCAATTCCTTCCAATATGCGGGTTTCCCGCTGACCCATTCGGTGAAGGCGCAACAGTATCCGGATCCGACCTTCCCGACGGTGCCCTTCCCCAACCCGGAGGAACCTTCAGCCATTGAGCTGCTGCTGCAGCGTGCGAAGGCCAAGGATGCGGATATCCTCTTCGCTCTTGATCCGGATGCTGATCGCTGCGCGGTGGGGATCAGAACTGCTGATGGTGGGCACCGGATGCTCTCTGGCGATGAGACCGGAACCCTCCTGGCCACCCGCATCGTGCCGGAGTGGGATGGGAAGGGTGATCCCCCGGTGGTGGCGACCACGGTGGTCAGTTCCCAGCTGTTGCGTGTGATCGCGGAGGACAAGGGGTGGGATTATCAGGAGACCCTGACGGGTTTCAAGCACCTGTCACGGGCTGCTGATGGCCGTCCCGGACGTCTGGCGTTTGCCTATGAGGAGGCGGTGGGCACCTGCCCGGCGCCGGAGATCGTGGCGGATAAGGATGGCATTACCACTGCGCTGTTGATGGCCGCTTGGGCGGCTGAGCTCAAGGCCGCAGGTGTCACGCTGCAGGATGAGCTCGATGCGCTTTATCGTCGTCACGGCTATTTCGCGTCCACACAGGTTGCGGTGCGCACGACGAACCCCAGGGAGCTTGTCGACGCCTGGTCCACCACTCCCCCGGATGAACTCATCGGTGTGTCCATGGACAGCTCCGCCCTCCCGGAGAATCAGGGTGTGGTGATCAAGGGACGACTGGGGGCGATTCAACTGCGTGTGATCTGCCGAGTGTCTGGCACTGAAGCCAAGGCCAAGATCTACCTGGAGGTCGCGCAGGCCAGCTCCCATGCTGAAGCTTCGGAACTTCTGGAGAAGCTCCAGGAGGAGGTGCACAGCTGGGGCCGGAAGCTCTAGAAGTCCTTGGGGAGGGCCCTACGGGGCTCTTCCTCCGCCACACGTCGGGGCAGCGCTTCCTCATCCGAATCATTATCGGGGGCAGCG
>NZ_CALZFS010000017.1 GCF_945649885.1 uncultured Corynebacterium sp. | reverse complement strand
TTACTTCATTAAATAACTTATAATATTCTTGCTTTGTTTCATTAATATATTTGCAAACATCAATCCTTATTTGAGAAGACTGTTCGGTTGTGACATCCCCAATATATTCATCATTAACAAACAACTTCATTTTGGTGTTTGCTATTTCTGGTATTTCTATTTTAAAATTATCGCGTGACATAAACTATGGTTTAAAGGTAAATGTAATTTTCATTTTTACAGCACCCCTTTCCCATGTACGGGGCTCATTTATCTTTTGTAAACCCCCCCGCTTCTTTATGCTTTGAGCAACTAATGCATCCTAGTTGATGTCATCAGGGTGGGAACCGCCACGGGCACCGCGCTCCAGTCCGTCAATGGCCAGCATCTCTTCGGTGGTGAGTTCAAAGTCAAAGACGTTGATATTCTCCCGCATGCGTTCCGGGTTGACGGTCTTCGGGAACACAATGACATCGTGCTGGAGATGCCAGCGCAGCACCACCTGGGCCGGGGTCTTTCCGTGGTTTTCTGCGGCAGCCATGATGGGGGCTTCCTTAGACAGGTCATAGCGTCCCTGGCCCAGTGGCCCCCAGGATTCAACGGCGATGCCTGCTGCCCTGGATGCTTCCTGGGTTTCACGCTGCTGGAGGGCCGGGTGCAACTCAAACTGGTTGATGGCGGGGACGATGGTGGCTTCGTCGATAAGCTTGGCTAGGTGCTCCGGCAGGAAGTTGCACACGCCGATGGAGCGGGAGCGCTGACCAAGCTGCTCCAGTTCCTTCCACGCTGTGACAAAGTTGTTGTTCTTCGGTGCTGGCCAGTGCAGCAGGAAGAGATCAACATAATCCAGGCCGAGCTTGTTCAGGGATTCGGTGAAGGCTACCTCTGCATCATCGAAGCGGCTCGGCCACAGCTTGGTGGTCACATACAGCTCATCGCGAGGAATACCGGACTGTGCAATCGCACGCCCGACGCCTTCCTCATTACCGTAGAAGGCCGCGGTGTCAATGTGGCGGTAACCTGCCGCAAGTGCCTCGGACACCACACGCTCAGTTTCCTCCGGATCCACCTTGAACACACCGAAACCCAACTGCGGGATGGTGTTGCCATCATTCAGGATCACTTCAGGGATGGTGACCGGGTTCGTGGTCTCCTTCTTCTTAGCCATGAGTGCCTGCATGAGCTTATCGCGCTCTTCCTCCGGTGAACCGAAGAATGAACCGGTACCAACAATCGACATATGTGGATTTTCCTTTTCTCATCAACGAGGCAACAACTATCCCGTCCACTATATTGCGGAAGACCGTGGGGGCGGTGTGGTCCCCTGCTGGCACGGCTCTATGCTTGGAAAGCATGAGCTATGACTTCGTCCTCTTTGAAACCGATGGTGACCCCGGAAACGCCCGCTTTTCCAAGTCGCCTCTGACAGAACGCATCGATTTTGCAGAAGCATCCACCACCCCGGTGCTGGAATCACTTGCTGCAGGTCTGGGCGCGACTGTTCCAGCTGGCATCACGCTTGAGGATGACACCCCCATCCAGCTCTCCGGTGATCGCTGCCTATATGTGGCCACCAACTATAACGATGCGGAAGCCACCGCTGCCTGGCTGTCTGAGATTGCCGTGGACTATGGTCTCGGACTGGCCGATATGAACTCGGATGTGATCCTGCTCTTTGGTGATGAAGACACCGATGCTGTGGTCCAGACTGACAAGTTCTTCTCCCCCGGCTTCTCCGCTTATGGACTGCCACATCTCCTGTTGGAGGTCCTGCGTCTGAAGGACTCGCTGGCTCCCTATCTCCGTGTCACCCGCGTGGCTGATGATGCACACTTCATCCAGACCCTCTACCGTGCGGATGAGAAGAACTGGTTGGTGGAATACCGCTCCGGTGCAGACAAGACCGTTCAAGGCACTGCCGTGAAGACTCCGAAGGATGTCATTGCACTGATCACCGGTTGGTTCAACGGTGTGGCTGACTTTGATGCTGGCCATGAATGGGAAGACGTAGCCGAGTAGGTTTCTCTCTGACTGGACTCTCTGACTAAAGGCAGGGAGTCCTTCTGTCTTTGGGAACTCCTAGAATCCGCCTGGCCATGGGCACATACAAAACTGCCCGTCACCTTCAACAATGTGAAGGTAACGGGCAGCTTCTGATCATTATCTGATCGAGGTGGCCGGTGCGTAGCGCCGGCCGGGGTGGGGCTTGAGAGACTTAAGCGTCCACAGCCTCGTTCTCGACGATGTTCACGACGCGACGGTTACGCTTGGTAGCGAACTCGACCGCACCGGTCTTCAGAGCGAAGAGAGTGTCGTCGCCACCGCGACCGACGTTCTCGCCTGGGTGGAACTTGGTGCCGCGCTGACGAACGAGGATCTCTCCTGCGTTCACCTGCTGGCCACCGAATCGCTTAACGCCAAGGCGCTTGGCCTCAGAGTCACGACCGTTGCTGGAGCTTGATGCACCCTTCTTGGTTGCCATTCTGGATTCCCTCCTTCAAAGGAAATAAAGCCGACAGGCTTACTTGATTCCGGTGACCTTCAGGACGGTCAGCTTCTGACGGTGTCCCTGGCGCTTCTTGTAACCGGTCTTGTTCTTGTACTTCAGGATCTTGATCTTCGGGCCCTTAACGTGCTCGACGATCTCGGTGTTGACGCTCACAGAAGCGAGCTTGTCAGCGGCGGTGGTCACATCGGCGCCATCGACGAGCAGAACCGGGGTGAGAGCTACGGAGGCACCCGGCTCACCCTCGATCTTCTCGACCTTTACGAAGTCGCCTTCGGCAACCTTGTACTGCTTTCCGCCGGTCTTGACGATCGCGTACATAGAGGGCTACCCCTTATCTGATTCTCGGCTCAGGCTCCCCGAGCGGGGACGGCCTGATTGGACTACTTTTACAATTGCGTTTTGGGCATGCTGGACCAACAAGGGCCCAGTGTCACGCACTCATTCGCCGTGAAATGGGCTAATGGGCATTACTGACATAGCCTAAAACAGCGACTGTCCAAGACTACCCCTAAACGCGGCTCAAATACAAACCGCGTTTAGGCCCCTAGCCACGTTGCGGTTTCCTGGTAACACGACGACGGCGCGCACCAGAGTTCTGCTTCCGTGGCTCATTCCGCAGCTCACTCCGGGGAGCATCCTGTGCTTCCGATGATGCTGGACTATTCCGCTGTGCAGGTACTTCAGATGAAGAGTTTGATGCCAGACGCACAGCACGGCGGCGACGGCGGCGGTTCGGGCTGGATACCTGCCCCTCCACTGATTCCTGAACCTCCGGGGCCGCCGCAACTGCAGGCGTGGATGGTGCCACTGGTGCTGCATCATCGAGCGCTTCAATATCACTGCTCATCCGACGCACTGCACGACGCCGCACACGTCCCGGGCGAGTTGATGGGGCGCTTGCCGCGACCTCACTCGGACGGTTGCGGCGAGATGCCTTCTCCTCGGTCGCTGCTTCCGCCACAGCTGCAGCTTCTTCCTGCTGCACCACTGGAGTCTGGCTAAGTCCGCGTCCACGGCTACGTCGTCGACGTGACCTCTCGTCACCCTTGCGCTCATCCTGCTGAGGTGCACGCTGCTCACTTGCAGGCTGAACCTCAGTCACCACAGCAGGCTCTGCCACTGGTGCAGCTGCCGGCTCCACCACTGACTTCCTGCCCCGTGAAAAACGGGTCGGTTCGGACTTGAAGTCCTCCCTCTTCGGCGCATGATCCGAACGGGAGTTTCCGCGGGTACCACGACGGCGACGCGGGCTGGCCTCAAATTCAGCCAAAGCCTCCTGGTAGGAAGAACCATCAACAGAACCCTCAGTAGAGCCACCAGAGGTGCGAACCTCAGGAGCAGGCTCCACAACCGCATGATCATCTTCAAAGAAGCGCTCATCCACAGCGACATCGATCGTATCGGCCACATAGTTGGATCCGGATGGCTCATCCGGATCTTCCTCATTGGCGATATCCACTGCCGCAGCGGCGATCGCGGCGATATCGTCAGCACCAACAGAGATGGTGTGAGAGGAATCAGTCTCAGCAACAGGCTGCTGCTTGCCGCGGCGCCTGCGGGCACGTCGACGTGGGCCTTCCTCTGGTTCCACGGTGGAGACAACCTCATCTGCTTCGACGGTGTCAACCGTGTCACCAGAATCGGAGTGATCGCCGAGGATGACAGAGGCAGCAAGGTCCTCGAATTCCTTGTCCATGTCATGCTCTTCGTCATCGACGAGGTCCTGCATGGCTACAACCATCGGGTGCTGGGCGGGATCAGTGACCGGCTTCTGCGATTCCCGATTCCGCTTATGGCGGTTGGTGCGCTCCTCAGCCTTGGCCTCCACACGGGCATCAACGGTATCCACTGGGTCCTGGTGAATAACCAAGCCGCGACCTTCACAGTGCTCACATTCAGAGGAGAAGGTTTCCAGCAGGCCGGCACCGATGCGCTTACGCGTCATCTGAACCAGGCCGAGTGAGGTGACCTCGGAAACCTGGTGGCGGGTGCGGTCATTTTCCAGTGCCTCATTGAGTCGACGCAGCACCAGTTCCTGGTTCTCAGGCAGGACCATGTCGATGAAGTCGACCACGATCATGCCGCCGAGATCGCGCAGACGCATCTGACGGACGATCTCCTCAGCAGCCTCAATGTTGTTGAGAGTGACGGTTTCCTCCAGGTTGCCACCACCCTTGCCGGTGTAGCGCCCGGTGTTAACGTCGATGACCGTCATGGCCTCGGTCTTGTCAATGATCAGCGAGCCACCGGAAGGCAGATCAACCTTCCGGGACAGTGCTTCTTCCAGCTGCCGGTTGAGATCGAAGGCTTCAAAGGCATCCTTACCCTCAAAATCTGCGCGCTCGAAGTGCTCCACACGGCTGACCAGGTCAGGGGCGACGGACTGGATGTAGGCACGCACGGTGTTCCATGCGCGGTCGCCATCCACGATGAGGGAGGTGAAATCCTCATTGAACAGGTCACGGATGACCTTGACCAGCATGTCCGGCTCTTCGTACATGGTGACCGGCTGGGCGTTGCGGGACTTCTTCTCCACCTTGGTGCGTTCCTGGATCTGTTCCCACAGGGTGTGCAGACGGTTCACATCGGCGGAGATGTTCTCCTCGGAGACACCTTCAGCGGCGGTACGGATGATGGTGCCGCCCTGCGGTGGAACCACGCGTCCCAGGATTTCCTTGAGTCGCTTACGCTCAGGTCCTGGCAGTTTGCGGGAGATTCCTGCGCTGCGGCCACCTGGAACATAGACCAGGTAGCGGCCCGCCAGAGAAATCTGGGTGGTCAGGCGTGCGCCCTTATGGCCCAATGGGTCCTTGGTCACCTGGACCAGCACCTTGTCACCGGATTTGAGTGCCTGCTCGATGCGGCGTCCGCGGCCACCGAGGCCTGCTGCCTTCCAGTCCACTTCGCCGGCGTAGAGCACACCGTTGCGCCCCTTGCCGATATCAATGAATGCGGCTTCCATGCTCGGCAGCACATTCTGCACACGGCCCAGGTAGATATTACCCACCATGGAGGACTGCGCATCAGAGGTGACGAACTGCTCAACCAGCAGGTCGTCCTCCATCACGCCGACCTGGGTGACCAGGCCGGAGTTGTCATGGCGGTGACGCTCACGCACGATCATGCGGCGTTCCATGGATTCACGGCGTTCCATGAATTCCTGGGTGCTCACCACGTGACGCTTCTTGCGGCCTTCTTCGCGCATCTCGGTGCGGCGGCGACGCTGCGCCTCCAAACGGGTTGAGCCCTTGATACCGACGGGTTCGTCAACAACCTCAGGTTCTTCCGCCTCAACGGTGCTTGTCGACGTCTCTTCCGCCACCTCCTGCGGCACTTCCGGTCCCCGGCCGCGGCCGGTGCCCCGGCGGCCACGGCGCTTGCGCGCTGCGCGTTCCTGCACCTGGGTGTCATCGGTGTCGTGAATATCCTCGGTGGGGATCATTTCCGGTGCCACAAAGATCGGGGCATAGATCGTTGCCTCTGCTGGCGGTGGGGTGATCTCCGGGATGATGTCCTCGAGCAGCTCCGCATGCATCTCTGCTTCAGCCGCAGCAATCAGGTCAACAGCTTCGATTTCCGGCTCGGGGTTCGGGAGCTCGGAGACTTCAAGAGCTTCAACGGCTGCAGCAGGTTCAGCGACCTCGGCGAGCTCACGCTCAACTTTTTCTTCGATCTGATGGATCTCATTAGCCACGTTCTTTTCCACGCGGCGACGGATCTTCTCCACCGGTTCCACATCGGGTACAGCATCTGCCGGGGCGTCCTGGACTGGCTTGGCCAGGACGTCGAGAAGCTTATGAGCCTCGTCTAGGTTCAGACTGGACTGTGCAACCTTCACCAGGCCGATGGAATCCAGCGCAACAACTAGGTCCTTGGACATCAGCCCAAGCTGCTTAGCCAACTGGTGGACACGGGTCTTCTCCCCCAGTTGGGAACGGTCAAAATCCGCAGCGAGAACGGCGGAAGGTGATACATCCGTCTCCTGTGAAGTTATGGGGGCCTTCTTTTTTGCCAAGGCGAACTCCTATTTTCTTATCTCTTGACCGCACGTGCAGTGTTCCCGGGCGCTGGCAGATGACCATGTCCAATCTCGGTCTTTCCCTGCCGCCGCCGCACAGGTAGTGGTGCGATCGTCTACAACTATGTACAAGTTTTCAAAAATTATCGGGCACATAAAACCAACCCTTCGCACCATTGTTCCACATTCCCAGGCGCAGCCTCGTATTCAATCCCGTATGTTCTCTATATATGGGTGAAATTGAAAAGCGCGCAGGGGCGGAGCCACCAGAACTCTGGAAGTTCCTCCCCATGGCCGTGTTGCTCAGTACTGCCAGAATCACCATGGAATTTGAGGTCTGGGCTTCTATCCCCCTGTTCATTCTGGCGGTGGCCTCAATACTGATCCCTTTCCCGCCGAACCACGGAAAAGACATGGACGGGTGGAAGATCCACACCACCAAGGGTGATGAACGCCGAGCGATGATCTCCCTGGCGGTTCCGGCGACAGTGTTGGCCATCGATATCTTCACCGGGGACCAAGCACTTTTCGGGCTCCCTCCACTGTGGTCGTCCTCCCTCTATGGTGTGGCCTTCGGTTCCGCCTTCACTTATTCCCTCGCCCGGCAGACCATGCTCCCCCACCGCCGGAAGAAGGAGCTCATCAAGCAGATCATTGACAATGCCTCACTGGATTCGGTGACCGCCTCTGATCTGGACGCCCTTGATCAACCGGATCCTCAGCTGCTGGTCCGGGGGCTGGTTGCCCATGGTGCCATCGATGGCACACGGGTCAGGGCGCGTCGGCTGGCCAAGGTCTTGGACTGGGATGTAGCTCAGGTCCACGCAGTATCCCGAGCACTCGAACAGCGCGGCATCACCAGCAAATCCGTCATCATGGCCGGTGGTGATCCAGGAAAATTCTTCTTCGAACTCACCGAGAAAGGTGTGGTTTTAATGAAGGAATTACACAGCGGCAGATAAATTGTAGACACATCAACAACATTTGTGGTTATACTGGTCCCCAACGCTTTGATCAATAGATTTCCTCAGCCCAGGAGCTTTCGCCATGTCCAATCTGGAACCCAACCCCGAAGAATACGAACTTGCGCAACCCGCACCCGGAACACCCACGAATCCACAATGTGAAGGCGGTGCGGATGTGGAGATCATCACCGCCCGCACAGTCCCGCTTGGCGGACCGCGCGCCATGACGGTGCACCGCACACTTCCCCAGCGTCAGCGCACCCTGATCGGTGCCTGGTGTTTTGTGGACCATTATGGCCCCGATGATGTGTCCGCTTCTGGCGGTATGGATGTTCCACCCCATCCACACACCGGCCTGCAGACCGTCACCTGGCTATTTGAGGGCGAGGTCACCCACCATGATTCCGGTGGTAACCACGCTGTGGTTCTTCCCGGCGAGGTCAATCTCATGACCGCCGGCGCCGGCATCTGCCACTCCGAGGTGTCTGCCACCCCGGTCACCACTCTGCACGGTGTGCAGCTGTGGACGGTCCTGCCCGATAGTGACCGCAATGGTCCACGCCGTTTCGATCACTATGCACCAGAGTTGATCAACGTGGAGGGTGGCACTGCACGCGTCTTCCTCGGTGATCTCCTGGGAGCGTCCTCCCCTGTCACCACCTTCACCCCCTTGGTCGGTGCGGAACTGCGAGTCAATCCCGGTGAAACCATGACTATTGAAGTCAATCCGGAGCACGAGCACGGACTGCTGGTGGATTCCGGTGATATCCAACTTGAGGGTGTCACCGTCCAACCCCGGGAACTGGCCTACACCGGTGTGGGTGAGAAGATGCTGCGCATCCATAACACCGGTGACACCCCGGGGCTGCTGCTGTTCATCGGTGGTGAGCCCTTCACCGAGGACATCGTGATGTGGTGGAACTTCATCGGACGTAACCATGAAGAGATCAAGCAGTTCCAGGAGCAGTGGAATGATCATGATGATCGTTTCGGCATTACCCGTGGTTATGTCAGCCATCAAAGCGATGGCCTGCACAGACTGCCAGCGCCAAAGCTGCCGAATTCAGTGATCAAGGCACGAGTGAATCCAGAACCAACTGCACGACCAGATTTGAGGATTGATTAAATGCGTTCTAAGCATGGACCGTACATCGACAAGTTCTACCCAGAGCCGTATAAGCAGCTGGTGGAGGTGTCCAAGACACTGAATAAGCTCTACCCGGAGGTCGATCTTCCTAAATCCCTCATTGAGCTGGTCAGCGTGCGCGTCTCCCAGATCAATGGTTGTGGCACCTGCCTGAGCATCCATGTCCCGGCTGCCCGCAAGGCCGGTGTGCCGGAGAAGAAGCTTGATGCCCTTCCTGCATGGCGCATGGTGGATGAGTACACCCCGGAAGAGAAGGCTGCCCTGCAGTTGGCGGAATCTCTCACCCTGCTGGACCGCAATGAAGGCCACTTGGCGGCTCGTACTGCCTGTAGTGTCTTCGCCGAAGAACAGGTGGCTGCCCTTGAGTGGGCGATCATCATGATCAATGCCTTCAACCGTGTGTCCATCGCCAGTGGTCACCCACTGCTTTAATAAGACATAAAAAATGCACCCACCGTATGTGGTGGGTGCTTTTTTATTTGATCTTTACAGGTTCGGGAACCAGATGGAGATCTCGCGCTCAGCGGACTCAGGGGAGTCGGAGCCGTGGACAACGTTCTCGCCGACGGTCAGAGCGAAGTCGCCGCGGATGGTACCTGGGGTTGCCTTGGCAACTGGGTCGGTGCCACCAGCGAGCTGACGCCATGCGTCGATGGCGCGTGGGCCCTCGACGATGCCAGCGATCAGTGGTGCGGAGGTGATGAACTCGACGAGCTCACCGAAGAACGGCTTGTCAGCGTGCTCCTCGTAGTGCTTTTCAGCGGTCTCGCGGTCAGCGACACGGAGGTCCAGAGCAGCAAGCTTCAGGCCCTTGCGCTCGATGCGGGCGATGATTTCGCCGACGTGGCCGTTGGTGACGCCGTCTGGCTTGATGAGGATGAGAGTACGTTCAGTCATGCTCGGAGATTCTACCTAATGAGTACCATTCTGTCGCAACGAGGTCCCCCTTGGCCTCTTTTGATTCCTCTAAAGCTTCTGAACAGCCTCTGCCACAGCGGTTGCGGAGGCTCCCCTGCTCCACAGCTGGGCCTGCCGGATCGCAGCACTTTCCTGGCCCTGGCTTTTCAGTTCCTGCAGTTCCTTGACCTGCTCCGCGGTGAACACCACCGGCTGGTCCACTGTCAGTCCGCTGGCACGGTTGCGCATTCCCACCACCAGTGCCACACCGGCAATGGCGATGGCCAGGATCGGAACAATCACCGGTGATCCGGCAATCCGGGTGATCACTGCCACCACACAGAACAGCACAGCAACGGAAAAGACCAGGGCGGACTTGGGGTTTCGCATACCCATCAAGTTACGGCGGGACAGACAACTTTTCCATACAGTGGGGTCCACCACCCCACATTAGGAGGAAGCACATGACCCTGGTTGATAAGAAGAACAATGATGTCAGCGTCTCCCGCAATGAGGCGGAGAGCCGCTATGAGATCACCTACGCCGATGCTGCCAAGCCCGCTGGTTTCGCGGAGTATCTGATCAATGACAATGACCGGATTTTCTACCACACCGAAATTGATGATCAGTTCGGTGGACGCGGCCTGGCTTCCATCCTCGTGGGTGAAGCCCTCAAGGACACCTTCCCCAGCGGTCAGGTTGTCGTCGGGTTGTGCCCCTTTGTCAAAGGCCATGTGGAGAAGAAGGGCTATGACGGTGCCTACCGTGATGGCACCAAGGATGACATGGCCTTCATCAGGGAGATGAAGCGCTAGTCCCCTGCCTCTAAAAACCCACCCCGAAAACGAACCCCGGCGGCACCGAAAAAGTTGGTGCGCCGGGGTTTTCGTCGTCAAGCAGGGGGTTACAGGTGCTGGGTGGTCAGCAGTCCACGTCGCATGCGCTCGATGAGGTTCTTGCGCAGGAAAAGCAGGTAAACCCAGACCAGGATGAAGATGACGGCCACGATTCCCATGGAAAAGTGGACGAATACTCCAGCAAGGGCCAGCACCTGCAGACCCATGTTCATCATGATGGACCAGTTGAAACGCTGCATGAAGGCAGCCACCAGCATGGCCACAGCCACGGCGGTCACGTACACCCAGTTGAAGGTGGTCCAGTATGAGCCGTTGTCTACCCGCAGGATCACCGTCAGCACGAGAGCAATGGTGATGGCCTCCATGACCAGGGTTCCAGCCATCACACCACGGATACCCTTCATCGGGTCCTTCAGTGGTTCGTGACCGGGGCCGAGTGGACCGTACTCTACTGTTTCATCGCGCTTACTCATGCAGGTTCCTTTCCGAACAGGGTGCGTGCATCACCGGCGGTCACGATGGAACCGGTGATGACAACCCCTGAACCGGACTGGACATCGGTGTCCTCGGCCAGTTCAATGGCCAGTTCCACCGCGCCCGGAAGGTTTTCGGTAACGTGCACGCGCTCATCGCCGTAGATCTCTCGAGCGTATTCTGCCAGATCATAGGCATCCAATGCACGCTCAGAGGTGGTCTGGGTGCACACCACCTCATGCAAGTAGGGTTCCAGGTTCTCCAAGATTCCGCGGGCATCCTTGTCACCCAGTACACCGACAACACCGATGAGACGACGGAATTCAAAGTCGCGGTCCAGTGCAGCACCCAGGGCAGCTGCACCATGGGGGTTGTGGGCGGCATCGATGAACACCGTCGGTGCCGAGCGCAGGCGCTCCAGTCGGCCTGGGGACTGCACCTGGGCAAAGCCCTCACGGACAATCTCAATATCCAAAGCGCGATCGGCAGCGGCGCCGAAGAACGCCTCCACCGCAGCCAATGCCACGGCGGCGTTTTCCGCCTGGTGTGCACCGGACAGGGGCAGGAAGATATCAGTGTATTCGCCACCGAGACCTCGCAGGATCAACTGCTGTCCACCAACGGCGATGGTGGATTCCACCACACCGAACTCCATGTCTAGGCGAGCAACGGCAGCTTCCACCTCAACGGCCTGTTCCAGGATGACCTTCATGGCCTCTGGATCCTGCTTGCCCACGATGACCACATTTTCCGCAGGGGTGAGGTAGTCCTCGGCTTCTGGACGTGGCTTGATGATGCCGGCCTTCTCAGCGGCGATCTCCCCCAAGGTGTTGCCCAGGCGATCAGTGTGGTCCATGCCCACAGGCGTCACCACGGCAACCTCAGCGTTGATCACATTGGTGGCATCCCAACGTCCACCCAGGCCGACCTCAATAACTGCGACGTCAACCGGAGCATCGGCAAAGGCCGCATAGGCCAGCGCCACGAGCACCTCGAATTTACTCATCAGCGGGCCCCCCTCAGCTACTGACTTATCATCAGCCATCTGAAGGTAAGGCTTGATCTCCTCATAGATGCGCACGAAGTCACGCGGGTGAATCGGTTTGCCGTCAATGGCGATGCGTTCGGTCACCAGCTGCAGATGTGGGCTGGTGGTCCTACCTGTTCGGCGGTGGAAGGCACGCAGCAGGGACTCCACCATGCGGGTGGTGGAGGTCTTGCCGTTGGTTCCGGCGATATGGATCGATGGGAAGCTGTGCTGCGGGTTGCCCATGAAGTCCATGACATCGGCAATGCGCTTCAGGGTTGGATCAATTTTAGTTTCCAACCAGCGTTCATCCAGCTCAGCCTCAACTACAGCGAGCCTGGCCAGATCCTCCGGGGTGATCTTCTCCGAGGCAGGTGCCTCGGTTTCACCGGTGAGGTCGATCGGCAGGGAGAGTCCTGTCTCATTGAGCGTAACGTCCCCGAATTCCTCGAGGTCATGCTCCTCATTATTTGCCACTAACCCAGTTCCTCCAGACGCTTGGTGATGCGCTCTACTTCTTCCTCTGCCACCTGCTGGCGGCCCCGGATTTTATCCACCACGGCATCAGGCGCCTTGGCCAGGAAGGCCTCATTGCCCAGCTTCTTGGCGGTGGTCTCAAGTTCCTTGTGCGCGGTGGCCAGGTCCTTTTCCAGACGCTTGCGTTCTGCAGCCACATCCACGGTTCCGGAGGTGTCCAGTTCCACGGTTACGGTGGCAGTGGTCAGACGGACCTCCAGGCTGGCGGAGGCTTCGAAGTCTTCAGCTGGCTCTTCGATGCGGACCAGTGCACGGACGGCACCTTCGAGGTTGCTGAGGTCGCAGGCCTCGAAGTCCAGACGTGCTGGGACCTTCTGGGAAGGCTTGACACCCTGATCAGCGCGGAAACGACGGATCTCGGTGACGAGCTTTTCGATGTCCGCGACACGGCGTGCCGCATCGGTGTCCACGGCGACGCCACCATTGGTGTCTTCCTGGGTTGGCCAGGAGGAGATGACGATGGACTCGCCATCGGTCAGTGCCTGCCAGAGGACCTCGGTGACGAAAGGCATCGCCGGGTGCAGCAGACGCAGCAGCGCATCCAGGACATGGCCGAGCACCTGCTGGGTGTTGCGACCCTGTTCGCTTTCGCCCTCGCGTGGGATCTGGACCTTGGCGATCTCCAGGTACCAGTCACAGAACTCATTCCATGCGAAGTGGTAGAGCTCCTCATTCGCCTTGGCGAACTGGTAGTTGTCCAGGTAGGCGTCAACATGTCCACGGACTTCTTCCAGACGGTCCAGGATCCAACGGTCCGCATCGGTGAGGTCCTCACGGGCAGGCAGGCCGGTGGAGACAGCACCATTCATAAGTGCGAAGCGGGTGGCGTTGAAGAGCTTGGTGGCGAAGTTACGGGAGCTCTGTGCGGAGTCCTCACCGACCGGCAGGTCAACACCCGGGTTGGCGCCACGGGCCAGGGTGAAGCGCAGTGCGTCAGCACCGTAGTCCTCCACCCAGTCCATCGGGTCGATGCCGTTGCCCAGGGACTTGGACATCTTGCGGCCGTGCTCATCACGGACTAAGCCGTGGAGGAAGAGATCGGTGAACGGCACCTGTGGGCGTCCGTCTTTACCTTCACCGAGCAGCTCAGGGGTCTGCTGTGCGGCGAAGGTGCCGAACATCATCATGCGGGCAACCCAGAAGAAGAGGATGTCATAGGCCGTGACCAGAACGGAGGTCGGGTAGAACTTGTCCAGCTCAGGGGTCTTGTCTGGCCAACCCATGGTGGAGAATGGCCACAGCGCGGAGGAGAACCAGGTGTCCAGAACGTCTGGGTCCTGGGTGTAGCCCTCTGGTGCCTGCTCATCAGGTCCCACACAGATGACATCGCCTTCTGGTCCGTACCAGATCGGGATGCGGTGTCCCCACCACAGCTGTCGTGAGATACACCAGTCGTGCATGTCATCGACCCAGTCGAAGAAGCGTGGCTCCAGGGACTTCGGGTGGATGGTGGTGTCACCCTCACGGATGGCGTCACCGGACATCTTGGCCAGTTCCTCAACCTTGACCCACCACTGCAGCGACAGGCGTGGCTCGATGGCCTCACCGGAACGCTCGGAGTGTCCGACGGAGTGGACGTAAGGGCGGACCTCCTTGACGATGCGTCCCTGTTCCGCGAGTGCCTCGCGGACCTTCACGCGTGCCTCTTCACGGGACAGGCCATCAAACTGGGTGCCGGTGTCAGCGATATGACCGGTCTTGTCCATGATGGTCGGCATGTCCAGGTTGTGGCGCTGGCCGAGTGCATAGTCATTGGGGTCATGTGCCGGGGTGATCTTCACCGCGCCGGAACCGAATTCAGGATCCACGTAGTCATCAGCGACAACCTTCAAGCTGAGGTCATCACGGAATGGGTGCGGCAGGGTGGTGCCCACCAGGTGCTTGTAGCGTTCATCATCGGGGTGGACGGCCACGGCGACGTCGCCAAGCATGGTCTCGACACGGGTGGTGGCGACGACGACATGGGGCTCATCATCATTGAGGGAGCCGTAGCGGATGGAGACAAGCTCACCCTCGACATCCTTGTACACAACCTCAATGTCAGAGACCGCGGTCTCCAGGACCGGGGACCAGTTGACCAGTCGGTTGGCCTGGTAGATCATGCCGGAATCATAGAGCTGCTTGAAGATGGTCTGCACTGCGCGGGAGAGGCCCTCATCCAGGGTGAAGCGCTCACGGGACCAGTCGACGGAATCGCCGATGGCCCGCATCTGATCGCCGATCTTGCCGCCGTATTCCTTCTTCCACTCCCAGACCTTCTCGATGAACTCCTCGCGGGAGAAGTCATAGCGGGTCTTGCCCTCGGTCTCCTTGAGCATGGACTCAACACGGGTCTGGGTGGCGATACCGGCGTGGTCCATACCCGGCAGCCACAGCACCTCGAATCCCTGCATGCGCTTGCGGCGTGCGAGAGCATCCATGAGGGTGTGGTCCAGTGCGTGGCCCATGTGGAGCTGGCCGGTCACATTCGGAGGGGGCAGAACAATGGAATAGCCAGGCTTGTCACTGGCTGGATCAGCGGTGAAGTACCCAGCATCCACCCAGCCCTGGTAGAGATCGGCTTCTACGGCCTTGGGATCCCAGGACTTGGGTAGCTTGTCTGCGCGGTTCTGGCTTGAGTTCTCATTATTCTGGTCAGTCACGCAGACCATCATAACCCCTGGGGTGCTGCTTTCTATATGCAGGTGTTTCTGTGATTTTTCCGCGTGATGTCCTCTTGTATTGTGCGGGTATTCTTTCTGCAGGCCTGTTTCTGAACACCTAGAGTAAATATATGCCCACATACCTGTTTGATGAAGTTGCGATCTTCACCGTCGGCTTAATGCTCATGACCATCGCCGCCTGGAAAACTGTGGAGGCCAACCCCAACCGCCCTATCCCCCACTACAAGCGTCCTGAGAATATCCCATCGCCGACCATCCTGCTCCGAATGGTGGGTTATGCCCTGATCATCTGGACTGTCATCACGCTCCAGGACCGATGGGGCCTATACGCTTATCTGCTCTTTATAGCCATGATTCTCCCCGAATTCATCCTGTTCAGCACCCATAACCGTCAGTTGCGGCAACACGAACCACCCCGGAGCTAGGGCTTTCCCATTATCCTGGAACACATGACCATATATTTAGTGGTGGGTGCAATGGTGTGGGTTCTGGCGGAGTTACTCATAGTCCTGGCTACCAAGAAACAGATGGATGCCAATCCTAGACAGAGGATTCCCCATTTCTACAGCCGGGAACATGTCGACCCAGACCAGGCGAGATTATTCCGTAGTGGTGGGGCTGGTCTCCTGTTCCTCTCAGGACTTCTACTTTTCCAGGGGTGGAGCTTCTACGCCATAATCCTCATGGCAGTGGGATTCCTGCCAGCAATTCTCCTCACCATGCAGCACAATCATTCACTCAGGAGCCGAGTAGTGTGAGCATTTATTTATATGCAGGGGCCATGGCGTGGATTCTCGGTGTGGCACTCATCGTCATCAGCACCCAACAGATAGCTGCAGCCAATCCCGGACGCAAAATTTTCCAGCTCCGCGAAGGGAAACGTGACTTCCCCGTGAAGGCACGTGTTATCCGTGGTGGGGCCATCTTCTTCCTTATCCTTACTGCCTTCGCATTTTCAGATATCTGGGGTTATCACTCCGTTGTTCTGATCCTCCTGGGGTTCCTGCCGGATCTTGTCATTACGGCACGCCATAACAAAGCTGTGGACAACATTGCTGCTTAACCCATTTTTGTGATTGTGACATGCATCATTTTGTTTCCCTGCAGAAGCTGAAAATACTGCTAGGGTCATACACATGCGTTTTGGGATCGATGTCGGAACGACGCGGACAATTGCTGCCGTAGTCGACCGCGGTAATTATCCAGTTGTGACCATCGAGGATTACCTTGGCGATGCACAAGATTACATCCCCTCGGTGGTGGCACTTGACGGGGATGACATCCTCGTCGGTTGGAATGCCCTCCGATTGGGGCCCGATGAACCAACCCTGATCCGTTCCTTCAAACGGATCATGTCTCAGCCTGCAGTCACCGGCGACACTCCGGTGGCACTGGGAGACAACACCCGCCCGTTGGCTGAGGTGCTGCGTGCCTATGCCGACACCGTTGTCACTGCCCTGCGCACTTTCCAGGCCAGCATCAATGACACCACTGACATCGAGGTTGTCCTCGGTATTCCTGCTAATGCGCACTCCGCGCAGCGTCTGCTCACCCTCTCTGCTTTCAGCGAGGCCGGGGTGACGGTCAAGGGTCTGATCAATGAGCCCAGCGCGGCGGCCTTTGAATACACCCACCGCCATGCCAACACCTTGAACTCCAAGCGTTCTGACATTCTCATCTATGACCTGGGTGGTGGAACATTCGATTCCTCTCTCATCCGTGTGGATGGCAAGGATCATGAGGTCATCGGTTCGGTGGGTGTCTCCCACTTAGGCGGCGATGATTTTGATGAACTGCTCGCCCAGGCTGCCCTCAAGGTTGCTGGCAGACACGATGACGCCTTCGGTGCGCGCGCCAAAAAGACGCTTGTCGACGAAGCCCGCACCGCCAAGGAAGCCCTTGTCCCACAGTCCCGCCGCCTCGTGGTTGAGGTGGCAGGCAAGGACACCACCATTCCGATCAATGACTTCTACGATGCAATCACTCCCCTGATTGAACAGTCCCTGGACGTGATGGAACCACTGATCGGCTCTGATGATCTCCGTGATTCAGAGGTCGCTGGCATCTACCTCGTCGGCGGTGCCACTGCCCTACCATTGGTACCGCGCATGTTGCGTGAGCGTTTCGGGCGTCGTGTCCACCGCTCCCCCTTCCCCGCCGGTTCCACCGCCGTGGGCCTGGCCATTGCGGCCGATCCCACCTCCGGATTCCACCTCCAGGAACGGATCGCCCGTGGCATCGGAGTCTTCCGCGAATTCGATTCCGGCCGTGCCGTCAGCTTCGATCCGCTGATCTCCCCTGACACCGCTGACAGTGGCGGGGAGATCGTGGTGACCCGCCGTTACCGTGCCGCCCACAACATCGGCTGGTTCCGCTTTGTTGAGTACACCAGCCTCAATGTCGATGGCAGCCCCGGCGATATCTCCCTGGTCAGTGAGGTCAAGGTTCCTTTTGATCCTGCCATCACTGATGTGGATGCCACTAAGATCACCTCATTTGATGGTCCTGAGGTCACAGAGACCATCACTGTTGATGCAGACGGCATTGCCTCTGTCCGCATCGATGTTGATGGTGGCGTGAGCATCACCCATCTGATCTGAGATGACTTGACCCTCACGCGACGTCAGGGCCCATACTCAGAAGTATGAAGATCAGTGATGTCGCACAAGCTGTTGGGTGTTCCGTCCGTGCACTACGCCACTATCACGAGGTAGGGGTCCTACCAGAACCGACGAGAGACAGTTCCGGATACCGGAACTATTCCTTAGAGGACCTAGCTGCTGTCTTTCGGGTCCGTGCTTTTATCCAAGCTGGCGTTCCACTTGCTGACATCAGTGATGACCCCGCAGTCTTGGAACGCGCTCACACTCTCCTCTCAGAACAGGTCCGGGAACTTCAAGAACAGCAACGAAAACTCACTGCACTAAAACAGGGCCGTAATGGAGTTCCGTTTGAAGTGGTGCATCTCTTCGATGAGCTCATCGACCAACATCCGGATCTGACAGCACCCCTTTCTCGGGAACTGTCGATTCTCGGGTTGCTTTCACTCGGTGGTCTCAGCACCGAGTCCACCTGGGTGCGGATTGCTACAAACCTCTCAGATTCTGAGATTGCCTACGCCACTGTCCGGTGCCTACAGATCTGGGAAGAGCTGGAAGCCCCTACCGCTTCCGATGCGCTCATTGCAGAGTTTGTCTCGCTCTCTGCCCGAGGGTACATGTCCAACCATGTCATGGAGACCTTGAATCCGGGGGCTCTCCCGCTGAATATCAGCGATGCAGCTAACTCCCCAGCGCAAGCTGAGGCATTGAGGCAGTTGACATGAAGTATCTACTGCTCTCAATGTCACTTGTCATAATTACTGTCGAGTTCTTCCTCTGGCATACGGAGAACATCAGCGGACCGGTCGCCTTCCTCAGCATCTTCATCGCTGAGCTCTGCCTCGTCTTGGTCGCAGTAGCACTGACCTTGAGGTCATCGCGGAGAACTGGGATACCTCTCACCACTCTGATCCCACCCCTGCGTCTCATCATCTTTGAAGCTCACACCTTCCGGGATCTCTACCGACTGCTCCGTCGAGAAATCCAGGCACCACAAGGGGCGAACACTCTTGTTGCCACGACTGGTCTCTGGACGTTACCGGCTGCTTTGACCGTGGTGACAACTATTGAACTCATCGCCGTCGAACTTCTCCTCCCCTGGCCCCTAGCTCGTGGCATCCTGGCTGTGCTGTCGATCTATTCACTCATCTGGTTATGGGCTTTCATCGGGCAACGAGCCGTCTATCCCCATTACTTCACACCGGAGGGATTGGTACTGCGCCATGGTCGGACTGTGGTGGCCACGCTGACCGGTATCAATGCCATCACCTCGGAACGTCACTTCGATTCCGATTCCTACAAGATCAGCGGAGAAGTTCTCATCCTCGCGTCCAGTGAAGGAACAAATATAAGCATTCGGTGTCAGCCCACTCCTGCCCGGCCCTTTCACTGGCCCTGGCAGCAGGTTCCACTCACTCCTATAACTCAGGTGCGGCTTTGGGTTGATGATCCTGAATCTCTCCTGCATAAATAGATAATGCCCTATCTTGGTGGGCGCCAGATAGGGCATTGTTTCTCAAGCATCAGAGCTTAGAGCAGATTCTTGACTGCTTCGCGCTCAGCCTGAAGCTCCTCAACGTTGGCGTTGATGCGCTCACGCTGGAAGTCGCTGATATCCAGACCTTCCACGGTCTCCCATTCACCGTTGCGGGCGATGGTGGGCAGACCGAAGATGAGACCTTCAGGAATGCCGTAGGCACCGGTGGAGGGGATGGCGGCAGATGCCCAGGTGTCTGTGTCCTGGATCCAGTCACGCATGTGATCCACGGCAGAGGACGCAGCTGATGCTGCCGAAGACTTGCCACGGACCTCGATAATCTCAGCACCACGCTTGGCCACACGTGGGATGAACTCATTGACATACCAGTCATGATCAAGCAGTTCAGAGACCTTGTCCCCACCGACGGTGGCGTAGGTGATGTCCGGGAACTGAGTTGCAGAGTGGTTGCCCCAGACAACAACATCCTTGAAGTCTGCGGAAGCTCGACCGGTCTTTCCCGCCAGCTGAGAGATGGCACGGTTGTGGTCCAGTCGCATCATGGCGTTGAAACGGGAGTTGGGGACATCCGGGGCTGCAGACATCGCGATCAGTGCGTTGGTGTTGGCAGGGTTACCCACCACCAGGACGCGAATATCCTCTGCCGCATGATCGTTGATGGCTTTGCCCTGTGGTCCGAAGATCTTGCCGTTGTTGGCCAGCAGAGCAGCACGCTCTTCACCCTTGCCACGTGGTTTTGCACCGACGAGGAATGCTGCATTGACACCGTCGAAAGCCTCGTTGGTGTCTGCGGTGATGCGGATGTTCTGCAGGAGTGGAAATGCGGAGTCGGATAGTTCCATGGCGACACCCTCAGCACCACCGAGTGCTTCTGGGATCTCAAGCAGGTTCAGCTCGATCGGGGTGTCAGCGCCATAAATCTCACCGCTGGCAATGCGCCACAGCAGTGAATATGCGATCTGTCCTGCAGCTCCGGTAACGGCAATTTTCTTCGGGGAATTCATGAACGATCCTCAGTCCTTGTCTGGTTGAACGTTATGGTGCGGGGCAAAGCTAGTGATTCCCTCAACATCAAACCCATATGCGTATTAGGGTTATCACTACTCCTCCCATACTATCCCCGACCACAGGTTCCCACCACTGATTCAACCTGCGACATCCGACGTAGAGAAGACGTTCATCTACCCCCGATCATTCGATTCTTGTACCCCTGTAGTGTGTTTTTCTTGGGGTTTTCCGCCGCCTGGCCGTGAAATAGAGCATTTTCAGCTGGTTTCGGGCACCATTTGGTAGTGTTGGTTGGGATTAAGTAAATGGTGTTACCTTACCTGCTGTCGGTAGCCCTGATATGATCCCTTTCTCTGCACCCGCGTTCTTATCTGAACGTGGGACATCGTTACCCCGAAAGGACCGAAAGATCATGGCTCTTTCTGAGCAAGGTTCAGAACACCCCCGCAACGAGGGTAGCGAATTCACCAACCCTGAAACCGGGCACACCGCAACTCCGGATGAAGTCGTTGTCACCGCACTCAAGCACTTTTCCGATCAGGGTTTCTCAGAGACCAAGCTTGAAATGATCGCCAAAGCATCTGGCATGTCCAAGCGCATGATCCACTACTACTTCGGGGACAAGAAGGGTCTGTATGTCAAGACCATCTCCCATGCACTGGAGCTTCTACGTCCTGAAGCTGAATCAATGCAGCTTGATTCCGCCGTTCCGGTGGAAGGTGTACGCAAGACTGTGGAGGCGATCTACAGCGCCATCATCAATAATCCGGAGGCCATCCGACTGGTCCTCATGGAAAACCTCCACAACTACGGTGGAGTTGAGAGCACTGCGGCACTCCATGATGAAAGCAACCTGCTGCTCAACCTGGATAAGCTGCTCATGCTCGGCCAGGATGCCGGCGCATTCCGCCCGGGGATCTCAGCAGAGGATGTCCTGGTACTGATCAGTTCTCTCGGCTACTACCGACTGTCCAACCAGCTGACCATGGATCAGCTTTTTGATGTGGACTTAAGTTCAGAAGCCAACATCGAAGGTATGCGCCGTCTGGTTGTCGATACTGTCCTGGCATTCCTGACATCCAACCTGCCCAATTCGGAATCCTCCAGCTATCTGTCCACCCGTGACAGCAGCACCAAGCCTGAGGATGAGAAAGAATACTCCTTCGACACCGACCTGTTCGAGTAGTAGACCTCGCTGCCCTCAGTCACGCGACAATCAACGTCCGAAGAGCAGAGCGATACCCAACATTCCAGCCAAGGCCAGGAATGTTGTGAGGAACACCGTATCCCGGGCGAGTATCTCGCCCCTGCGATACGTCGCCGCATAGTTGTACACATTCTGTGCAGCAGGCAACGCTGCGAGAATAACCGCGGCGTACATCATGTCCCCCTCCAGTCCGAAGGCCAGGCCAATCAGCCAGGCGATCAGGGGCATACCCACGATCTTGATGGCCGTCGCCGTGATCGCACTGGCACGCTCCGGTTTTGAGGACAACACATTCGTTGATGGCAGGGATGCACCAAAGCTCATCAGGATCAACGGAATGGATGCACCACCAAGAATCGTGGTGGGTTCCATCACCGCTGCCGGCACCTCAACACCCGTCAGTGACACGATCAGTCCCGCGATGGAGGCCAGCACCACCGGGCTGAGCAGGGAGCCACGGAAAGCCGCCCAGATCTTCGACGATCTCGATCCTCCGGGACCCCCTGTGGTCAGAGCTGCCAAAATCATCGGTGCGAAGATCACCATCTGTATAACCAGGACAGGCGCCACATAAGCACCTGTTCCCAGCACGTAGATGGAGACCGGCAATCCAATGTTATTGGAGTTCACATAGGAGGCGGCAGCGGCACCGATCGCCGTGGTGGCGATATCCTTCTTGAAAAAGATCACCGAGATCACGCAGTACAGGGCTGCTGTTGCCAGGGTGGCGAAGAAGGTCACCACGATCACGGGTGAAAACAGATGCTGCGGATCAGAGTTGGCCACCACTGAGAACAACAACGCAGGTGTCGCCGCATAGAAGGCGATGCGGTTGAGAACCAGACGTTGCTTATCGTCTGAGATAACCCCAGTTTTCGCCAGGAAGAAACCCACCGCGATGACAACAAAAATAATGGCGAAGCCGGTGATTACATCTAACAACAGTCCATCCTGGTTCTAGGAAAAGGGATTGTGATATCTACTAGAGGGCATTTATTGGTTATTGGAAGTCACATGATTTCGGATAACTGCGCGGTAGATCATCCAAAGCACCAGTCCGATCAGTGGGAAGAGCAAATTCACTACGCCCCAGAAGATGAGTATTAGCTCCATCTCTTCTCCCTCTATCAGTAAAACGACCACCGGAGGATTTCTCTCAATCCATCCAGTGGTCGCTTCAGTGATTCTTAAGCTGTTTTCTCCTCTGCTACACGTGTCAGCAGTTCAGGTTCTGCCTCACCACGGGCAACGTCGCCGGTGATGACGACCTCGGAGACATCATCACGGTCCGGGATGTCGTACATGATCGGTACAAGGATCTCTTCCATGATGGCACGCAGACCACGGGCACCGGTTTTACGTTCCAGCGCCAGGTCAGCGATGGCCTCAAGGGAGTCATCGGTGAAGGTGAGCAAGGTGTCATCCATCTCAAACAATCGCTGGTACTGCTTGACTAGGGAGTTGCGTGGCTCGGTGAGCACCTGCACCAGGGACTTCTGATCCAGGTTGGCCACAGTGGCCACAACGGGGAGACGGCCGATGAACTCCGGAATAAGTCCGAACTTCACCAGATCTTCCGGGCGGACGTCCTTGAAGATGTCCTCCTTCTCCTCATCCTTCTTGGAAGCAACCTCGACACCGAAACCGAGGCCCTTCTTGCCACGTCGGTCAGAGATGACCTTCTCCAGGCCTGCGAAGGCACCGGCAACAATGAAGAGGATATTGGTGGTGTCCAGTTGGATGAAGTCCTGGTTGGGGTGCTTGCGTCCACCCTGGGGTGGGATTGCAGCAACGGTTCCCTCGAGGATCTTCAGCAGTGCCTGCTGGACCCCCTCACCGGAGACGTCACGGGTGATGGAGGGGTTCTCTGACTTACGGGAGATCTTGTCCACCTCATCGATGTAGATGATGCCGCGCTGAGCGCGTTCCACATCGAAGTCAGCAGCCTGAAGCAATTTCAGCAGGATGTTCTCCACGTCCTCGCCCACGTAGCCCGCTTCCGTGAGGGAGGTGGCATCGGCGATGGCGAAGGGGACGTCGAGAAGCTTGGCCAGGGTCTGTGCCAGGTAGGTCTTACCGGAGCCGGTGGGGCCCAACATTAAGATATTGGACTTGATCAGCTCGGTTTCTTCCTCATCCTTGCGACGACGACCACCGATCTGCTCATGTGCGCGCAGACGCTTGTAGTGGTTGTAGACCGCAACGGACAGGATGCGCTTGGCCTGATCTTGGCCAATCACATACTTATCCAGGAACGCGGAGATCTGGGAGGGTTTGGGGAGCTCATTGTGCTCCTCGTCCTGCCCCTGTGCCTGCCCGAGTTCTTCTTCAATGATCTCGTTGCACAGCTCGATGCACTCATCACAGATGTATACCGCACCACCTGCGATGAGTTTCTTAACCTGTTTCTGACTCTTGCCACAGAAAGAGCATTTGAGCAGATCGGCGCTTTCCTGCATTCGTGCCATAAGAGTGTGAGACCCGCTTCCACTTTGAAAAGATTTACTGCTTACAACTCTAACCAACAATATTGGCAAGGGGTTGTTCCATCTTATCCCGTCGAAGTGACTTCATGCGGTTGCGGGTCCCTCATGGGCGGTTCCTATTCGGTGATGCCTTCGCCGAGCTTGAAGTCAGCTTCGGTGATTTCGCGCAGCTCAGCCACGGTGACGCCATCGGCGCATTCGACGAGGGTCAGACCCTCAACCGGATCAACATCAAAGACCGCGTGAGTGGTGACAATCATGTCGACGCACTTGGCGCCGGTCAATGGCAGTCGGCATGCCTCGAGAATCTTCGGGGCACCCTTCTTGGTCACGTGATCGGTCATGGCGATGATCTTGGAGGCGCCGTGGACCAGGTCCATGGCTCCACCCATTCCCTTGACCAGCTTTCCTGGAATCATCCAATTGGCCAGGTCACCGTACTGGGAGACTTCCATGACACCGAGGACGGCAACGTCGACAGACTTGGAGCGGATCATCGCGAAGGAATCGGATGAGGAGAAGTAGGAAGCACCAGGGTTGACCGTGATGGTCTCCTTGCCAGCGTTGATCAGCTCAGGATCAAGTTCTTCCTCGGTTGGGTATGGGCCAACGCCCAGAACACCGTTCTCCGAGTGGAGAATAACCTCAAGGCCCTCTGGTAGGTAGCCGGGGATGAGGGTCGGCATGCCGATGCCGAGATTGACGTACTGGCCGTCTTCAAGTTCCTGGGCTACGCGTGCAGCCATCTGGTTGTGATCCCAAGTCATTAGTTAGACACCGTCCTGTTTTCGATTCCGGTTTCCTGCGGGCCAACGTGGACCACGCGGTTGACATAGATGCCTGGAAGGTGCACCTCGTCTGGATCAAGGTCATCAACCAGGTGCTCGACCTGGGCGATGGTGATCTTGCCGCTCATCGCGGCATCTGGGTTGAAGTTCTGGGCCGTCTTGCGGAAGACAAGGTTGCCGAAACGGTCAGCCTTGTGCGCGTGGACGAGGGCGAAGTCCGCGCGGATACCCTCTTCCATCACGTAGAGCTGCCCCTCGAATTCGCGGGTTTCTTTCGGCTTGGAGTAGATCTCCACAGAGCCGTCCTTGTTGTAACGCTGGGGCAGTCCACCCTCAGCGACCTGAGTACCCACACCTGCGGTGGTGTAGAACGCCGGGATTCCGGCGCCACCAGCGCGCATGCGCTCGGCGAGGGTGCCCTGTGGGGTGAACTCAACGGTGAGCTCTCCCTCGAGGTAACGACGTGCGTATTCCTTATTGGATCCGATGTAGGAACCGATGGTCTTGACGATGCGACCATCCTCCAGCAGCAGTCCGAGGCCCTGGCCATCGGTACCACAGTTGTTGGAGATGATCGTCAGCTCACCGGCGCCCTGCTCACGCAGGGCTTCGATCAGAAGGGTGGGAATGCCTACCAGGCCGAATCCACCGACGGCGATAGAAGAACCGTCCGGGATATCGGCCACAGCTTCGGCAGCGGATGAAAGGGTCTTGTCAATCATGACTCCCATGGTATCGTATTGTTCATCCAATGCACAAGGGTTCGCGATGCGAACGTTAGGAGATGATCGAATGAGCGAAACTTCCCCGGATTTCGTACAGTCCTTCGCCCGGGGGCTGTCCGTCATTCGCAGCTTCAGCGCTGACTCCCCCTCCCAGTCACTATCTGAGGTCGCTGTGGCCACCGGGCTATCACGCGCCACCGCCCGTCGCTTCCTACATACCCTGGTGGATCTGGGCTATGCGGTATCCACCGGCACCCAGTTCCAGCTCACCCCCCGGGTGCTGGAACTGGGGACCAGTTACCTCTCTGCACTGACGCTACCGGCAATCGCCCAGCCCCGCCTGGAGGCACTCTCACGTGAAGTGGGTGAATCCAGTTCCATGTCAGTGCTGGATGGCACCGACATCATCTATGTGTCACGTGTCCCGGTACGACGTATCATGACAGTATCCATCACCCTGGGAACCAGGTTCCCGGCTTATGCCACCTCCATGGGCAGGGTCATGCTGGCAGGCCTTGATCCCACCACCCTGGATACCCTGCTGACACGGACTCCCCCCACCCAGCTCACTGCACGCGCTCTGCCGCCATCGGCAATTCGTGATGAGATTGAGGCAGCACGTCAGCGGGGCTGGTCGCTGGTGGACCAGGAACTGGAGCCTGGACTCCGGTCCCTGGCGGCACCTGTCACAGATGCCACCGGAGAGGTCGTCGCGGCGATCAACATCTCCACCCAGTCCGCACAGCACTCGGTTGAGGACATCAGGCGGGAATTCCTGCCGCACCTCATCGACACCGCCCGTGCCATCTCTGCAGACCTTGCAGCAACAACCCAGTAAAGGATTAGAAAATGAACCCTCAAGATATTGTCATCTGTTCTCCACTACGCACCCCGGTTGGTCGTTATGGCGGCGTCTTCACCAGCATCCCGGTACAGGATCTTGCCACCGCAGTGGTTAACGCCATCGTGGACAAGACCGGCATCAGCGGCGATGATGTGGATGATCTGATTCTCGGCCAGGCCTCCCCCAACGGCGCAGCACCGGCCCTGGGCCGTGTTGTCGCACTCGATTCCAAACTCGGCCAGAACGTTCCGGGTATGCAGCTGGACCGTCGTTGTGGCTCCGGTCTGCAAGCAATCGTCACCGCAGCATCCCACATCGCAGCTGGCGCAGCTGACCTCATCATCGCCGGTGGCGCTGAGTCCATGAGCCGCACCGAATACACCGTCTCCGGTGACATCCGTTGGGGTGTGAAGGGTGGCGACATGGCTCTGCGCGACCGCCTGGCTGAGGCACGTGAGACCGCTGGTGGACGCAACCACCCGATCCCCGGTGGCATGATCGAAACCGCTGAGAACCTGCGTCGTGAGTACAACATCCCACGCGATACCCAGGACGCCATGTCCGCCACCTCCCAGCAGCGCGCAGGGGCTGCTCATGAAGCTGGTCTCTTCAACGATGAGATCGTCCCCATCAGCATCCCGGTCCGCAAGGGCGACCCAATCGTGGTTGACAAGGATGAGCACCCACGTCCTGAGACCACTGCAGAAAAGCTCTCTTCCCTGCGCGCCATCATGGGACGCCAGGATGAGGATGCCACCGTCACCGCTGGCAATGCCTCCGGCCAGAATGATGGTGCCGCTGCTGTCGTGGTGACCACGCGTGCCAAGGCTGAAGAGCTCGGCCTCACCCCCCTGGTCCGCCTCGCCGGCTGGTCTGTTGCAGCTGTACCACCAGAGACCATGGGTATCGGCCCGGTGCCAGCCACCAAGAAGATACTGGACCGTCTCGGACTGACACTGGAGGACATGGGTTCCATCGAGCTCAACGAAGCCTTCGCGGCACAGGCACTCGCAGTACTGAGCGAGTGGGGCATCTCCTGGGAGGACAAGCGCCTGAACCCACTGGGCTCGGGCATCTCCCTCGGCCACCCGGTTGGTGCCACCGGTGCCCGCATGGTGGTCACCCTCGCACACCGCATGCAGCGCGAAGATACCCGTTACGGCCTGGCCACCATGTGTATCGGTGGCGGACAGGGACTTGCAGCAATTTTTGAGAAGGAGAACTAAATTGACCATTCTTCATAACGTTTCCTACGGCGATGACAACACCAAGACCCTGGTGTTCATCGGCTCCCTCGGCTCCACCACCGCAATGTGGCTGCCACAGCTGGACGCCCTGCAGCAGGACTTCCGGGTCATTGCCGTGGATCATCGCGGACACGGACTTTCCGCAGCTGTCGACGGCACCCCCACGGTTGCTGACTTTGCTGATGATGTCTTGGAAACCCTGGATTCCCTCGGTGTGGAGGACTTCGGCGTGATCGGCCTGTCCCTCGGCGGTGCTGTAGCGCAGTACCTGGCTGCCACCTCTCCACGCGTGACCGCAGGCGCCTTCCTGTGCACCGCCGCCAAGTTCGGCGAGCCACAGGGCTGGATTGACCGCGCTGCTGCAACACGTGCAGAAGGCACCGCATCCCTGTCCAAGGCTGTTATCGAGCGTTGGTTCTCCCCCGGCTGGTTGGAGTCCAACCCAGCCTCCCGTGAGCACTATGAGCAGATGGTGGCCTCCACCCCGGATGAGGGTTACGCCTTGGCTTGTGAAGCCCTGTCAACCTGGGACTTCACCGACCGTCTCTCAGAGATCACCGTGCCCGTTCTCACCATCGCCGGCGCAGATGATCCTTCCACCACCCCAGAGACCCTGCAGATCATCGCCGATGGTGTTGCAGGCCCGGCCACTGCTGAGGTTGTCTCCCCCGGTGCGCACCTGCCCACCATTGAGCAGCCTGAGAAAATCACTGCGCTTCTGGCGCAGCACTTCAAGTAAAAAGGGTTCATGCTCACCACCGGCTCCCTCCCCCGACGTCTGCAACTGCAGAGAAGATTACTCGCTGATATCGCCTCCGGGCGGCACGGCAGGTTCATTCTGGTGACGGGGCCGAAAGGTGTGGACAAGGAACGGTTCATCCGTGAACTGGCCATCCAGTTGGGTGACTTCCAGGTGCTCACCCAGCCTGCACTAAGGGGTTTCAGCAGGCCTACTGTACCGACGGTGATTCTTGCCGGCCAGGTACACAGGGCCACCAACCTGGATGAGGTGTTGGCGGTCGTCCATGATGTCTCAGCACCTCAGGTGATCATCCTGGGAACAGCCCCCCACAGCATCGATGAGGCCACAGAAGTGGTCCCCTTGTCACCCTTGAATGTTTCTGAAACCCAGCAGCTGGTGGTGCAGACGGTCGGGGTGTGTTCCCCACGCACCGCGCACCGGATCCACGATGCTTCCGGTGGTCTTCCACAATTGATCCGGGAGCTGTTATCTGCTGCCCCCATGGAGCACTGGGCTGGACATTGTCCTGGGAATGCTGGCAGAAACACTGATCCCATCATCATCATTCCGGAGCACTGGGGTAAGTATTCTGGTGAGCTGCTCCAGGTGGTGGCCTCATATCCCCTGAACGGGGCGCTGCTATTCGAGCTTCCCGAGCATCTGGGAGAACAACTAGATATTGAGGTGTCACGGGGTGTTCTGGCGGTATCCTCAGGGCGGGTGTATTTTTCCCGCCCCGAAGTTCGTGCTGTCGTACGTTCCTCCACTCCCCCGAGCCTGGCACGGGCATTAAGTATCCATCACGATGTCAGTGATTGGGATAGCAGTGAGCAACTGGTGGACACCCTGTTTGCCCGCGGTGATCTTCCACTGGCCAGGATGCATGCCCAAGATCTGCCACAGGCGCGCCCGGAATTATCCCTCTATGAGGGGCAGGCCACCACGACAGCGAACCTGCTCCGGGGTTCGCAGCCCTCTGCACTGACAGCACTTCAGAGTCTGGCCAGCTGGCAGCCGCAGGGTATCCGGGCTTTTGCGGATGACCCGGCCCAGAAGGATTCTCATGATGCTGCATCTTTCCGCCTGCTCGCTGATGCTTTGGAGTTCAGTACTCGCCCGCAACCCCTCCCCACCCCGGATACGGTCCTGGAAAAACAGCTCCGGACCTTCATCACGGGATGGTTAGCTTTGGTCTTTGATGATCCGACTCAGGCCAGACAGCTGTTATCACACCGGTGGCGTGGTGATTCTGACCTGTTGGGCCTGTGGCAGGACGCCTTCTTAGCCCGCGCCCACTATGTCCTGGGTGAGTTTTCTGCTGCCTCAGCCGTGGTGGAACGGGGTCTTGCCACTGGGGACCGCACCGGCACTCCACTACTAGAACCGGTGCTGTTGTGGACCGGTGCACAGGTGGCTGGTCTCAGTGGGCATGCTGAGCTGTCCCGTCATTATTTATCCCGGATGAATGTCACCAACAGTGACTCCTTCATGATCCAGAAACTTCCTTCCGCTATGGGACGGATGATTGTCTCCACCATGATGTCCGATACGCGGACCGCGGCCCTCGCCGGTGAGCAACTAGCCTCCATCGCCTACACCACTGACACCCAGCAACCGGGTTTCTGGGCCTGGGAGGACATGTATGCGGTGTCCCTGATCCGTTCCGGCCGGGTGGACACCGCTGCCCTGGTGATGGAGGAAAACCTGGAACGGCACAATGCTTCCGGAATTCTCTCCCTGCGGGCACGAAATCTGGTGCCGCGGGCCAATATTGAGATCCAGCGTGGTGCCACAGCCCGCGGGGTGAAGATGCTCTCAGAAGCGGTTGATGCCATCACCTCTGTGAATATGCCCGCCTATGAAGCCCGCATCCTCTTTGAATTCGGTCTGGTTCTCCGTCGCATGGGACGTCGCAGTCAGGCCGCTGAGATGTTCACCCGCGCGGAAGAGGTCTTCAACGCCATGGGGGCAATCACCCTGGCTGCACGATGTGCCGGTGAAAGAAAGGTCAGCGGTCTGGGCGGTACCCGTCGTTCCGCACAGGGACTCACCCCGCAGGAGGAGCAGATCACCGCTCTGGTTGTGGAGGGTGCAAGCAACTCTGATGTGGCCCGGGAACTCTCCCTATCCACCAAGACAGTGGAATACCATCTGACACGTGTCTACCGGAAGTTTGGTGTCACTGGCCGTGTAGATCTACGGGCTGTTTTAAAGAACCAAGCTTAAAACGCCGGGAAGGCCTGTCTCCTTGGTATGTCACAGGCATCCTTGACCCAGTGTCGTAGGGAAACTGGTGTCCAAGGGCGCACCCCCGGTGGTACTGGGGGTCTCGTTGCTACTGCCCGCAGGCGTGAACGACTGCACCTGGTCAAAGCCTGCCACCAGCAGCTTGTCCACACCCCGACACCACCGGGTTGATCCCCTGTGCCAGTCCTTCAGCTCCCGGCATAGCAGGGGGTACCGATGTCATCGCCGATCAGGCTTAAGCACAATACCGTTAAGTTAGTGGTGGGGTAACGGTGGCCATCGGGTCGAGTGGCCGGCCACAATGATGAGATCGTTTCACCGGCCACTTCGACATCTTTCGTTTGACCACCCGCGGATTCTTCCGCCCACGGCGTGACGGGTTGAGGTACCTGGCCAGCCAGGATACCGCCCTGCCCCATAAACGTCGGGCAGTGTGCGGGTCGTCAGGGGGAAAAAGAGCCCTGGATCACCGAACGACGGGCAATCTTCAAGGCCTTAACAAACGACACCCGGGTAGGACTGTGCTCACTGACAGCGGCCACATCAGCCATCAATGTCCTGATCGCGTAATGGCAGCACAGATGCCCCCAGATCTCCTGGCACACCAACGCAGGCGACTTCGACCGTAACACCCTCTGTTGTCCACGCTGATGGGTTTTCAGCTCATCGAAGGTGTTCTCAATCTCCCACCGGGCGAGATACGCCGCGATCAAATCACCGGCCGGGACAGCGGCTGGGTCCAATAAGGTGGTCAACAACCGGTGCTGGTCGACAGTGCCAGCCTCATCGTCGCCGGTATCGACCTGGTAATCCACCACCCGCACCATCCTGGGGGCAACCTCACGCCACCCCGGCCCACTACTCGGGGTGATCGTGGCTAACCACGTTCCATCACCTAAGGTCCGAACATGCTTGGGCTTAACGTTGCTCCGGATCCGCCACAGCAGGTCTACCCCGCGGTCCTGTGCGGTAGCCCACCGGTGGAAACTATAAAACCCCCGATCAGCGACCAACACCGAATCCGGATCCAGCCGGTCGATCAGTTCATCAGCCAGGGTGGTTTCCCCGGTGCCCAGCCCGCCGATGACCGCATCCATAATCGCATGTGAGCCGCATTCTGCGATTGCCACCACACGTGCCTGGGGGTACCCGGCCTGACCGGGACGACCGAAATGCTCGACATTGGCTGGTGTGTCCGGGACATCCAGGGTGGTGCCGTCCACAGCGAGTAGGCGTTTGCCCGCCAGCCAGGCTCCTTCCCACCCTGGCCGGGCCAACGGTTGGGCAACACGAGCGAACAACGCTGCCATTGGCTCTGGCCCTAACCTGGACCTGGCCTGGAAGATTGCCGAGCGTGACGGAGCGGGTACTGCCTGGTCCTCCCACCGCGATGCCCAGGACAGTCCATCGGTGAGGTCGGCGTAGATATCCTCATAGGAGCCATCGGAGTTCAAAGCCATGGTGATGGTGTAGTACACCATCATCCGGGAGGGCAGGATGCGGGATCGTTGTTGGGTGCGACCGGCCTGTGCGATGACGTCGTCCACGATATCGGCGGGAAACACTCGGGTGAGCAGTCCCACCGAGATTAAATCCGATAACCGGCGATCAGTATCAGGTTGTGTCCGTCCATGTCGAGGCAT
>NZ_CALZFS010000016.1 GCF_945649885.1 uncultured Corynebacterium sp. | reverse complement strand
TGAGGTCATATCAGGCAGCATCACCGCTTCAGAACTAGAAGAGATTCTGTCCCCCCTCCCCTCGACACTGGAACGCTCACCTGAACCAACACGTTCAGCAGAATCCGATAATAATGATGCTGAATCCGATTGGACTCCACCTCTGTGGGACCTGCTGCCGGATAAATCCATAACCACAACACGAGAGCCGGAAGACACACCCACGTCCACGACTCCCCCGCCAGAAGAAACCCCCTGGCATCCGGATATCATCATCCCGACTGATGGCATCCCCATCTGGGGTGTACTGGCACCAGATGACGATCCACCAACAACAGAACCTGAGCCCACCCCTGTGGTGGAGGCTACTGAAGTAGTCGAAGAAGCGCGTAGGGTTTAAATAAAGAACACCTTGCAAATTCAATGGATGAACTTGCAAGGTGTTCTTTATTGTCTAAAAGGTGGTCGAGGGGGGACCTAGTTCAGGGCTGCGATGGCAGCGTCATAATCAGGTTCGGTCGTGACCTCGTCGACCAACTGGGTGTAGGTGACCTTTCCATCCTCATCGGCCACGATGACGGTGCGGGCGAAAAGGCCCTTCAGTGGGGAGCCTTCCAGAACCAGACCGAGATCCTCGCCGAAGGATGAGCGGAAGGCGGAAGCTGCGGTGACGTTCTCAATGTTCTCAGCACCACAGAAGCGACCCAGGGCGAAAGGAAGGTCCTTGGATACGCACAGCACGGTGGTGTTGTCCAGCTTGGATGCTTCTTCATTGAACTGTCGGACAGAAGCTGCACAGACGCCGGTGTCCACGGATGGGAAGATGTTCAGAACAATCTTCTTGCCCTTCAGGTCAGCGAGGGAAACCTCGCCCAGGTTGGTGTCAACCACGGTGAAGTCAGGGAGTGCATCCCCCACTGCTGGGAGGTTGCCGGAAGTTGGGGTTTCAGTACCATTAAAATGAGTCGTTGCCATGCCACCATCGTAGGGAGAACGCACCAGCCCTGCCATGAAATTTTTCAAAGGGCTCTTTTCTAGTATTTAAGCTGGTCTTTCCTTCCCTGCGACGGAATGGAATCGCAGTGGGCTTCTTGAGTGCCGGTCGTGTGTCCACCTGCGGGACGTAGACTCTGGCTTATGCATTCAGCTGATTCCCATGACATGATCCGCGTCCACGGAGCCCATGAAAATAATCTCAAGAATATTTCAGTGGATATCCCCAAACGCCGTTTGACGGTGTTCACCGGTGTCTCCGGATCTGGAAAATCCTCCCTGGTATTTGGCACCATCGCCGCTGAATCCCAGCGTCTGATCAATGAAACCTACAGTGCCTTTGTTCAGGGGTTCATGCCCACACTTGCCCGTCCGGATGTTGATCTCCTAGAGGGCATCACCACCGCGATCATTGTTGATCAGGAGCAGATGGGCAGCAATCCACGTTCCACCGTGGGAACGGCAACTGACGCCACCGCAATGTTGCGCATTCTTTTCTCCCGCATCGCTGAACCCAACGCAGGTGGCCCGGGTGCCTATTCCTTCAATGTGCCATCCGTGTCAGCCTCCGGCGCCATCACGGTGGGGAAGAATAGTGACGCCAAGAAGGAGAAAGTCTCCTTCAAACGCACAGGTGGCATGTGCCCGGCATGTTCCGGCATGGGGCGAGCCTCCGAGATCAAACTCGAGGAGCTTTATGACGCCGACCTCTCCCTCGAGGACGGTGCCCTGACCATTCCCGGCTACACCACCGGTGGGTGGAATCAGCGGATGTATGCCGAATCAGGCCTCTTCCCCGCTGATAAACCAATCAAGGATTTCACCGAGGAGGAACTGCATGATTTCCTGCACCTGGAGCCCACCAAGTTGAAGATCGCAGGGATCAACATGACCTATGAGGGGCTGTTGCTCCGCATCCGGAAATCAATGTTGAACAAGGACCCGGAAGGAATGCAGAAACACATCCGGACATTTGTGGACCGGGCTGTCATCTTTGTCCCCTGCCCAGAATGCGGCGGTACCCGTCTGGCGCAGCATGCCCTGGATTCCCGGATCAATGGGAAGAACATTGCAGATCTCTGTTCCATGGAGGTCCGTGAGCTGGCTGAGTGGATCAAGTCGGTGGATGCCCCGGAGGTGGCTCCACTACTCAGGGGGTTGACTGAGACCCTGGAGAATTTCGTCGCCATCGGTCTGGGTTATCTGCAGTTGGATCGTCCGGCAGGAACCCTGTCCGGTGGTGAGGCACAGCGAACCAAGATGATCCGCCACCTGGGGTCGCCACTGACCGATGTCACCTATGTTTTTGATGAGCCCACCGCTGGCCTGCATGCCCACGATATTGAGCGTATGAACCATTTACTCCTGGATCTGCGCAATAAGGGCAATACGGTCCTGGTGGTGGAGCATAAGCCGGAGACCATTGCTATTGCCGATCACGTGGTTGATCTCGGCCCCGGTGCTGGTGCCAGTGGTGGTGAGATCCAGTTTGAAGGAAGTGTGGCCGAGCTGGAGCAGTCGGATACGGTCACCGGTCGTTATTTCCATGACCGCGCCCGGTTGAAGGATTCTTTCCGCAGCCCTGAAGGTGTCTTGTCCCTCCGGGGTGCCAACCGCAACAATCTGCACAATGTTGATGTTGATATTCCACTCGGTGTGCTCACCGTGATCAGTGGTGTCGCCGGTTCCGGAAAGTCTTCCCTGGTGGCGGAGATTCCGCGCGATGAATCCTTTGTGTTTGTAGATCAGTCATCCATTCATGGTTCCAACCGTTCCAATCCGGCGACTTACACGGGGATGCTGGATTCGATCCGTAAGGCTTTTGCCAAGGAGAACGGGGTGAAGCCAGCATTGTTCTCGGCAAATTCGGAAGGGGCATGTGCCAACTGCAAGGGCGCGGGCGTGATTTCTGTGGACCTGGGGATGATGGCCGGGGCGTCCACGGCCTGTGAGGTGTGCGAGGGTAGGCGTTTTGATGACGCTGTGCTGGCCTATCACTTCGGAGGGAAGGATATTGCAGAGGTGCTCGGGATGCCTGCTGTGAAGGCCCTGGAGTTTTTCACGGCAGGTGAATCGAAGATTCCCGCTGCGGCGAAGATCGCGAAACGGCTGGTCGATGTCGGACTGGGCTATATCGCGCTGGGGCAACCACTGTCCACGCTTTCAGGTGGTGAGCGTCAGCGGCTGAAGTTGGCAACCCACATGGCGGATAAGGCCACCACTTTCATCCTGGATGAGCCGACCACGGGGTTACACCTTGCTGATGTGAAAATACTGCTCACCCTGTTTGATTCACTGGTGGAATCTGGAAAATCTGTCATCATCATTGAGCATCATCTGGGTGTGTTGGCGCATGCGGATCACATCATTGATGTTGGTCCGGGTGCTGGTTCTGATGGCGGCCGGGTCGTTTTTGAAGGTACACCCGCGGAGCTACTGGAAGAAGAAACCCCCACGGCCAGGTATCTGAAACAGTATCTCACCGGTTAAACTATTGAGAGGGAAATTTCTCAACTAGAATTTAGGTTCCATATCAACTAAATGACCCCGCTCATTATTTGGTTGTCAGAGAAGGCAGTATCGCGTGCAACATCAGGTTCAGGCCACAGTCATGGATTCCATTGGCCACATGCCCCAGTATGGAATTGAACACTGGAGCTTCCTGGTGCTCACGCTTGTCTGCATTCTCATCGCGGTTCCCTTGATCCGCCGGCATCCACAGCTTCTGAAACCCGCAGGGTGGGTCTTTCTGACTACGGCCGTCTTCTGGGCTGCCTGGGGTGTCCTGCCCGGAAACTTCACCCTGGATCAGTCACTGCCGTTCCACTTCTCAGATGTTCTGCGGGTGATCACAGCGATCGCGCTGATCACCCGTGCCCGGTGGGCGGTCTCGCTCACCATCTTCTGGGGTCTGACGCTCAACCTGATGTCGTTACTGTCCCCTGATCTCAACTACTACACGGTGCCCTGGATGGAAGCTTTCTTCTACTGGTTCCTCCACATCGTGGTGCTGGTTGCCGCCGTGGTGTTCATCTTCAGCCTGGGGTGCAAACCGGGCGCCGTGGATCTCGCGGTCACCATATTCATCACCATTGCCTGGGGCGTTCTCTGCCTGCTGGTCAATCAGATCACCGGGGCCAATTATGGCTACCTCTCCCATGAACCTGCGGTGGATTCCATCCTTGATCATCTGGGTGGCTGGCCCTTCTACATCGTGGCGGAGCTCTTCCTCCTGGGCATCGCCTGGGTCCTGTTGACCCTGGCAATCCGTAAGTTGACACTCCCTTATACGTCGAATACGCGAAATGTCATGGCAAATTCCACGGATGGGTCTTCCAGCAGTTCTGCTCCCTGACGTAGTGTCTCTGGAATGAATTCCTCCGGCTTGGGGTGATCTGGGAGTGCCTTGAGGTAGTCCACATGGGCGTGCAATGAGGCCACACCGGCATCCACTGATTCAGAAGACACCGCCACCACATGGGTGGGGTCGGGTACGCCTGCCACCAGAAGCTTAGCGGTGCTCCAAGGTTGAAGTTCCTCCACGTCCAGAAGTTCACGCTGGGCCCAGGGGTTTGCGGCGTCGCGGGCACCGTCAATGGTGGCCAGGCCGGCCACCCGGTGGTCTGCCTGGTTGAGTCCGCCATAGGCTTCCACATCAAAGTTGGGCACGATCACCGCATCGGGGCGTTGTCGCCTGATGGCCCGGGCGATGTCTCGTCGCAGTTCCAGGTTGTAGACCAGCATGGAATCCGGATGGTTGAGGATCTCAAGGTCTGTCACGCCGACTTCTTCACATGCTTTACGCTGTTCCGCGGCGCGTAACGCTCCGACCTCTGATGGGTCCATCCCTTGGATTCCAGCTTCACCGTGGGTGAGCAGGAGATAGGCCACTTCCACCCCGGCGTTGGTCCATTCCCGTACTGCGGCAGAGAGTCCGTATTCCGGGTCATCGGGGTGGGCGACCACCACGAGGACTTTCTTCCATTCATGCCAATCAAATTGTTCCACTGTAGTGTTCATACCCCCACCGTACTCAGAAGTCTTAAGCCAGCAGGGCCATCATGTAGATGCCGAACAGCATCAGCAGCACCGCACCATGCACCGCGGTGATCTTCCGAGCGCTGAATATCACGCCGGTGACAGCAATGGTGGCACCCAGGAGCAGCAGGTTGATGGGTGTTTCCCCCAGGATGACCTGCTGGCCGGTGAGATTGCCGATGATAAGCACGGAAGGGATGGTCAGGCCCAGGGTGGATACCAGTGCCCCGTGGGCCAGGTTGATCACGCGCTGGGTTTCCGCACCCCAGGCGGCTCGGACCGTGGTGATGGTTTCCGGCAGGAAGACGATCATGGCGATCACCAGGCCGGCAAGTGCGATCGGTGCCCCGAATTGTGTCAGGGTGGTGTCCATCAGCCCGGCCATGTCATGGGAGAGCCACACGATCGGCAGTACCGTCACCACCAGGAGGGCAATGCGGAAGATCACCTCACCATGGAAGGCCGGTGCTGTGGGGCCCATCGCCTCAGAGTCCTGGAAGTCTGTGGCCTGCGCGCCCATCTGACGCCACAGGAAGAAGGCATAAAGCACCATTGTGCACACCGCGACGGTGATCCCCTGGGCAGGGGCATAGTCACCCTCGTCGCTGAGGAATGCAGGTACCGCGAAGGCCACCGCGGAGAGCAGCAGGATCAGGGTCAGGTAGGTCTGCGCACCGGTTCCGTTATGGATCAGGGCACCGTGCCTGAGCCCGCCGACCAGGAAGGACACACCGACCACCAGGGCCATGATGATCATGGATACCGCCATCACGGAGTCGCGTGCGATGCTGGCGGACTCCCCCGGCCCCAGCATGACTGCGGCGATGAGGATGACCTCAATGATCACGATCGAGAGTGTCAGCACTAACGAACCATAGGGATCACCCAGGATCACCGCCAGGCGTTCGGCCTGTTTCACCACCCCGAAGGAGCAGAAGAGAATGACGGCGATGATGACAGTCAGCAGGAGCGCCGGCGGCCCGGGGAGTGCGAGCAGGAGAAACAGCGCGACTGTGGCCCAGCCGAGGATGATGCGCGCGTAGTCAATGAAGGATGTGGAAAAAGATGTGGACGGCATAGCCTCATGTCCTTCTTGCTTAGATTCAGGGGCCGTCCCCAGCAGATATCAGAAATGACAGAGGTCGTCCCCTGCATTCAGCCCAACTCTAACACGTGGTCCACCGGCACATTTCCAGGTCCTGCACAGTGTTCACGTTCCTGCATGGCCCACATGTCCCACCAGGGCGCGTAGTCGGGGTCACGTGTCAGGGCACGCTGTTTGCGCAGCGCTTCAGGCCCGGTGATCCTCACGGTGATCACCTCACCCAGCGCCTGCGCAGCACTTATCGACGCCCCGCTCACCGCCCCACATCCTTCAATGATGAGACTGTGCCCGGGCTGGATATCCACCCACTCTGAGGCTTGCTCCCCCACCCAGTCCCAACGCCAGAATCCCGGTGTTGTGGGGTGGAGAACGTCACGGGCAACCATCTCCTGTGCCTTGGCAAGCCCATCCCATCCAGGATAGAAGTCATCCAGGTGCACCAGTTGGAAACCGGTATCTGAAGCCAGTGTGCGGGCTAGGGTGGTTTTTCCGGAACCGGACTGTCCGTCGATGAGGATGGTGATCATCATGTACCCAGAAAACGGAAGTAACCGGTCTGGACTGACACCACGATGGCCACGGTGGAGATGACCAGGCAGGTGAGAATGACGGCGGCGTCGACAAGCCCCACGGTGGAGGTCCGCGCCCAGGTCCGGGAGTCATTACGCCCGAAACCGCGGGCCTCCATGGCCGTGGCCAGTTTGGAACCGCGCCGCAAGGACAACACGAGCAGACCGAAAGCCATGGTGAAAAAGTGCCGGATGCGGCCCTGATCCGCGATGCCGCGGGCACGTCGTGAACGGTCCATGGACTGCCAGTCATCACGGAACAAGGTGATCAGTCGACCGCCGGCGACAGCCCCGATGACGAAGCGCTCGGGAAGTTTCAACACCTGGGCCAGGCCGTCACCAAGGTCAGTGGGGTCCACCCGGGAAAGCAGCACCACCACCGGTAACCCCACGGCCAGCACACGGATGCCGATAGCCAACGCCAGGGACAGTGAGTTCTCTGTGACATGCGCCAGCAGGAAACTGAAGTATTCCGTACCCTCCGGGCGACCATAGAGCGCCATGGATACAGCCGCGATGGGAGCGATCAAAAACAGTGGCCAGCCGCGTTGGAGAAGTTGCTTCCAGCTGACCCCCACCAGTGGTGCCAGAAGGATGGTGGACACCAGCGCGATCCCTGCGGAAACCACATCCACGCTGATCAACAGTGGTGTGGTCAGGGCGATGATCGCCGCAATGCGGGTGACAGGATTGATATCTCTGATCAAGTTCACAGGGTGCTCAGCTCCACGTGGTGATCGCCCAGCGCTGCGATGAAATCAGGATCATGGGTGACCGAGATGATCGTGGTGTCCTTCAGTTCACGCAACATCCACACCAGTTCCCGGAAGGTACCAGGGTCCTGTCCGAAGGTCGGTTCATCCAGGATCAACAGTCTGGGAGCTGCCACCAGCGCTGTGGCCACGGACAGTCGACGCTTCTCCCCACCAGAAAGAGTGAAGGGATTAGCATGTTCCAGATGTCGCAGACGGAGACGGTCAAGCAGCTCCTCGATCCTCTCAGCACTGGCTGGATCAACAGTACCCCGGCGTTTTCCGGACATGATCTTCGGACCGACCTCAATCTCATCACGGACGGTACGTGCCACGAATTGATGTTCCGGATCCTGAAAAACTGTTCCGATACGACGCGCAAGCTCCGCTGACCGCCACTGGTGGGGCTGCTTCTTCAACCCCTGCCGCACGGTGTCGGACAGCTCAAAGCTTCCCTTCTTCGGCTGGATCAGACCACCGAGGGTCAGTGCCAGGGTGGTTTTCCCAGAGCCGTTAGCACCGGTGATCACCGTGGATGCCCCTTCCGGAATGCTGAAGGTACGTGGTGCGCCCCACTGGGTGAGAAGACTATCCGCGGTGACCAGGGGTGTGCTCCCCGGCTCCCGCCTGTTGGGCAGGTTAGTGGGCTTTTTCAGGTCTCTAACCTGGATTTCATGAACATTTCCCTGCTCCACCCGCAGGATACGATCCACCAGTCCCGACCATAATTGATGCCGGTGTTCCACCACGATCAAAGTCGCACCGGTGCGTTCCACCACCCGGTTAACCGCCTCCACCACCTCACGTTGCCCCTCCGGATCCAGGTTGGCGGTGGGTTCATCCAGCAGGATCAGGCGTGCCCCCATGGCGATGACCCCTGCCAGTGCCAGGCGCTGTTTCTGACCACCGGAAAGATACTTCGTGGGATGGCGCAGCGGCAGGTCAAGGCCAACCATATCCAGAGCCTGCTCCACCCGTGGCCAGATCTGATCACTGGGAACCTGGAGATTTTCGCATCCAAAGGCGACATCATCACCGATACGGGAGGCGA
Organism: uncultured Corynebacterium sp.; assembly: GCF_945649885.1. Taxonomy (GTDB): domain Bacteria; phylum Actinomycetota; class Actinomycetes; order Mycobacteriales; family Mycobacteriaceae; genus Corynebacterium. The sequence goes on along the minus strand of NZ_CALZFS010000016.1, from coordinate 24,064 downwards.
TAACCTGCGAATCGGGGTCCTGGAGGACAAGGCCCACGGAGGAGGCGTCGACAAGCATGGAACCGAAAATCTCGCCCTCTGTGTCATCACCGAGCACACCGGCCAGTGCGGCGAGCAGAGTGGATTTTCCGGAACCGGAATCACCGGTGAGCAATACGCGCTCACCCGGTGCGATATCCAGATTGATGCCGGCAAGTGCTGCTTCCTTGCGTGAGGAGTGTCGGTAGCCGAAGTCACGAACCTGCACAGAGGTGCCGATTGTGGTGGTCACTAAACCTCCTTGCGCAGTTCGCGCCCGGCAGCGAAACGATCAAGTGCGCCGGTGCGTGCCAGGGCTCTAGTGAGATAGAAGCCAAGCACACCGGCCAGCACGGCTCCGGAGAACAGGAGACAGGAAAAATAGATGATGTTGAAGGCCAGCGACATGGCAAAGTAGGCGCTGAGGAATGCCTCCAGGATATAGGCGCCGACGGCAGCCCCCATGCCTGCGAGAACCACAACGGGCAGGGTGAAGCGTTTGTAGAGGAAGAGTGCGAAGATAAGCTCTGCACCCAGTCCCTGGGCGATACCGGAGTAGAGGGTTTCAATGCCCCACTGTGAGGCGAGAGCGGCCGATACCGATGCGGCGATCACTTCCACGAAGAGTGCAGCGCCTGGTTTACGGATGATCAGTCCGCCGAGCACACCGCCGAGCAGCCATACTCCGGCTGCCAGACCGCCAAGGCCTGGGGTCAGTGCGTTGAAGGCGGTGAACCAGGCATAACCGATCGAATTCCACACTACGAAGATCAGGCCGCAGGCCACACCCAGAACGGCTGCGATGACGATGTCAATGACCCGCCAGGTAGATTGTGCCTTCCGCGTGATTCCACTGGATGAAGGCAGACGTGTATCAGTCATATTTTCCTCCCTATCGCCGGCATTATCCGGATCAGGTTCAACGGTTGTGGCTGTGCCACCTCTCAGCCCGGTTTCTCACCCAGGGCACCCGTGCATATCTACTTGTGTACAGGGGGACATGCTAGCCCATAGTCAGGTGGTGTTGTCCAATATTTCCACTTCGGAGACCGGAACCCGGCCAGGTTGCTTCCTCATGTCACCCACCCTGACACATCAAACACCCCTCAACCACACCCCTAGGTACACCCTTGGCCAGTGAGGGATATCCCCAATCATGCAGGCAGTGGCCCTCACCACAAAAAACAAGCCTTGTTCACTCTGTGAACACCTTGCCGGGGTTGGGGCAAACGCATATCTTGAGGCGCAGACCCCCAATCTCCCCAGAGCAATAAAGGAGCCCACCCTCATGAATCATGTGCCAGTTGCCATTATTGGTGCAGGCCCGGCAGGGCTCACCCTTGCCCACCTCCTCCACCTCCAGGGTGTTGAGTCAATTGTCTTCGAATCCCGCACTCGTCAGGAGGTTGAGGAAACCGTCCGTGCCGGCATCCTGGAGCAGGGAACCCTGAACCTCATGCGGGACACCGGTGTGGGGGAACGCATGGAACGCGAGGAAGACCATGATGAAGCCATTGACATCGCTATCAATGGTGAGAATATCCGGATTCCGCTCACCGAACTGACCGGCCACAAAGTAGCGATCTACCCACAGCATGAGTATCTGAAGGACTTCATCGCCAAGCGTATCGACGATGGTGGCGAGCTCCTCTTTGAGACGACAGTGGACTCAGTGGGCAACTATGAAGACTCCGACGCACCCGCCCAGATCAGGTACACCGATGTGGCAGGAAACAGCCACCAGCTCACCGCTGACTACGTGGTTGCCGCCGATGGTTCCAATTCCCACTCACGCTCCCTGGTCACCGCAGATGATGGGATCCGTGCCCGTCACGAATACCCCTATGCCTGGTTCGGCGTCCTGGTGGAGGCCCCTAAAACCCAGAAGGAGCTCATCTACGCCACCCACCCCGAGGGTTTTGCACTGATCTCCACGCGCACCGACACCGTGCAGCGTTACTACCTGCAGTGCGATCCCAATGACACCGTGGACATGTGGTCAGATGACCGCATCTGGGAGCAGTTGCACCTGCGTGCTGACTCCCCCGGAATCACCGTGTCTGAAGGAAAGATCTTTGACAAGGCGGTTCTCCGTTTCCGTTCCGCAGTTACCGAACCCATGCAGCGGGGTCGTCTCTTCCTTGCCGGTGATGCCGCCCACACCGTCCCCCCCACCGGAGCCAAGGGGCTCAACCTGGCTGTTGCCGATGTCTCTGTTCTGGCTCCTGGCCTGGTGCGTGCCATCAAACGTGATGAGACCGACCTGCTGGCTGATTACACCAAGCTGGCCCTTCCCCGGGTGTGGAAGGCACAACACTTCTCCTACTGGATGAGCTCCATGCTCCACGCAGTACCTGGTGAGGATCACTTTGCCACCCAGCGCCGCTTTGCCGAGCTGCGTTCCGTCCTGGACTCCGAGGCCGGTCAGCGTTACCTGACTGAACAGTATGTGGGGCGCGACCTGCCGCATTTTGAGTACTAGAAGGGGCTAATAAATGACGATCTTGTCGTAGACCTCAAGCTCATTGTAGAAATGCTCCGCCACGCCCTCCGGCAGTCGGACACAGCCATGGGAATCGCCTTCTGGATCACCTTCATGGAAGGCATGTCCCTGGTTGGTGAAGTACACCGAAAAGGGCATGGGAGCATTGTCAAAGGCAAGAGAGACATCAAATTCGACCTTGCGGGAGACGTGGAAGGTGTCACGCGGGGTCTCATATCCCAGGCCACCCTGACCAATCGGCACAGCATCATAGGTGACTTCACCCTTTTCTTGCAGCCAGGCGCGCTCCCCATCCAGATCCACGCAGGCTCGTGCATACGGTGGGCAGTCACCGTGGTCAAAGGGCTCAGGCTCAGGAACAGTAGTTTCTAAAACAACCTCTTCCATCACCGCTTCAGTGGTGGTTTCCGGGGTGGCCACGATGGGGTCCTCCACTTGTTCCTCGCCACCATCCCCGTCTGGAATGGTGGTTACTGCAATTAGCGCTCCCGCCATGGAACCGATAACAAGTGCGCCGAGAGACCGGCGACTACGAAAGCCCCGTGTCAGGGAAGGTAGCTGCTGAGAAGCCATGGTTGCGAGTGTAGGTTCTATATAGCTTCATGTCCACGCACATGGGTGGCTAGAAGAATGCCTGCAGCAGCCCCAGATTATTGGCCATGAATACAGCGATGCCTCCGATGGCAGCAAGCGCTGCGATGATACCTGCCATCAGTCCCATACTGCTTCCCTCTGCTTCCGGTGATGGTGCTTTCGCAGTAGTGGTGCTCGGGGTTTCAGTAACGGTCACAGCAGGTTCTGTGACCGTGGTGGTGACAGGTGTTTCCATCACTGTTTCCGTCGGGATAGCCACTGAGGTGGTCGGTGGCACCGGCTCTGGTGTTTCCGTCACTGTTGGTACGGTCGCTGTTTCTTTGGGAGTCTCTGTGATGGTGGACAGCTCTCCGGTCAGAAAAAGGGTATGACAGTTCTGGGCGGCTCGCAGGATTGCAGCGGGAGAAATGACGGCATCGTACTTTTTCCGGCTTTCTGCCAGCGCTGCCTTCCGGGGTTCTAGAAACTCAATCAGGTTCGGTACAGAGGACTCCCTGACATTGAATGCCCCGATCGGTAGGCCGGTGGTGAGTTGTGTATAAGCGCCAACTGTTTTGCTGCTGGTTTCCTGTACTGTCCAGTCCGCACCCACCGGGATGACCGGAACATCAGACTCCGGGTAATTTTTCATCTCAGCCTTGCTCCACTCTGGAGCAAATTCCATCTCAAGGGAGAAACCTTCCTCAGTAAAGTGTGTCAGCTCCCTATAGGCATCAGTGCCCTTCACCGCGAAGAAAGACACTTCATACAGGGTGAATCCACTTCTCCGCTTGATGGCTGTGAGGCCGTCGTAGAAGCGGGAATCATTTGTTGCATACCCCTGGGAGATCCACCGATCAAAGTCAACATAGTGCTGGGAGAATTCAGGGAATTCCATACGCAGGTCAGCCTGCAGAACCTCATATTCCCGCAGCTGAGCCCGGTAGTGGTCCCTGGTGATCTGCCTTTCACTGTCGGTTGACATCGAGACACAGATGGAACGGTCATTCCTCTGCTCTTCATGGAAGTGAACGGCACCTGCGGTGGGGAGGACAGAAAAAGTCGCAGCAAAGATGCTGGCTGCAGTGGCACCAGTGATGAATTTCGATCGGGTCATTTTTCCTCCACATTGAAGTCACAACTAATGGGCAGGCCATAAACCGTTTTTTTGCCAGCATCAGTTCAATAAGAGTCCATATGACTGTGAAATATACACATCTGCTACCACTGAAGTTTGAACTTGGATTTTTTTCACCCCTGCCGATGCTCCGGCCGCGTCTACCCGGTGACGCACTCCGCCGCGACGCACCTGAAATCTCCTGCCAACCCTTTTTGGGACTGATCAGTTCGGGACAAATGTGAAGATCAGTGGCCCCCATGACGGTGAACCCGTCGTGGTTGAAGGATCACTGGCTGAGGGATCTGCACTGCCGACAAGCTAGCCGCAACGACATATGCACTTCAAGTAATTTCTCAACGCCCCACTCTCCTGTCCCCGCTGACCTGCATCTCCATCCCCCTCACTGACAGGCCAGCACTGGAGGCGTACGCTCGAAATCAAGTGAGCACCGTCACTTAACCTCCGCAGTAACTAGTTGATAAGGAGAAAGACCATGAGCACCACGCCACAGGACAATCCCTTCGCTGAAGAGAATCCGGAGGACAAGCACACCGCTCCCGCCGATGGTCCGGAAACGGATGATGAGAAGGCTGATGAGTGGGGCGATGAATCCTTCCCCAGCAGTGATCCTCCAGCAAACTATTAGCAGGAAGGTCCGAGAAATCCATGCCTACAACCGGTAATGAGAGCATCAAGATCAAGTCTCTCGGGCAGAAGATCTCCCGGATCGCTAAAAAGCATGGGTTCACCCTTGCAGCCGCAGAATCCCTGACCGGAGGAAGAATCTCCTGCCACCTGGCAGGTGCACCTGATTCCTCCTCCTGGTACGCCGGAGGGGTGACTTCCTATGAAACCCGTATCAAATACGAGGTTCTGGGAGTACCCGAGGGGCATCCCGTCATCGCTGAAGAAGCGGTGAGCCAGATGGCGGTGGGCGTCGCAAAGCTGATGACCGCTGATGTCGCCATCGCAGTATCCGGGGTGGGTGGCCCAGATAGTCAGGAAGGCAACCCGCCTGGCACCACTTGGATCGCGGCAGCGGTCCGGGGAACATTACACACCAGACTCCACTACTTTGATGGAGGCCCAGAGGACGTGCTGGAACAGACAGAAGAGCACGCTCTGACTCTCTTATATGACTCGATGGTGGAGTTCATCAACCTTCAGGAGAAGGATGTATGAAAGCACTAACCTGGCAGGGCAAAAGAAAACTCAGCGTGGACACCGTCCCCGATCCAATCCTCAAGGCGGACAACGACGCCATCATTCAAGTCACTTCCACCGGTCTATGCGGTTCTGACCTGCATCTCTATGAGGTTCTGGGACCTTTCATGGACAAGGGTGACATCATCGGCCACGAGCCGATGGGCAGAGTGGTGGAAGCTGGCCCCACCTCCAACCTGAATGTGGGCGACCGCGTGGTCATCCCCTTCAACATCTCCTGCGGTACCTGTTGGATGTGCACACGTGGCTTGTACTCCCAGTGTGAAATCACGCAGGTGAAGGAATACGACTCCGGTGCGAGCCTCTTTGGCTATTCCCGACTCTACGGCTCAGTGCCGGGAGGTCAGGCGGAATATCTGCGGGTCCCCCACGCAAATTTTGGACCGATCCATGTGGGAGATGATCTTCCCGACCACCGTTATCTCTTCTTGAGCGATGTCCTCCCCACTGCCTGGCAGGCCGTGCAATACGCCGACGTGGGTGAAGGCGACACCCTGGCGGTATATGGCCTGGGCCCAATCGGCCAGATGGCTGCGCGCATCGGACGCCATCTGGGCGCCCGGGTATTTGGCATCGATCCCGTGGCAGAGCGACGCGCCATGGCCGCCCGCCACGGGGTGGAGGTCTTTGAGCTTAACGACGACACCAATGCTGCAATCCGTGACCTGACTGAAGGTCGTGGCCCTGATGCCGTGGTGGATGCTGTCGGCATGGAAGCACACGCCTCCCCCGTGGGCAAACTCGCCCACGATGTCATGGGCCTGGTCCCTGACGTGGCTGCACGTCCCATGATGGAACACGCCGGCCTGGACAGGTTGGGCGCATTACACGGATCGATTGATCTGGTGCGCCGTGGCGGAACAGTTTCCCTCAGCGGTGTTTATGGCGGTGCGGCAAGCCCGATGCCACTGCTGACCATGTTTGATAAGCAGGTTCAGATGCGCATGGGACAGTGCAATGTGAAGGCCTGGATCGATGATCTCCTCCCCCTGGTGGAGGACTTTGCTGATCCACTCGGTCTGGATGATTTTGTCACCCACAGGACTCCACTGAGCCAGGCTCCGGAAGCCTATGAGAAATTCCAGAAGAAAGAGGACGGCTGCATCAAGGTCGTGCTCGACCCAACCCTCTGAAGAATAGGTGAGCAGGATGTCCGTTTCTGATCTTCTGGTTCGTCGCCTCACCACATGGGGTGTGAAACGCATCTACGGTTATTCCGGTGATGGCAATAACACCCTGCTGGGCGCACTCCGCCGTGCTGAGGACGGACCTGAATTCATCACCGCCCGCCATGAAGAGGGTGCTGCCTTCATGGCTGTGGGTGAAGCGAAATACAGCGGCGGTGTCGGAGTGGTGACCTCCACCCAGGGCCCCGGAGCAGTGCACCTGCTCAACGGGCTTTATGACGCCAAGCTCGACAGCGCACCCGTTGTTGCTCTGGTTGCCCAGCAGAGCAGATCGGTACTGGGTTCTGATTATCAACAGGAAATTGATCTGCATAATCTCTTTTCTGATGTGGCAACCCCCTTCATGGAAACCATCACCGTCCCGGAGCAGCTCCCCATGGTTCTGGATCGGGCGTTCCGCGCAGCGCTGGCCAATAGTGCCCCGGCGGTGGTGATCATCCCACATGATGTACAGCAGGCTGAAGAACCAGACCTGGGACAAAATCATGGTGAGGTGGTGACTGCTGCACATTGGAGTTTCGGCCACATGGTTCCCCTGGAATCGGACATTGAAAAGGCCGTGGAGGTGCTCGCTCAAGGTCAGAAGATCGCAATTCTGGCTGGCCGTGGTGTGCGCGATGCCCAATCGGAACTTCTCGAACTGGCGGAGCGCTTGGATGCCGGCATTACCACTGCGCTGCTGGGAAAGCCTTATGTGGATGAGGCCCATCGTCTGGCGGCGGGAAATATGGGGCATCTGGGCACCAGTTCAGCCAACTGGGTTCTCCAAAACTGCGACACCCTGCTGATTATCGGTGCTAACAGCCCCTGGACGGAGTTCTATCCACCACCAGGTCAGGCACGCGCAGTCCAGATTGATGTGGACCCCTCCATCCTTGGTAACCGCTACTCCCCTATTGATGTGGGTCTGGTGGGCCAGGCAGGTCCGGCTATCCGTGCTTTGTTGGAAAAACTTCCTCCCCAGGCTGAGGGATGGGGTGCAGAGGTCGAAAAAGCCATTGCGCAATCCCGGCAAGTCGCCCAACGCCGCTCCCAGGTTCCAGCGCACCCGCTCAATCCAGATCTGGTCATGCGTAAAGTCAATAATCTGCTCTGGGATGACACCCAGTTAGCTGTTGATGTGGGCAGCTCCGTCTATCACTATGTCCGTCAGATCACCCTGCCCCGTGGCGCCAATGCCCATCTATCCAGCACCCTGGCATCCATGGGTTGTGGCATCCCCTATGGCATCAGCGCCAAGGAGGTTGCATCAGATCGCCCCGTGGTGGTTCTTGCCGGTGACGGCGCCATGACCATGTTGGGGATCAATGAGCTGATCACGGTGGCTGATCGATGGCGCTCCTGGTCGGATCATCGTTTCGTGGTGGTGGTTCTCAGCAATAAGGATCTCTCCGAGGTGACCTGGGAGCAGCGGGAAACAGAATCTGAACCCCGATTTGAAGCTTCACAGAAGGTTCCCGCCTTTGATTTCGTGGCCTATGCACAGTTGTTGGGGTTGCGCGGAGTGCACCTTCATGATCCAGGCAGCCTTGATCAGGTGCTAGCGGAGGCCTTTGAGTCTGACCGGCCTGTGATCATCGAAGCCCACACCGATCCGGATATTCCTCTGATCCCGCCCTATCCCCAGGGTCGGGAACTGGTGGAAGCCATGCGCGAGGGTATTACAGCCGAGGGTGCTTCCGGAGAACACGCGCTCAAGCTGGTGAATGCATACGCTGCGATTGAAGATGAGCATGGCTTTTAAAAAGTCAGCAACCGCCGACGCGTAGTGTGGCGTGCATGAATCACCATTTTGAAATCAAGGTACCCGGCGGAAAACTCGTGGTTGTGGATGTCACCACCGCAGATGACGTGATCACCGATCTGCAGGTGTCAGGAGATTTCTTCATCGATCCTGATGAAGCTTTCCTCGCACTGGGAGCTGCCATCAACGGCGCCTCCACCAAGGATCCGGCAGATGAGCTGCGCAGGCGTTTCGACGCCGCTCTGGCCCCATTTGGCGAGGATCTGGAATTCCACGGTTTCACCACCGGTGACATCGCCCAGGCTGTGCGGCGTGCCGTCACCGGTGGCACTGACTTCACCGATCATCAATGGGAGATCCTCCACCCCGGAATCCTCCCCACTCCGGTGAATGTGGCACTTGATGATCTCCTTCTGGAGCAGGTCGCCAGCGGTCAGCGTCCCCCCACACTACGTTTCTGGGAGTGGGATGACCGTGCCATCGTCATGGGTTCCTTCCAGTCCTATGCCAATGAAATTGATGCCGATGGGGTGAAGGAACATGATGTCACCGTAGTTCGCCGGATGTCCGGTGGCGGAGCGATGTTCATGGAGGGTGGCAACTGCATCACCTATTCCCTCTACGCCCCGGACTCCCTGGTTGCAGGTCTGAACTATGAAGAATCCTATGAATATCTGGACCGTTGGGTCCTTGCAGCATTAAAAGAACACGGCGTGGAGGCCTGGTACGTTCCAATCAATGACATCACCTCCACCGGTGGCAAAATCGGCGGTGCAGCACAGAAGCGTCGCAGTGGCGCCGTCCTGCACCACGTGACCATGTCCTATGACATCGATGCGGACATGATGACGCAGGTGCTGCGCATCGGCAAGGTGAAGATCGCTGACAAGGGTCTGCGTTCTGCCAAGAAACGTGTGGATCCACTACGCAGTCAGACCGGTGCCCCACGTGAGGCGATCATCGAGACGATGAAAACCACCTTCACCAACCGCTATGGCGGAACCGAAGCCAAGCTGGGCAAGAAGGACATGAGCAAGGTTGAAGAGCTGGTGGAAACACGTTATGGCACCGAGGAATGGACTCACCGCGTCCGTTAGATCTTCGTGTCTGCTGGTGGCTCCGGCTCAGCTTCCACATCGAATGCCCATTGCACCTCGAACTTATCCATGACCTGCCCATAGAACCCTCCCCAGGGAGCCTCCTCAAAAGGCATGGTGACCTGACCACCATGGTCAACCATGCGTTGGATGAGCTCGCGGGCCTCATCAGCTGTGTTGAGACTGTAGAGCAGTGAATACGCAGTGTCGCGCAGGGGCAGCACCGGCTGCCCTGGCATATCATCTCCACCAACGAGGGTGCCCCCGGCCAGTTTCAGTTGGGCATGGGCAACCAGCTCGGGATCTGGTTCGAAGGGGAAGCCCTCGGTGGACATTTCTCCGTACTTCAGCATGGTCAGATCACCATCGAAGATCTCAGCCCAGTGTGCAAAAACCTGAGACGCATTTCCGGGCAATGTGAAATAGGTGGACAAATTCTTCTTCATGTCAGCAGGATCCTGGTTCTCTCTTGAGGGAAAGTTGCTCTGACACGGTCTAGTTTACGCCCCCGGAGTGGTGGAAACGTGCTGCGTCACATAACTTTTCCAGACCATTATCCAAAGATGGAAATTGAAGTGACAGGGGTGGGAAAAGTGCCATTTATGGTGGTCTTTTTCTCCGGTGAGGGTGGTCGTGTCCGCACCGATATCTAGAGTGATATCCAAACACATGAACTACCTATTTGCTGTCACACATCACAAGGGGGAAACACCATGACCACCGTGACTGCACCACCTGATATCTACTACTACACCGTCAACAACCCCGATGATCCGGATGCTGTAGCCATGACGAAGATACGCAAAGCTGAACTGCTGGTGATTGAACGCGCCATGCCCGCTGATGAGGACTTCTTCGATATCGCCTCCACCCGGTTCGCCTTATCCACCGGGGTATCCACATCCCGGGCGGGGGATCTGTTTGCCACCATCGAGCAACTGCGTGAACTACCCCGGCTGCACACCTTGCAGCATGAATTGTTCCATCTGGATCTCTACCGTTTGATCACCATCACCAAAGCCCTGGCCGGATTAGAATCAGAACATCTTGATCTGGTGGATGAACACCTCACGGAGTATCTCACCCCGCAGGCACCGAACCAGGACCTGCCGTCTGCACAAAAAATCAAGAAGAAAATCAAGGCCATCCGCCTACTGGTCGATGATGACGGTGAACCGGATCCTGTCCAGCCACCGTCGTTTTCCCTGAATTCCCACAGTGATGGCACTGCGGAACTACACGCCACCGTCGATGAGATCCAGGGACAAGCCATCAAGGATGCAGTCCACGCCCATGCGGAAGCCACCGGCATGGGGCAGGGTGAGGCCCTGGCGGATTTGATCTTGACCAAGATTGATCTGAAGGTGGTGCTCAACCTCTACCGCGCAACAGACTTGGCTCATGCCCCGGTGTGGATGAGTGGACCAGGCTGGGTCGATGAAGCCACCGGTGAGAAATGGGTGGCTACGACCACCCGGATCCAGGATATGGACAAGGTCCGCGGCCAAGCAATGACAGGTCATGACCCATCGCCTGCGATGCGGGCTGCAGTCAAAGGCAGGGATGGTGGTTGTGGGGCACCAGGGTGTGGGGTGGCAAGTCAGTATTGCGATGTGGATCATCGGATTAATTTTGCTGATGGTGGGCCGACCAGTATCTTTAATCTTTTTGATCTGTGTCGGTGTGATCACAACGCTAAAACCTGTGAACGGCAACGGTACGTGGCTGATCCGGTGTCTGGGGTGCGGGTGACGGTGTATGCCGATGGGACCTGGGCGGTTACGGTGCCGGAGGGGCCATTGACTCCGGGTGGTGCGCGGTGGGCGCAGACAGTGTCGCAGTACCGGGCAGCTCGTCATCAGCGGGCTAGGGAGCGGGCGGCTGCGGCGAAGGCGAAAGCCACGGAAGCGACCATGCCACCCCAGGAGGATGAACCACCCTTCTAACACCTAGAGGATTCTGATCATCATCACCCCAGTGATGATCACGGCCAAGCCAAGCAGTTGCACCCATGTCACCCGCCGCTTCTCTGCGCCCAATAGACCGAAGGTGTCAATAATCAGGCTAGCGGTCATCATGCCCAGCAGCATGAGCACCACCGTCATACCCGTACCGAGAATTGGTCCGAGCAGGGCTGTGCCAAAGATGATCGTGGCGCCAAGCAATCCACCAATCCACATCCACCAGGGGTTGCTCTCCCCTGCTCCGGAGATGCCACGCCAGGGAGTACGCGTGAGAAACAAGAGGATGAGCAGGGTCAAGGCACCCACGGTGAAGGAAACCAGGGCAGCCTCCACTGCAGAACCCAGGACAGTCCCCAAACGTCCATTTACGGATATCTGCGTGGCAGCCGCAGCACCCATGGCCAAGCCCAGCAAGCGCCACAACCATATGCCGGGAATAGCTGCTTCGGGCACAGCGGGGCGTCGAAAAGCTCCGATAACGGCCAACGCGCCACCAAGAACAAGCATGGCACCAAGGATCCGCAACCAGCCAAGCACCAGTTGCGGACCACCGAACAGACCAAAGGCGTCGATGGCAAGGCCGGTGATGATCTGTCCTGTGATCGGCAGAATCACGGTCTGCACGCTGCCAACACGAGGAAAGAGGAGGATATTGCCGGTCAGCACCAACACGCCCAACATGCCGCCTGTGAACACCCACCAGGGTTGCCCTGAAGTCAGAGCAAGTGATGGATAGGGGTGGCCACTGGTGATCCAGGTGACGATCAGCAACGCGCCGGTTCCCACCAGAAAGGAGAGGAATGATGCCATCAGTGGAGCGCCGACACTGCGACGCAGACGATTGTTCACTGATGTCTGCAGTGGAAGCAGTGCACCGGTGAATACGCCAAAAAGGATAGCCAACATTCCTGTCATCGTAGTCCTGACTGCCACCCATCTGTCCTAGGCTGAGGTGGTATGGCAACCATATTCACCATTGGACATTCCACACACAGCCTTCAAACCTTCTTGGACATGCTGACCGAGAATAGTGTGAAAAGGCTGATCGACGTGCGTAAACTTCCCGGTTCCAGGAAGTTTCCCCATTTCAATCAGGAGGAACTCACCGCATCACTGAAGGCAGAGGGGATTGGCTACCACTGGGTGGAGGCCCTGACGGGACGACGCAAGGTGAGCAAAACAGTTCCCTTTGAGGTCAATGCCTTCTGGAATAACCGCAGTTTTCATAATTATGCTGATCATGCGCTCTCTGAAGAGTTCACAGCAGCCGTTGAAAAGCTCAACCACACACAAATTCCCAGCGTCCTGTTGTGCTCAGAGGCTGTGTGGTGGCGGTGTCACCGTCGTATCATCACCGATCATCTGCTGGCACGCGGTGTCGAAGTTATTCACATCATGGGTCCGGGGCAGACCTCAACCGCAACACTGACAGATGGCGCCGTGGTGAATAACAGCCAGGTGACCTACCCCCCGCTAGCCGAAAAGGCGTCCGAGTAGGGACCCCCTTTTCCGGGCCGCTGCTTTCTGTGCATCAGTGCAGGTGCACCATTGTCCGCGTGGGACGGACGCCTTCACTGTATCGATATGCTGGCCACAGCCAGCCCAGGTGGTTTTATTGCAGGATTTGCAGGTCACGGCTCGGCACATGAGGGACACTCTCCTTGGCTTTCCAGTACTTTCCAGATACCCCGCCGGGTATCAAGACCACAGCCTACCCCCACCCGGTGGCGGGCCACAAGAGTGCACCCGTCCCCATATTCCAACCCCCATGAAATTCACAACACCCCAACATGGGCGCTAGAATGATCCGCATCATAAAGTCACTTTGACTCTAAGGGGTGTTTCATGGCCCAACCAGACAACACAATCCAGGTGGCGGTCTCCACCGTCATCTTCGCCCTGCGCCCAGATAACAAGGACCTTCCCTCCCTCTGGACCCCTTTCGTCGCCCGCACCCGGGAACCACACCTGGGCCGATGGGCACTTCCCGGTGGCTGGCTATCCGAGGATGAGGCATTGGAAACAGTGGCTTCGCGCACCCTCGGCGAAACCACCGGTCTCCACCCGAGCTACCTGGAACAGCTCTACACCTTCGGCGAGCTCAACCGCTCCCCCACAGGACGTGTGGTCTCCGTGGTGTACTGGGCACTCGTGCGTGCCGACGAAGTCGAAAACGCCCAACCCGGTGAGAACGTCCAGTGGTTCCACGCCGATCACCTCCCGGACCTGGCCTTCGATCACAACCACATCGTGGACTACGCCCTGGAACGTCTGCGCACCAAGGTGGAGTACGCCGATATCGCCCACTCCTTCCTCGGTGAGAAATTCACCATCGCACAACTGCGCACCGTCCACGAGGCCGTCCTCGGCCACAAACTCGACGCCGCCAACTTCCGAAGATCCGTGGCCACCTCACCCGATCTTGTGGATACCGGCGAAGTACTCACGGGCACACCCCACAGACCCCCGAAGCTCTACCGGTTCACCCACAACCGCCCCTGATAACCCTCCTACAAACAAGAAAAGCGCTATGACAACCACACACATCAGCCCCTCTGTTGACCACATTCTCCAGCTCACTGACAACTCCTGCTCACCGGAACTCAAAGAGGGCCCCTGGCTTCTTGATACACCCACCGCCATTCCAAATTACGGCCCCGGCGCGTCCACCCTGGACCCGATCCCGCTGGGTACCCCGCGTCAGGAGGTTCTACCCGAGGACTACCAGCACGCAACTGAAGAAGAACTCCACCAACGCATCCGTGCAGCCAAGACCATCCTGGGTGATCGCGTGGTTATCCTGGGCCACTTCTACCAGCGTGATGAAGTGGTGCAGCACGCTGACTTTGTGGGTGATTCCTTCCAGTTGGCCCGGGCTGCACAGACCCGTTCTGAGGCTGAGGCCATCGTTTTCTGTGGTGTTCACTTCATGGCAGAAACCGCTGATCTACTCTCCACCGATCAGCAGTCAGTGATCCTGCCCAACCTGGCTGCCGGTTGCTCCATGGCGGATATGGCAGACCTGGATTCCGTGGAGGACTGCTGGGAGCAGTTGGAGGATATCTACGGCACCGCCCCGGACGTTGATGGTCGCGCACCAGTCATCCCTGTCACCTATATGAATTCCTCTGCTGCGCTGAAGGGCTTTGTGGGCCGGCACGGCGGAATTGTGTGCACCTCCTCCAATGCGGCAGCTGTTTTGGAATGGGCCTTTGAACGTGGCCAGCGGGTGTTGTTCTTCCCTGATCAGCACCTGGGTCGCAATACCGCCAAGGCCATGGGTATCCCCTTGGAGCAGATGCCCATGTGGAATCCGAACAAGGCGCTGGGTGGTAATACTGAAACAGAGCTCGAGAATGCCAAGGTCTTGTTGTGGCACGGTTTCTGTTCTGTACATAAGCGTTTCACCGTGGAACAGATCAACAAGGCCCGCCAAGATCACCCGGATGTCCATGTGATTGTCCACCCTGAATCCCCCATGCCCGTGGTGGATGCGGCAGATTCTTCCGGATCAACCGATTTCATTGTCAAGGCGATCCAGGCGGCACCGGCTGGTTCCACCTTCGCCATCGGTACGGAGATCAACCTGGTCCAGCGTCTGGCCGCGCAGTATCCGGAGCACACCATTTTCTGCCTGGATCCGGTGATCTGCCCCTGCTCCACCATGTATCGCATCCACCCGGGCTACCTGGCCTGGGTCCTGGAAGAACTTGTCAAGGACACCGTAGTCAACCAGATCAGCGTCAGCCAGGACGTTGCTGACCCGGCACGCATCGCTTTGGAGAGAATGCTGGCGGTAACACCAGCACCCGGAAAGGCAGGAAAATGATCGATCAACGCACCATCAACCGACTTGTCACAGCAGCCCTGGAGGAGGATGCCCCCTGGGGAGACATCACTTCCGAGAGCATCGTCCCCAACAATGCTGTGGTCCGGGCCCAACTGGTCGCACGTGAACCAGGGGTGTTCAGTGGTGTGGCACTGCTCGAGGCGGCATTCCACCTTGTGGATCCAAAGACCCGTATGGAGTTGCACATCAGTGACGGTGAAGTCTTTGAATCCCGCGCGGTTCTGGGCACCATCACCGGCACCGCCCGTGCCATCCTCAGGGCGGAACGCATCGCCTTGAACTTCACCCAGCGGATGTCCGGTATTGCCACCCTGACCTCACGCTATGTGGATGAAGTACGGGGTACTAAGGCACGCATTGTAGACACCCGCAAGACCACACCCGGTCTGCGCATCATTGAACGCCAGGCAGTCCGCGACGGTGGTGGCCATAACCATCGTTTCTCACTCTCTGATGCTGTGATGGTCAAAGACAATCATCTGGCAGCAGTGATCAACCAGGGCATGAATATCACTGAAGCACTGACCCAGATGAAGACACAACTGCCCCACACCACCCACGTGGAGGTTGAGGTGGATCGCATCGATCAGATTGAACCGGTTCTGGCTGCAGGCGTGGGCACCATCATGTTGGATAATTTCACCAATGATGAACTGAGGAAAGGTGTGGGTCTCATCCAGGGGCGTGCCATCGTGGAGGCCTCCGGTGGGGTCAATCTGGACACCGTCGCAGGCATTGCTGCAACCGGGGTGGATGTGATCTCGGTGGGTGCGCTGACCCACTCAGCCCGGGCACTGGATCTGGGGCTTGATTTCGAATAATGATCTACCTGGATAACGCAGCCACCACCGGTGTGCGCAGAGAAGCTCTTGAGGCCATGTGGCCGTATCTGAGCAGCCACTTCGGCAATCCCTCAAGCTTTCATGCCGTGGGTGAACGAGCGGCTGCGGGACTGGAGGCGGCACGGAAGGTGGTGGCCGGTGTCGTCGGCGGGAGGGCCTCCCAGGTCACCTTCACCTCAGGTGGCACGGAGGCGGATAATCTGGCGATCAAGGGGATTGCGCTGGCCAGACCGAAGGGACGCCACATCATCAGCACCCCACTGGAACATGCCGCTGTGCTGGAATCCATCGATTATCTGGTACGTTTCCATGATTTTGAGGTCACCTGGCTCACCCCGAATGAGTTCGGCCACGTCAGTCCAGAAGAACTTGCATCCGTATCACGCGAGGACACCACCTTGGTCAGCATCCATTACGCCAACAATGAGATCGGTACCATCCAACCCATCCGCGAACTCGCTGCGGCCACCACTGCCCCCTTCCATACCGATGCAGTGCAGGCAGCGGGGCTTTCCCTGGATCTGGGGGTGGATGCCATCAGCCTGTCCGGCCACAAAATCGGCGCACCCCAGGGCATCGGCGCACTGTGGTGCCGCCTGCCACTGGAACCACTCCTCCACGGCGGTGGACAGGAGCGCGGCCGGCGCAGTGGGACGGAAAACGTCGCCGGTGCCGTCGCCTTCGCCACAGCTTTAACGCTTAACGACGCCCCACCCAACCTCCACGCCTTCATCCAGAAGGTACTCACCATTGACGGTGCACAGCTGACCGGGCACCCCACCGACAGGTTGCCAGGTCACGCCTCATTTGTTTTTGAAAACACCGGGGGCGAGGCTGTACTTCTGGAATTGGAACGCCGGGGAGTCATCTGCTCCCCCGGCTCCGCCTGTGGTTCAGGGGAGGTCCCACATGTCCTGCTGGCGATCGGTTTAGTGGAAGATCTGGCACGGACCTCGGTGCGTTTCACCTTCTCCCCGATGAACACAGGTGAAGAGGCGGAAGCAGCAGCGGCGGCCGTGGTGGAATCAGTTGCTGCAGTGCGAGCCCTGCAGATACCCCCTGCCGTATTTTTAAGGTAAGGTGATCAGCTATGAAACTTGATCCTGAACAGATGCGACCCGCCATCAACCGACTGAAGCGAGCCCAGGGTCAGCTCAACGCCGTCATCCGCATGCTGGAGGAGGGCGAAGACTGCAAGGTACTCCTCCAGCAGCTCTCCGCCGCATCCAAGGCCCTGGACCGCGCCGGCTTCACCGTCATTTCTGCCGGAATGGAGAAATGCTTCGAAGAAGGCGCCGGTCCGGAAGAGCGCGCAGCCATGGAGAAGCTCTTCCTCTCCTTGGCTTAGAGCTTCTTCACCACGCTGGACTTCAACTTCATCTTGCCGAAGCCCGGCACAGTGGCATCAATATCGTGGCCGTCCACCACTCCGTCTTCAATGAGGCGGATTCCGGTGACCTTGGTGCCGATCTTGATGTCTTTACCGCCACCACCTTTCACTTTCAGGTTCTTGATGATGGAGACGCTGTCGCCATCCTCTAGGGCATTGCCCACGGCATCCTTGATGACTGCCTCTTCTGAAGTTGCTTCTTCAGCTTCACCTGGCACCCACTCATGTGCACACATCGGACACACGAGCAGGGGGCCGTTTTCGTAGGTGAATTCACTGTCGCACTGGGGGCATGATGGTAATTGATCAGACATAAGTCC
Source organism: uncultured Corynebacterium sp. (assembly GCF_945649885.1). Classification (GTDB taxonomy): domain Bacteria; phylum Actinomycetota; class Actinomycetes; order Mycobacteriales; family Mycobacteriaceae; genus Corynebacterium. The sequence continues at coordinate 6,232 of NZ_CALZFS010000016.1, read as the reverse complement.
ATGATCTTAGCCTGTTTTCCCAGTTGAGGGTCCATTCTCCTTATGGTGAGGGTGTTCCACCATTGACGTTGAGTGTTTCACCGATGACATAGCTGGACTCGGAAGACGCCAGGAACACATAGGCCGGTGCCAGTTCTGTCGGCTGTCCGGCACGACCCAGTGGGGTGTTCTTACCGAACTCCGGCAGGTCCTCTTTCTCCTGCCCATCGGACACCTGCAGCGGGGTCCAGAATGGTCCGGGTGCCACACCATTGACGCGGATTCCCTTGGGAGCCAACTGCTGACCAAGTCCCTTGGTGAAGTTGTTGATCGCTGCTTTCGTGGAGGCATAATCCAGGAGGTTGGCTGAAGGGTTGTAGGCCTGAATGGAGGTGGTGTTGATGATGCTGGATCCTGCAGGCAGGTGTTTGAGTGCCTCGCGGGCGATGCGGAACATCGCAAGGATATTCACGTTGAAGGTCTCATCGAGTTGTTCATCGGTGAGGTCCTCCAGGCTTTCCTGAACGATCTGGCGTCCTGCGTTGTTGACCAGGATGTCCAAGCCCCCGAGGGCTTCTGCTGCTTCGGTGACCAGTGCCCGGCAGAATTCTGCGTCGCCAAGATCCCCTGGGACAAGATGGATTTTCTTACCGGTCTTCTCTACGACACCTTTGACCCACTGGGCGTCTTCTTCCTCCTCAGGGAGGTAGTTGAGAACAACATCAGCGCCTTCCTTGGCAAAGGCGATGGCCACTGCAGCACCGATTCCGGAGTCGCCACCGGTGACCAGGGCTTTACGTCCCTCTAGTCGACCGGTGCCACGGTAGGAGAATTCACCACGGTCGGTTTTTGGTGTGAGGTCTGCATCCAGACCGGGTTCCGGCTGGTCCTGAACCGGTGGTTCAATTTCGGGATAGCGGTCAACCGGGTTCTGGAAGGTCAACTGGTCGGTGGTTTCATGATTGGCGTTTTCGGTGTTGTTTCCGTGCGTTTCGGTCATGACTACTCCTTGGAGTTGCATACGGGAAGCCCCACATTACACCTTTTTTATTTATGGCCACCAGATGTTGTCACCGCGGGACTGGGCATCGAAACCACCAGCAATAAAGATGACCTCACCAGTCATACGGGCATTCCCCTCACTGATGAGGAAGGCATGGACTGCACCAATGCGTTCCGCCTCCGCAATGCCGTTATAAGGGGTCGGCATGGCCCACTCCATTGATGCCGATGCCAGCATCGGCGTAGTCCTGTGTTGGAGCAACCCGACGGATCCACCGGGAGATGGCACGCTTAGAGCTGGAATAATTGGCATAACCAGCCTGTGGGCTCTGGGCTGGCAGCACAGCGCCATGCTCAATGGCTTTTTCTACCTCATTGTTGAGCATCAGATCCACCAGTTCCGGATCATTACCCTGCAGCGTTGCTGCAGAAGTGGTCACCGTGACCCGGGGTGCATCAGACTTTGCCAGCAGCGGACGAAGTCCCTCGAGGAGAGCAACGGTACCGAAGTAAGTGATCTTGAGGGACAGTTCAGAGGGGTGGGATACTCCAGCATTAGCCACCAAACCGTCAATCACACCACCGGGGTGCCCGGGTCTGTGGCGACATCACCTTCCTGCAGATCCACACGAATAACGCGGTCACCAACCTTCTCCAGGATCTTCGCAGTGGCCTTCCCGCTTCCAGATGCTGCTCCGGTGATGACGATGGTGCGGGCCATGAAAACCCTCTAGTGTTTCAACGCGGGCAACCTGCAACCCTGCCTGCTCCACCAAGACTGACCAGGAAATTTCCGCCACCTCTGTCAACAGGAGGGAGCCCTCGAAAGTTCATCCTGTGGAAGCGCATCGAGTGCGTCCCAGGCAAGAGTGCCTGAGAAAAACCTTCTGAGGCCAGAAGTTCATCCGGTGTTCCGAGGTTGATCGCCAAACCTGGGTGCTGCTGCCTGCCCGCAGCCACCAAAGCAGGGCCAGAATCAACCCCCCTGACCTCTAGACCCAGGCCCTGCAGGTACCGGGAGCGCTCCCCGCCCCTCCAGGGACTGGGCCCAACCGGTGACAGGGGCGTCGATAAGCACCTGGCTAGATCAACCACTTGCCTAGCTCGCCTGCGGACAGCTCCCCCAGCCACTTCTGCCACAGCGGACCGAAGGTCACGCGGCGTACACCGAGCTTGGTCAGGGCGGCGATATCGCCAGCACCGTGGCCATCCGCCGGGTGCGCTGTGACGTTGAGGGGGATGGATACAGCTGCGACCAGATCAGAAACCTGATCTGCTGTGGACAGACCAACAGGATAAACAGCACGCGCTCCGGCAGCCTCCATCAACCTGAGACGTTCAGCTGCTTCTGCAAGTGGATCTTCAAACACATCAGTGCCCAATTTCACGGCATCGGTACGCCCATTGATCACGAAGTCAACGCCAGCTTCATCGGCGGCAGCGCGGGCGGCAGCGATATAGTCGGCATGTTCCTGGCGGTCACGGACCCGCTTGTTCTCCTTGTGCACCACATCTTCAATATTGGCACCCACCGCACCAGCACCGATGAGACGTTCAATGAGCTCAGCTGGGTCAAGGCCATAACCAGATTCCACATCGGCACTGACCGGAATGGAAACAGATGAGGTGATGCGCTGGACCTTGTCCAGGTAGTCCGCGAAATCCATGTTTTCGCCATCTGAACTACCAATGGCGTCTGCAACAGGGTGGCTGCCGATGGTCAGGCCTTCAAAACCTGCATCCACGGCAACAGCCGCGCTCCAGGTATCCCACACGGTGGGTAGCACCAGGGTGCGCCCGGATTCATGTGCCTGGGCAAAGGTGGTTGCCAGTGCTTTTACGTCAGTCATGATGATCATCTCCTGAAGTTGATGGGGACGGCAATATGACCGCCAGCATACGTTCCTGGATGGAAACGTGGTGGTCCCCACTGTCTTCATACCAACGGCCAGGGGAATTGATATTGCGATCTGGGTTGTGGGAAAAAAGGGAAACGCACAATCCGGGAGGCCCTGTCCCGGAGAGCATCCACCTCCTCAGGCAATAACAGCCCTGCAATTGCTGGAGGCACCTCATGGATGAGTGGCACCACAGCCTTGACCAGTTCCTGAGCAATCGGCTCACCACCGAAATCCCAGATCACCGTGCGCAGCTTGGGATCCGCACTGAAACACAGGCCATGATCAATGCCCCAGATACGGTTGTTCTCCGGCGTTTCCTCAAGCAGCACATGGCCAGATTTACGGTCGGTGTTATTAGCCAACAGATCAAACACTGCCATCTGACGGAACTGGTCATGCAAATCTTCCCGGGTGTCCAACAAGGGGAAATAGTGTTGTTGAGGGTCATGGTCGATGAACCACTGCAAAGAACCCACCCCGAAGGGAGCATCCTCACGTGTCGCCGTGGGGGGAACAATATGCCAGCCCAGAAATTCGCTCAGCAGGAAGGCTGCCTCCTCACGTGCATGGAGGCCCGGTGGGAAATCATAGAGGGGACGCTCCCCCAAGAGCGGTTTATACACCGCCCAGCCATAGTTATCTTCAGCTGAATCTGACCCCGGGCGGGAATCCAGGCTGGCATCCATCACAAACCCCATATTGCTGGAATCCACCAGCTGGGTCACCACAGTCAGTTCCCCTTGCCTGAGGATCTCCAACTCGCGGGCGAACTTCTGCTCATGTTGCTCAGGCATATCATTTCTCCCGCAGATAACTCAAGGAACCGGTGCGGGAGTTGGTCACCACCATGCGGTGGTGGGTTTCCTCCGATCCTGCGGGGGTGCTGAATTCCGTCACCGAGACAGAAGCGGTGTCAATGCTGATGCGTTGGAAGGAGTCCAGAGGTGTGCCTCCCAGATGCGCCACCACCGCCTTGAGTGGATCCGCGTGACTGAACACTGCCACCACGTCACCGGGGTGCCTGGCTGATATGTCCTCCAGGCCGACGACCATCCGTTCCTGCATCTCCGGGAAGCTCTCCCCACCGGGAAACCGGAACTGGGAAGGAGTCTGCTGCACGGTCTTCCACTCAGGAAGTTTGTACAGGTCGCTGAGCTTCTCACCCGTCCACGAGCCGAATTCACATTCCATGAAGGCCTCCATCACCTGCAGCTGTAGCCCGAAGTGTTCTGCCGTGGGCATGGCCGTCTCCTGCGCACGTTCCATCGGTGAGCTGTAAATGGCGGTCAGAGGCAGACCTTCCAGGCGTTGTGCCACCTCATCGGCCTGCTCCTGGCCAGCGTCACTCAGGTGTAAACCCGGCGCGCGACCGGGTAGGACCTGGCCGGTGGTGGGGGTGGCACCGTGGCGGATGAGAAGGATGAGAGTGGATACGGATTCCATTATTCGGAGCCTACCCAAATTTCAGCCCCCTGTTGCAGGTGGTGAAAGGTGGCTAGCCTGGGGGTGTGAATTCCCCTATTGCTTCTGTTGCCCCTACTGCTTCGACCCTCGGTGAGCTCAAGGCCACCGGTTATACCCCGCGTTCCCTCCGGGAGGAGATCCGCGGCAATCTGCTAACTAAGTTGGCTGCGGGCGAGGATCCGTGGCCGGGTCTGCATGGTTTGCAGCACACGGTGATTCCGCAGGTGGAACGCGCCCTGATTGCCGGTCATGACATTGTGCTGCTCGGTGAGCGTGGCCAGGGTAAGACCAGGTTGTTGCGTTCCCTGGCCATGCTTGTCGACGAGTGGATGCCCATCGTCGCTGATTCTGAGCTGCGTGAAGATCCACTGGCCCCCATCACTGATGCCACCCGTGTCCGGGTTGCGGAAGAAGGCGATGACCTTCCCATCACCTGGGTGCACCGTGATGAGCGTTATGCAGAAAAACTGGCCACCCCGGATACCTCGGTGGCTGACCTGATCGGTGATGTGGATCCGATGCGGGTGGCTGAGGGTCGTCGTCTGGGTGACCCGGAGACCATCCACTATGGCCTGATTCCCCGTTCCAACCGTGGCATCGTGGCGATCAATGAGCTTCCTGACCTGGCGGAACGTATTCAGGTAGCCATGCTCAATGTGATGGAGGAACGTGATGTGCAGATCCGTGGCTATATGCTGCGTCTGCCCTTGGATGTTCTGGTGGTGGCGTCTGCAAACCCGGAGGATTACACCAACCGTGGTCGTATCATCACCCCCTTGAAGGACCGTTTCGGTGCGGAGATCCGCACCCACTATCCCATTGCCCTGGATGATGAGATCGCGGTGATCACCCAGGAGGCCGATCTGGTGGCGGAGGTGCCGCCGGTTCTGCTGGAGATCCTCGCCCGTTATACCCGTGCCCTGCGTGAGTCATCTGCGGTGAATCAGCGTTCTGGTGTGTCTGCCCGTTTCTCCATCGCGGGCGCTGAAACCGTTGCTGCCGCTGCCTTGCACCGCGCCACCGTCCGGGGTGAGGACAAGGCTGTGGCCCGCCTGGTTGATCTGGAGGCTGCTGTGGATGTGCTCGGCGGCAAGATCGAGTTTGAATCAGGTGAGGAGGGCCGTGAATGGGAGATCCTGGAATATCTGCTGCGCAACGCCACCGCAGAGGCTATCCGGGTGCATCTGCGCAGTCTTGATTTCACCCCGTTGATCGCTGCCCTTGATGGTTCGGTGACGGTCTCCACTGGTGAGCAGATCACTGCCACCGAGTTCCTGGAGGGTCTGCCAGAACTGGGTGAATCTGATCTCTATGATCAGATCGCCGCTACTTTCCAGGCAACTGGTGAGGGTGCTCGTGCCAGTGCCATTGAACTTGCCCTGGAGGGCTTGTATCTCTCCCGGAAGATCGCCAAGGATTCCGGCGAGGGCGAAACCATTTACGGTTAAGGAGCCTGCCTTTTATGTCGCATAGTCACCGTCGTACCCGTTATGGTCGCTATACCGGCGGCCCGGATCCACTGGCCCCACCGGTCGATCTCACTGAGGCACTCGATGCCATCGCCCAGGATGTCATGACCGGGTACTCCCCGGAACAGGCACTACGGGAATACTTGCGCCGTGGTGCCCGTGGTCAGGAGGGTTTTGATGAATTAGCCCGGCGCGCCGCGGAACGTCGCCGTGAGCTCTTAGAGCGTAATAATCTCGGTGGTACTTTGCGTGAGGTGAAGAAACTGCTGGATGATGCTGTTCTGGCAGAGCGTGGTCAGTTGGCCCGTGATGTGATGATGGATGACACTGATCGCATCTTCCGTGAGATGCAGTTGGATAATCTCCCTGATTCCACACCGGCGGCGGTGACGGAGCTCAATAACTATGACTGGCAGT
>NZ_CALZFS010000015.1 GCF_945649885.1 uncultured Corynebacterium sp. | reverse complement strand
CTTGATGAGGCCGACCAGATGGCTGACATGGGCTTCCTCCCCCAGGTCCGCAAGCTCATGGACCTCACCCCTTCCAAGGGCCAGCGTCTGCTGTTTTCCGCCACCCTTGATGGTGATGTGTCCAAGCTGGTTGACCGCTACCTGCACAACCCGGTCACCCACTCCACCGCACCAGTTGCCGGAGCCGTGGACACCATGGAGCACTTCCGTCTGCTGGTCGGTGGACGCGATCCCCGCAATGCCGTGATCATGCGGATTGCTGCCCGTGAGGGTAAGACCATCATGTTCATGCGCACCAAGCACGGTGTTGACCGCCAGGTGAAGAAGCTGCGCCGTGTTGGTATCAACGCAGTGGGCATTCACGGTGACAAGGGTCAGAGCACCCGCACCAACGCGCTGGCTGGTTTCTCCGATGGATCTATTCCAGTTCTGGTGGCCACCGACATCGCTGCCCGTGGCATCGACGTCAATGATGTCTCACTGGTTGTCCACGTGGATCCCCCTGCTGAGCACAAAGCCTACCTCCACAGGGCAGGTCGTACCGCACGCGCTGGTACAAGCGGTACAGTAGTGACACTGGTGATGGATGAGCAGATCAAGGAAGTCCGCGAACTCTTCAAAAAGGCTGGCGTTGACGCCGCCGAGGTGAAGGTCAACGAGAACTCCCCTGAGCTGTCTCGTATCACCGGTGCACAACGCCCCTCCGGCACTCCCCTGGCCCTACCTGGTCAGCAGCAGCCGAAGCGGGAACAATCAGGCACTAATAAACGTTCTGACAGCAGGGGTTCATCCAAGAATCCCCGCCAGAGATCTCGCGGCGGCGCACGCCGGGGACAGGGTGGAGATAATCCCACCCGGAGCTCCGGGGGCCGCAGCACCAATCCGAGGCGTCAGACTTCAAGGAAAGATGGTTCCAAGGGTTAACAGTTCCCTCACCTCTAATCCGGGTTCTGGGAGCAGGTTGCCACCTTAAGGCTAATGGACATACTCATAAGCATCCTCTCATTGCTCGGCTTCGTGCTTCTCACAGCCAGTACCGGTCTCTTCGTCGCCATTGAGTTCGCACTCACCGGCATGGAGAGGTCCACCGTGGACAACCACGTCAAGCAGAAGGGCGACGCGAGCGCCCATGCAGTGAAGAGGGACTACCAGAATCTGTCGTTCGTACTCTCCGGAGCTCAGCTCGGTATCACGATCACGACACTCGCCACGGGCTTCCTTGCAGAACCCGTCCTCTCAAAATTCTTCACCCCGGTGTTGGAACTGGTCGGACTCACTGAGTCTGCCTCCACAACAGTCGCGCTGATCATTGCACTGATCGTGGCCACCTTCCTCTCCATGGTCTTCGGTGAACTCATCCCGAAGAACTGGGCGATCACCAATCCACTGGGTGTGGCACGCTTTGTGGTCCACCCGGTGCACTGGTTCAACATGTCCTTCAAGCTCTTCATCAAGACCATGAACAACTCCGCCAACTTCATCGTGCGCAAACTCGGCATTGAACCTGCAGAAGAACTGGCATCTGCCCGTTCCGCGCAGGAACTCACCGCCCTGGTCCGCAACTCCGCGGAAAGTGGTGAATTGGATCAGACCACCGCTGCGGTGATCAACCGCTCACTGAAATTTGGTGAGTCCACCGCTGAGGAGTTCATGACTCCACGTTCCACCATTGAAACCCTCAAAGTGGATGACACCGTGGATGATCTGATCACCATGGCTCTGGAAACAGGTCACTCCCGTTTCCCCGTCACCGACGGTGACTTGGATGAAACGATCGGTATGGTCCACATCAAGGATGCCTTCTCCGTATCCCGTGAGGAGCGTTCCACCACCAAGCTGCGCCAGCTGGCACGCCGGATCCCCGTGGTCCCGGCCAGCCTTGACGGCGATGCGGTACTCAACGCTGTTCGTTCCGCCGGTTCCCAGGTGGTGCTCATCGCCGATGAATATGGCGGCACCGCAGGCCTGGTCACCATCGAAGATGTCGTCGAGGAGATCCTTGGTGAGGTCTATGACGAATACGATGACTCTGAAGCCGAACGTGACTTCCAACAGTTCGGCGCCAGCTGGGAGGTCTCCGGCCTGGTCCGCACCGACCAGCTGCAGCTCCACGTCGGTTACAGCGCCCCTGACGGCCCCTTTGAAACCCTGGGCGGGCTGATCATGTTCGCCATGGGCCGGATCCCCAAGGTCGGCGATGTCACCCTGCTACCCCAGACGGAAACACCTGGCATGGATGAATTCGAATCCAGTTTCACCGGCCGGTGGATAGCACGTGTCACCGTGATGGAAGACCGCCGCATAGACAAGGCTGTTCTCACCCCCATCACCCATGAAGAAGCAGAGGAGTACACCAAGTGAATATCTGGGTAACCGTCCTCTTCATCATTGCCCTCCTGGCTCTCAATGCCTTCTTCGTGGCGGCTGAATTCGCCTTGATCTCCTCTCGCCGTGACCGGCTGGAAGCCCATATCGCACAGGGCAAGAAGTCCGCTGAGCGAGCACTGTATGCCACCGAGCACCTGTCCATCATGCTGGCGGGCGCCCAGTTCGGCATCACCCTGTGTTCCCTGTTGCTGGGTAAGATCGCCGAACCTGCCATCGCACACTTCCTCGAGGTGCCATTCATGGCCGTTGGTGTGCCGGAGAATCTCCTGCACCCAATCTCCTTTGTCATCGCCCTGGGCATCATCACCTGGCTGCACATCCTGTTCGGTGAGATGGTTCCGAAGAACATCGCCATCGCCGGACCTGAGACGCTGTCCATGTGGCTCTCCCCCGGCTTGATCTTCTGGGTGAAGATCACTGGCCCCCTGATCCGTTTCATGAACTGGGTCGCCCGCATCACCCTGCGGCTCTTCGGAGTTGAGCAGAAGGATGAGCTGGATTCCACCGTGGATCCGGAACAGCTGGCCAGCATGATCTCTGAGTCTCGTCTCGAAGGTCTGCTGGATGCCGAGGAGCATGCACGTCTGTCCAAGGCACTCCACACCGAGCACCGTTCCGTCAAGGAACTGGTGATTCGGGATGAAGATGTCCGCTCCCTCGACTTCGGCCGTCAGGGCCCCACCCTGGCTGAGCTGGAGACCGCTGTGCGGGAAACCGGTTACTCCCGTTTCCCGGTCACCGGTGTTGATGGCTCCTACCTGGGATACATCCACATCAAGGATGTCCTGCCACGTCTGGCAGATCCGGAGATGAACCCCTCTGAGAGCATCCCGCGTTCTGAGCTACGCCCCCTGACCAATGTGGATGCCGATGGTCTCATGGATGATGTGTTGCACACCATGCACCGTCGTTCCGCCCACATGGCGCAGGTCCGTCAGCGTGGTGAGCTCCTGGGTGTGATCACACTCGAGGACCTCATCGAGGAATATGTCGGTACGGTCAACGACTGGACTCACGAGGACGCAACCGAGTAAATATAGACAGGTGTTAGAACCCACTTCCCTCACCCAGCAGGAGTGGATGCAACAAGCCCGCGCTCATGAGGCGCGGGCTCACGCATTCACCGAGGCCCACCTCAAACGCAGGCAGGCACATATCAAGCACCCCGTGTTTGATTTCCTATTTGAGTACTACCCCGTCCGCCCCGCCCACCTGAAAACCTGGCACCCCGGGCTCGGCGTGCTCCTACAGGGTGATCCGCCGCATGCCGGCTGGCGTGACTACACGCTTATCGACGCCCCTGGCACCCCTGCTGTCACCGTGGATCTGGACTCCTTCATGGCTCGACGTGGGCAGTCCGTGCGCTATATTCATGACCTCTTGGCTACCACTGCCACCAATCCCACCCAGTTTGACTGCTTTGGGCTTCATGAGTGGGCCATGGTGTATAAAACCACCCCGGAACAGATCCGTCATGATCTTCCCCTGCGTCTGGGCCATGCCACCACCGACGTCGTGGTGGAATCCCACCAGCTCAAATGCACCCACTTTGATGCCTTCAGATTCTTCACTGAACCCGCCATCCCACTCAATCTGACGGTACTCAACCGGGAGGATCAGCCCCGCAATGATCAGTGTGGGTGCCTGCATGCGACGATGGATCTGTACAAGTGGACATCCAAGTTGGGTCCTCTGATTCCCGGTGAGGTGTTCCTGGATGCTTTTGAGCTGGCACGGGACACCCGTATCCTGGATATGGAGGCTTCCCCTTATGACTGCCGTGAATATGGCTTCGGGGTGGTGGCAATCGAGACTTCCGAGGGCAAGGCCGAATATGTGGCACGTCAGCGGGCATTGTCGCAGCGGGCAAAACCCATCCGTGACCGGCTTGTCTCCGTCACCAAACAGGCGCTTAGCGCTAAACTTCTGGGTTAGTTCACCATCACTTCGAGGGAGCGGCCGTGGCACGACATTCCAGTGGGCAGAGTAACTACGCACTGTCCAAATCTTTGACCGTTATATTGGCCATCAGCATTTTGGTCGGTGTTCTGATCGCCTGGTGGTTTTTCACTGGCGGCTCAGATGACAGTTCCACCCAGGCTGAGGGCACCACTGAGCCAACATCTTCCACATCAGAGCAGGAGTGTATCCAGGGCGACCTCACACTCCCCATCGGTGGTGATGCCAACCTGGTTGAGTCTGCCGTGCAGAAGTTCAATGACACCGACCCGGTCACGCGTGACTTCTGTGTCACTGCAGAACCTGCTGGTGATGGTGAAGCAGCCACCTACCTGTTTGCCGGATCCCGTGAAGAGGCTGCAGCAGCTCTGGCAGACATCGGTGCAACACCAGCAGGCCCGGAGGACACCTGGTCCCAGGTGGATGCCGCACAGGCCGGTGTGGCCGCCTCAGATCACAATGCCGTCAGTCTTGACGGTGCCAGCTTCCCCGTTGCCGATCAGCCACTGACCGCAGCCACCGTCGCCCTGGCACTGGCCGGTGGCGATGAAGAAGCAGCCACAGCTGCCCTGGCTGAAGACACAGACACCACAGCAGAGCAGGCCGCCCAGTCTCCCGCATTTGCCACCCTGGAATCCGCTGAGCTTCCCGAGGGCTATGACTTCACTCCGATCGAAGACGCAGAGGTCCCCGTGTGGGCCATCCCTGTCAACGCTGCAGAGGGCATCACTGAGGATCAGGCCCGTGCCGGCGCAGACTTCGCCGACTCCCTGTCCTTGGACCCGACTGTTGATGATGCAGCGCTGACCGCCATGGTCGAACGCGCACAGGAGATGTCTGATGACGCGGCTGCCAAGGCCGCCGCCGAAGAAGAGGCCTCGGCCAACACCGGTTCGCCCTCAGACACCCTGATTGTGCTGGACACCTCCGCCAACATGGATCAGCCTGTTGCGGGTAGTCAGGAAAACTATCACACCCTGACCAGTAATCTCCTTGCAGATCTGGCCCGTGAAACCGGTGGTCTGGGTAATCAGGTGGCGCTGAACAACTACTCCTCCCCACTAAACCCGGGTGTGACCCGCGGTTGGCGCCCGAATGTCTCCTTCCCAGATCAGAGCGGTGGCAATAATGCCGCAGGTGCCATCTCCAGCTTCGGTACCGGCGGCGTTCCGCTGACCCGTGCCGCAGCAGTGGCCGCCGCATCAATCGGTGCGGAACATTCAGGTGCTTCTGGCCGTGAAGTTCGCATTGTCCTGGTCACCACCGGATCCGCCAGTGATTACTCCGATGAGGCATTCCTCCGTGACATCGAGGCCACCGCTGGGGACAAGGTATCCCTCCATGTGGTTCATGTGGGTCCCGGCGAAGTTGACCGCACCCTGGCCGGCTATGCCATGGCTAATGGTGGATCGGCCGTCACCGCAGCCAATACCCAGGAAATCACTGACACCTTAAGAGCAGCCTTCGGGTTCTAGACAAGCACGCACAAGACTCCTGTCGGGTATCTCAGTCAACCAACAGGAGTCTTTTTCATTGGCTCTTAAGAAGAGAAGAATCCCCGCTTCTGAAGACTTGAGTTCGGAGAAACTCATGTCTTCAGAAGCGGGGATATCAGGTCCTCGCGCTTTATTTAAGAGGTTTTACGCTTGCGGCGTGAAGCCAGCTCGTCCTGAAAGTTGATGGGCTCTGCCTCAAAAGAGTCATCAATGCGCTCTGACGGGAAGGCGGAGATATCCCCGGTCAGTTCTTTCATGATGCCCGGAACCGCGATGCCGAAGACACCCTGTCCACCACCGAGAAGATCAATGACCTCCTCATTGGAGCGGCATTCGTAGACGGTGCTGCCATCGGAGACCAGCGTGATCTCAGCCAGATCACTGACGCCGCGATCCCGCAGCTTGTCCACTGCCAGACGGATGTTCTGCAGGGAGATACCAGTGTCAAGAAGTCGCTTGACAATCTTGAGGACCAGAATGTCCTTGAAGGAGTACAGTCGCTGGGATCCTGAACCGCGTGCTCCGCGGATGGAGGGCACAACCAGCTTGGTGCGTGCCCAGTAATCAAGCTGCCTGTAGGTGATGCCTGTTACCTGGCATGCCGTTGGGACGCGGTACCCGACTTCTTCGTCTGGTCCGACGTCAAACAGGGTTTCCTGGACAGGAACCTGCGTGGGGGCGAAAAGATCACCCTGAAAACTAGACTCTTCGTTCACTGATGTCTCCGATGCTTCAGTGTTGGTATATGAAATTCTCATCAACTTACATCGATGTGAATTTTAAGCGTGAAACTTACACTTATTCTGGTAGAAAGTCTAGACTACCGTCAAGGTTTAATCACGCGACACGCCAAACACAGGTGTGGCAAAGTGACGCCTAAGTGAATAAAGTTATCGGTTCTCGCCTGGATTTCCATCCTGATCATCAGGTGCGGTGCCCTGATCGGTGTCGATGAATAGATCATCTTCGGTGACACCCAGGCTCTGCATTAACTGCTGGAAATCAGCATCTGCCTGGGCATTGCCAGAAGCAGATTCCGGGAAACCGTCGCTGTCCCCCGCCGTGGCATCGATGACGATGCCGAAGTAGGCCTCCAGATTTTCGTCATTGACGAAGACTGCGGTCTGCTGGAGGATCTCTTCGTCTGCGGAGATGGGAACTTCCAGAAGTTCCGACAACATGATGACATCGCTGGGGCGGGCGTCGAATTCCTCACCTTCCGAGGTGATGATTGATGCCATGTACACGCCCTCGAAGTGACTGACGATACGTAGGTTACTCACCCATGGGCCGTTGCGGGTGAAGGCTTCCGCCAACAGTTCATGCGAGGTGGGTCGGCGTGGGCTGAAACCGGCGTGATATGCCTGGATTTTCAGTGCATCATCCTGATCCAGCCAGACTGGGAGGATCTTGTTGCCCTCTTCCCAGCGGAAGATGGCGCAGGTGAAACCTTCTGGTTCCATGGTGTGGATGCCGTGGAATTCCAGTTCAACAAAGTGTGTATTCAAATTAATATCCCAGCTGTTCCCGAGTTGCGTTTTTGACCAGTGATGCGTGCATGGAGACAACCAGAGAACACATCTGCTGTGCAAGTTCCTCTGCGCGTTGCTGAGCCACATCGCTTTTGCCACGGGCAACGGGGCTTGCCACCTGTGTGATCAGATCAGCCTGGCGGGTTGCTGCATTGCCCAGTGATTTCAACTGTCTGAGATCAAAGCCCATGTCCCTCAGTGAACCTGCGGTATTGGCGATCAGGACATCATCATGGGTGAAGAATCCAGCGGCATCCGGCTTGATCAGTTTTGCGGCGACCAGCTCAGAGATCATCTCAACGTCCACACCGGATTTTTCCGCGACATCAGAGTCAGTCAGGCGGGTTAGTGCTGGTGCACGGAACTTCTCTGGACTGACCAGGGGCTCTGCCGCGCCCGCACCGATGGCGGTGACGGAGCCATTGTCCATGGCGTCGAGCTGTTCGCGGATGACCTTCAGCGGAAGGTAGTTGTCACGCTGGGTGACCAGGATATAGCGCAACCGTTCCACATCTGATTCGGTGAATCGGCGGTAGCCTGATGCGGTGCGTTCCGGGGTGATCAGTCCCTCTGATTCGAGAAAGCGGATCTTGGAGACCGTGACATCAGGAAATTCTGCGTTCAAACGCTCAAGAACCACTCCGATGGACATGGTCTTGTTCTTCTTGGCTGCCCTGGGCGTGGATGCTCCGAAGCTGACGCTGGCTGCTGTTTTATGAAGTGCGCTCACGATGCTGCTATTACCTGCTGAGAATTTGAGGGGCTGACGGTGGACAGTTCTCAGAGGATTGTATACGCAAAACGGTTGCAGACCGTGTGAGATCCTGCAACCGTAATGTGTATGGCAAACCTACTGAAAGGTTGTTTCTCTTAGGCTGCTGGACCTGCGAGGAAGACCAGACGGAACTTACCGATCTGGATCTCATCGCCGGTCTGCAGGACCTGGGAGTTGCGTGGTTCGCGGTTGACGTAGGTTCCGTTCAGGGATCCAACGTCAACAACCTCGAATTCGCCTTCGTTGATGCGGAATTCCGCGTGGCGGCGGGAAACGGTGACATCGTCAAGGAAGATGTCGCTTTCCGGGTGGCGGCCAGCGTTGGTGGTTGGCTGATCCAGAAGGAAACGAGCGCCGGCGTTGGGGCCACGCTTAACCACGAGTAGTGCAGAACCCGCAGGGAGGTTATCAGCACCAGTCGCAGCAGGAGCGCTACCAGCACCCGACTCCATTTCCTTCAGCAGATCGGCGCGGAATACCGAGGTTGTTTCGACCTGTGGCTCCGGTGTGCCGGTGTTGTCGCTCATTGAAATTCCTCCGTGTCGACATTGTTCTTAACAAATTTCATCATAGCCCCTGCAGGTTACTCAGGTGGGCACAAACCCACGTGACCAACCCCCACAAGCGGGCAAAAGTGTCACTACCTGCTGAAATGAAAGTTACATCAACGGAAGATATTTCCGATTCCGCTGATAACTGAGTTGCCCGAGCCCGCAAGCGGGTTGTCAGACACCATGTACGTCCAGGTGGCTGATGGGCGGGCGAGACCTTCATCCTCCAGGTGTGCTCCCTGGGCGTCAATCACCACGGAATTGAAGGTTTCTGCTGCGTCATCCACGGCACGTTGCGCCAGGGTCTTGAATTCCCGCACCGCGATGCGGTGGTATTCATCTAGTGGAGTTTCTCGGGCAATGGCGCGCAGGTGGATGGATTCCCGCACATCATCCATGAGTGCCAGGTGCTCGGACCAGTTGAAGTCCAGGTGGTAGAGCATGATGTCCCGGGCTGCTTGTTCCAGCACCGTACTGTCCACGCCCTCCAACTCTGCTGCCCGCTGTGGTGAGCGCTCTGAGAGCTCCTGCCACGCCAGGTCAGTGTCCAGGAGGCGGCCACGGCGTTCATCGATGATCACACGCTGGTCCGCCAGGAGCTTGTTGTACTTCCACGACTGAGAGTGGATCTCCAGTAGCTGCCCTTCGGTGACGC
The DNA here is from genome assembly GCF_945649885.1 of uncultured Corynebacterium sp. Lineage (GTDB taxonomy): Bacteria > Actinomycetota > Actinomycetes > Mycobacteriales > Mycobacteriaceae > Corynebacterium. Next base: position 23,294 of record NZ_CALZFS010000015.1, on the reverse strand, counting down.
GCTGGCAGTGTGCCACCCAGTCACGGATGCGGTTGGAATCAATCAGTCCGGTGGCATCAGGCTGTGCGGAGACGTTCTCCCCTGCCCCACCGGCAACCACCACATCATCGTCCAGAGACACGAAGAAGAGACTCAGACCAGGATCGCCTTGTCGGCCGGCACGACCCCGGAGCTGGTTGTCCAAGCGTGAGGAACGGTGGCGTGCGGTACCCAGCACTGCGAGGCCGCCGAGTTCGACCACTTTGTCGTAGTTGGTTTCGTCTGGTCCGCCGAGTTTGATGTCTGTGCCACGGCCTGCCATCTGTGTGGAGACGGTGACGCGGGCGATGTCGCCGGCTTCGGCGATGATTTTTGCTTCTTCGGCATCGTTTTTAGCGTTGAGGACACTGACCTGGATATCGAGGTCGCGGAGAGCCTCCGCGAGTTCTTCTGATTCGGCGACGTCGTGAGTTCCGACGAGGACGGGCTGTCCGGTGGAATTGAGATGGGCGATCTCGTTGATGATGGCGCGGTTCTTCTCAGCCATCGTGGCATAGATACGGTCCGCCTCATCGAAGCGCTTGAGGGGGTTGTTGCGTTCGATGACGGAAACGTGGAGGTCATAGAAGGTACGGAGCTGGTCTGTTGCCTCCACTGCAGTGCCGGTCATGCCGCACACCATGGGGTATCTACCCATGAGTGCCTGGAGCGTGATGGTGTCGAGAATTTTGCCGCCTTCAGTGACGGCGAGACCTTCTTTGGCTTCTACTGCGGCCTGGAGTCCGTCGGGCCAGCGTTGGAGGTCGGCCACTCGTCCCCGGGAGGCGTCGATGAGTTGAACCTTGCCGTTGCGGACGATGTAGTGGATATCGCGGATCAGGAGTGCCTGTGCGTGGAGGGCGAGGTTGACCTGGACGAGCGTGCTGCCGACGTGTTCATCGTCGTAGAGACTGTCAATGCCGAGCGAGCTCTCGAGCTTGGTTGCTCCTTTGTCTGTGAGGAAAACGTTGCGGCGGTCTTCACTGAGGGTGTAGTCCTCGTTTTCCTTGAGTTTGCGGACCACGTCGGTGATTTTTCCGCGCGGGGCGTGGCCGGGCTGGTTGCCGGCGAGCACGAGGGGGACGAGGGCTTCGTCGACAAGCACGGAGTCTGCCTCGTCGACGATGGCGACGTCGGCGCCCTGTTGGACGGCGTCGGCGCGGCGGGTGATGAGTTGATCGCGCAGCACATCGAAGCCGATTTCACTGACGGAGCCATAGACGACGTTGCAGGTGTAGGCGGTGCGACGTTGTTCAGGTGTCATGCGCTCGGAGACCGCACCGACGGTGAGGCCGAAGAATTCGACCATAGGGCGCATCCACTCGGCATCACGGACTGCGAGGTAGTCGTTGACGGTGATGGAGTGGACTGTCTTGCCTTGGAGGCCCAGGCCTGTTGCCGCCATCGCACCGACGAGTGTCTTGCCTTCACCGGTGGCCATATGGACCACATCGCCTTCAATGAGGCGGAGGACGGCCTGTGACTGCACCGGGTAGGGACTCATACCCAGGGTGCGTTGAGCAGCTAGTCCAAGGATGGCGAGGAATTCTGCCGGGTTGTCGATGCTTCCTGCAGTGGCCAGTGCCTGGGCGCGGGCAGCGAGGGAAGCATCGTCAAGTGCCTGCAGTTCAAGGGTGTGCCCCTCGGCCTGGTCGACGATTGCCAGGCTCCGCTTTTGATTGCGGCCGGATTTGCCGCCGAGTGCTTTCCAGAACCAGTCGAAACCAGCCACGTCAGACCTCCAGTGAGCTAGATGAGTACATCTCACCGACTTTAACCCACCCCACACCATCCCGGCGCGGTCACGCCCCCTTTTAGTGATGTGGGTTGCTTTGGTGGTTGAAGCTTGTCCAAGTAGACATTGTTTTGCCTATGACCTGCGGGAAGTTGCGCCTAGGGTGGAGGGCATTCGTGGTGTTGGCGCTGTTGGAAGGTACTTGTTGTGCATTCAGTGAGTGTGAAGGTTCCCTCTTCTGAGGGGTTGATGATGGCGGCGACGTTGGATATGCCGTCGACTGAGCCGATTGCTTATGCCATGTTTGTGCATTGTTTTACGGGTTCGCGGTTTACGCCGGGGGCGGCGCGGGTGAGTAAGGCGTTGGCGGAGGCTGGTGTTGCGTGTTTGCGTTTTGACTTTCCTGGATTGGGGCAGTCGGAGGGGCGTTTTTCGGAGACGACGTTTAGTTCGAATGTTCGTGACATTGTGGCGGCTGCTGGGTGGTTGGGGGAGCATTATGCTGCGCCGCAGTTGTTGATTGGTCATTCTTTAGGTGGGGCGGCGTCGTTGAAGGCGGCACCGTTGATTAAGTCTTTGCGTGGGGTGGCGACGATTGGTGCGCCTTTTGATCCGGCGCATGCGGTGTTGCATTTTGCGGATCGGATTGGTGAGGTGGATGAGCAGGGTGCGGTGACGTTGACGCTGGGTGGGCGTGATGTGACGATTTCGCGTGAGTTTTTGGAGGATTTGGCAGATATCAATCCTGTGGAGCATCTGCCTAAGTTGCGTGCGCCGTTGTTGTTGGTGCATTCCCCCATTGATCAGACAGTCGGTGTGGATAATGCGCAGAAGATTTTCCAGGTGACCCGTTATCCGAAGTCCTTGGTGTCTTTGGATAGGGCTGATCATCTGTTGACCCGTGATGGGACTGCTCAGCGTGCAGCGCGGATCATTAGGGATTGGATTGATCCTTATCTGATTCCGGAGGGTGAGTCCTTCTACCGTGAGCCGTTGCCTGTGGGGGTGGCTGAGGTGCAGTCCGTCAGCTCTACGCGTTTCGCGGATGCTGTCCGTACCGGGGAGTACAGTTTCCTCACTGACCGTGAGAAGCAGGATGGTGGGCGTGGGCTGGGTTACTCCCCTGTGTCTCTGGTGGTGTCGGCGTTGGCTGCTGCGACTTCCCAGCAGATTCGTCAGGTGGCACGGGAGCAGAGCATCAAGGAGCTTGATGATGTCTTTGTTACCGTCTCTCGCATCGTTGCCGGTGATGGTGCGCAGGTTAAACTCCGACGCAGCATCGCGTTGAAGGGTGAGCTGTCATCCGGGCAGCGAATTGAGCTTCTCAACGCAGCAGGAACATCCGAGGTTGAGCAGCTGCTCAGCCACGGGATCATCATTGAAGACGAGGACCGATAAACACACTCATGCTTTACGACTATGACAACCGTTGCCCCTGTGGCACCGGACTTCTTTATGGCCAGTGTTGCTACCGCTATCACGATGGCAATCACAATGCGCCTACCGCTGAGGCACTCATGCGTTCTCGCTTTTCAGCATTTGCCATCGGTGACACGGACTATCTGCTTAACACCTGGGATGCCGATACCCGTCCTGCGGAACTCAACCTTGATGTGGGTCTTGAGTTCTACCGTCTGGATATTCTCAGCACTGAAGGTGGTGGTCCTTTTGACACCACTGGACAGGTGAAGTTTCAGGCGTTCTACCGTGGGTTTGCCGACGGTGTTCAGGAGGAGAACTCCACCTTCCGTAAGATTGACGGCCGTTGGGTCTACTCCGTGGGCGAGGTTGCTGAATAGGCGGCTAGTTTTACTGTGGTTCTGGCTGTGATGGGGACGGGTTACCCACTGATTTTCATTTCATGATCACATTGGTGTAACCTGATTCTCGTTGCTTGATGGCAATGGCGGACTGTGGCGCAGCTTGGTAGCGCACTACACTGGGGGTGTAGGGGTCGCAGGTTCAAATCCTGTCAGTCCGACAAATTACCAGGTCAGAGGGTGGAAATACCTTTTGATCTGGTCTTTTTTTGTCCTTTTCCCAGCTAGACAACTGATTCAGGGTTAACGGTTGCTCCGGGAGCCGACGACATCCAACTCCGTTCCCGGGAGAACTTGGGGCAAAGTTAGGGCACGGCCAATGGGCAAGCGGAACTCCTGGGGTAGTCTGCAAGCCACCTCCGGCGGTGAAATCAGGGCTAGATGCACCGGGCCAGACGGGAAACGGTACCGGGCACCGGGCGCGTTCTCCTCCGATGATGCTGCGCGGGCATGGTTGGATCGAACCAAGCAAATGATTGCTCTGGGCGTGTGGGCTCCCCCAGCAACCAATGCTCCAGCACCAGAACCCGTGAGTATCCCCCCCCCCGGGAGCTTGTCTTGTTTCCGGTTGTTGGCTGTGAACGTTGCTGGGAGTAGGTTCTCCAGGGTGTGTCCCCCTCCCCTGCTGATCGGGGTGGTGTGGTCAATGGATCTGGTCGCTACGCTTAGCTCTGCCCCGGTGAGATAGCACCGGAGCGGGTTAATCCCCTCTTGCTCCCAGTGCTGGAGTAGCTCCTGTGGGCTGATCCGGTGAGCTTCACACCCAGCTTCAACAGCTCTGGAGTATCCAGGCCTGGGTGGGTGGGACAGTCTGCGGTGTGGGTTGTTGCGGTAGCGGTTACGGTCGTAGGCTCTGCGCTTCTCCTTGTTGGTTGCGTAGTAGCACCGGAGCCGTTCCCGCTCTCGTTATTTCTCCTCCAGATACTCACGGGCTGTCTTGCCCAGGGAAGCTACATGAGCATCGAACAGTGCGTTCATTTCATCCTGGGTGTATCCAGTGTCAACCTGTCCCCATTGCAGAATGCCCTTTAGTTCGTCATTAAGCATGTCTGCTAGGCCTTGCAGCTCTGCAACGGTGCAGTAGATACGCCCATAAACGCCGGGGAGCTTAGTTAGTACAGGTGATGGTCGGTGGTAGGTTAAAACCCCTGATCAATAGAGCTGGGGCGGTTCTAGTGGGTTATGAAGGGCAAAGAATTACCTCCTTGTGCCTGGTATGCCCCTTCATCTTGGCCGGGATGGGGTCCCTCGTCTCCGGGTTGGTGTACAGGGTGTGCCCGATAGGCGCCAACTAGACTTTGAGCGACACACCCGTCTTTGACGCTTGGGTGCGGGTGTTGCCGTCCCGGCCTGTGGTGACCTCCTCCGGGTAGAGGACGTCCTCTACGTTGTGCTTGTTTAAAAGACTCATTCTCTTCTTCTCCTGTTGAATACTGGGGCAGGCTAGTGACAACCCCCCGGATAATGGCACTGGCGAAAGGTGTATGTTCCGGTTAACACCCCCCTATTAGGGCATTTGTACCCCAATCTCCGGGCCTAGACTCCCACCAGTCTGTACTAAGTCAGGACGGGGTCGGTGGTGCATTACAAATTCCAGGTGTTCTGGAGAACCGCTTTCCAACGGCGTATCTGCCTGTTCAGCTCCTCCGGTGAGGAGTAGCCAGTGACTAGGCGAGATACCAGCTCTTCGGAGACCGCGTAATCCTGGATAGCCTGCGCCTTCGGGTGATCTGTGCGCTTATCGTCTGTACCGCTAAGCGAGGGTCCTGGTAGCCCATGCTGCACCAGTCCCCCGAGATGGGGCCCTGTGGCGCTACCTGCAAAGCGCTGCACCCCTGTACTGGATGCCAGGGGGTTTCAGCGCTTTATCAACAGAATTGTCTTGTGTCTGCTCTACCGTGTGCCCTTCTCGCAGCTCACACCATGGGAGTTGCTATCAAGTTTGCGGGATTTGGCGACCCAGGCGGTCCCCGACATCAGCACAGTTCTCATAGGAGGTCGTTGCCTGCGCTGGAACCACTGGGATCAGCTGCTGTTGCTGGATACGGGCCAGTTCGCACTGTGTTGCAGCAACACGTTTAGCTGCGGCTGTGGCTTCCTATTCCACCTGGACACGGGCCTTCTCCGCTAGCCTTGCCACCATGACTTTCGTAGATGATCTCCTTGCCGGCCCTCGGGGCAGGCGTCTCCTGTTGGAGTTTGCTCTGGCCTCTGATTCCCGTATGGGGGAAGGGGCACTGCATCATGCAGTCTTCCATGCTGGTCATCATCTGGATCCAGACAAGGAGCGCATCAGCTTCTTCACCATTGGCGGTACCGGGAGGGACTCCCCGACCAGACCTGTGGTCTCTGCTGAGGCCGTGGCGGAGAAGATCGCAGTGGTGCCCCTTGTGAACCCACAGCGGAACTGTTACGGGAGGTGCTTCAGATCAGCGTGGAGCGGGCCATGTACTGGCAGCGTCCCGAGGGCACAGATGCCCTTGCCGCTACCGGCCCGGTGCTGGCACAGCTGCGGAGAGTCGCCGAGCACCTCGCAGGTACATCTGCTGTCGCCTGGTGGGCCCAGGATGTTCCACTTGATAGCCAGTGGTGTGTGAGACGGCGGGAAGGTGCGATTGCTTTCCCCCGGGTGAGCCGGACACTGTCAACCTGGCGGGAGAATATCCACGAGCTGGAAACCCGGTTGATGGGAACAGGGAGGGAATACAACGATGAGTGGTGGTCGACCCCGCCTTTCTCACTGTGTGCCAGCACCCGGGAGCTACCCAATGGCACCCCAGCAGGTCTACACGGCGTGGAGGATACCTCCGGGCCGGAAAATGCCTGGGCCCATCGAATTATCCGGCCTGCAGACGCCCGGATCTTCACCATCAGCGGTGCCGAGGCCTGGGCTGAGTTATGTGGGCGTTTCCCACTGGAGGTGACCGCTCAGAACCAGAATCAATGGCAACAAACCACCGGATACATCGCTAAGTGGGTGATTCCCGACTACGCGCAGGTGGCACAGCACTATGACGCGGTCCATCTGAGCGTGCGGGGATATCTTGCCACAGCAGGTCGTGCTGTCCCGGCAGATGATGATCACGCAGCCTTGCTTGCCGGATGGAACCCTGATGAAACCTTCTGGCTCACCGACAAGCTCTCAACCACAGGTACACCAGTGACCTGGGCCCTTGACAAGACCGGGACCTGGCAACGGAGCTGATGCCAACAGCTACATGAACAACAGCAGGCTGACAGCCATCACGGCCATACCCGCGATGAGCCCGTAGATGGCGGTGTGGTGCCTGCCGGAGTTGATGGCGGTGGGAAGGAGTTCATCCACGCTGATGAACACCATGACACCGGCTACTGCAGCAAAGGACAGTCCCATCGCCTCTGGTCCGAGGAAAGGCATGAGCACCAGGAAGCCGACAATAGCTCCAGCGGGTTCAGCCAGGCCGGACAGGGTGGCCCATTTCAGTGCTTTGACCCGGGATCCGGTGGCCTCACGGATGGGTACTGCCACGGCAATACCCTCGGGGATGTTGTGGATGGCAATGGCGATGGCCACAGGGATGGCAATGCGGGCATCAGTCAGGCCGGCCACGAAGGTGGCAAAGCCTTCTGGAAAGTTGTGGATGGAGATCGCGACCGCGGTGAGAACCCCCATTCTCATCATGCGGTTGCGGCGTTCCCGCCCTTCAATAGCCCCACCCACAGTGGAGGGCTCATGCGGGTTGATCGCAGAGGGGACCAGGCGGTCGATCACGGCGATGAGGGCAATGCCTGCGAAGAAGGCTCCCACACCCGCCCAGGTGCCACCACGCTCTCCCCAGACGCGGGTGAGCTCATCTAAGGCCTTGGGCATGATCTCCATGAAGGAGACATAGAGCATCACACCGACAGAGAAGCCCAGGGAGCCCGCGAGGAATCGCTGGCCGGGGGCTTTCTGCGCCACGGCGATGAGGCCGCCGACGCCTGTTGCCAGGCCGGCGAAGACCGTGAGGCTGAAGGCGAACAGAATATTAGACCAATCCATAGCAATGAATCCTAATGTTCAATGGACTGAACATTCAAACCCGGTGCGCATTTCCTACCTGCCTACGCTCCATGCGGACCAGAGTCGGTTGTAGATCCCGTCGGTAGCTAGGAGCTCGGAGTGGGTGCCGCGTTCGACGATCTGCCCTTTGTCCATGACGAGGACCTGGTCGGCACGGGAGGCTTGGTCGAGGCGGTGGGCTACCACCAGGGCTGAGCGTTCATGGGTGACTTCGTCGGCGGCGTGTTCGAGTGCGCCGGCCCCGGCGGAGCCTGCTTCTGCGGTTGCCTCATCCATGATGACGATGGCCGGGTCAAGGAGGAGGACTCGTGCCAGTGCTAGTTGTTGGGCGGCGACGGGTTCTAATTGGATGCCGCGGGCGCCGACGACGGTGTCCAGGCCTTCGGGAAGTTTGCTGAACCAGTCCCCTGCTGCCACGCGGTCTAAGGCGGCAAGGAGTTCTTCATCGGTGGCGTGTGGTTTGGCCAGGGTGAGGTCTTGGCGCAGGGTTCCGGAGAAAACGTGGACTTCCTGGCTGACCATGGCAAGGCGTGCGATGCGTTCTTTGTCGGAGAGGTGGGAGACGGGGAAGCCGTCGACAAGCACCTCGCCTTCATCGGGAACACGCAGGCCGGCAAGCAATGCTGCCACGGTGGTTTTGCCTGCTCCAGAGGCACCGACCATGGCGACGGTCTCACCGGGGTTGATCTGGATGTTGACGTTGCGTACCGCCCAGTCACCGCCGTAGCTGAAGCTGACGTTGCGTAGTTCCACCTGTCCTCCCGGCGCGCTGGCACCACTGTCAGGCACAGGTGCCGGTGGGTCAGCCACCACACCGACGATGCGTGCCAGGGAGGCGTAGCCGGATTGGATGGTGTCTAGCACACGCATGAACATGTTCAGCGGTCCGCGCAGGCGGATGATCATCAGCAGTGCTCCGGTGACAGTACCGACGGTCATGTCCCCGCCTGCCACCAACCGGTAACCGATGACCAGTGCGATGCTGAGCATGAGGAACTCTGCACACAGCATCCAGGTGCTCAGGATCAACATGGTGGTGCGTGCCCGGATGCCGCGGGTGACCACCGTCCAGGAGGAGTTCTTGATCTGCGTGTGCATCTCATCCTCCATGGAGTAGGCACGCACGGTGGCACGTCCACGGATGGCTTCCAGTAGGCGCCGGGCACGCTCTGCCATGGCGGCACGTTCCCGGGCATAGCGATCAGGTGCTTTGCCCAGATAGTGGCGGGCGGCGAAGTAGTACACCGGTGCCACCAGCAGTGGGATGAACAGGAACTGCCAGTCGAGGGTGAACAGCGCGATGGTGGTGGCCATGATGGTGAAAAATGAGGAGGTGAGGATCGGGATGGTTTCTGTCACCGCGGAGGACAGCTCCGCAATGTCATCGGTGGAGCGGCTGACAAGGTCACCGGTGCCGGCGTCTTCCACCTGGTGGGTGGGCAGGCCCAGGGCGGTACCGACCATGTCTTCACGCAGGTTGGCGATGACTCGTTCGGACATACGCACCACCAGGTAGAAACCACTGGCACTGAGCACACCTCCGGCCACGGCCACACCAAGCAGTACTACTCCGGTTTCCCAGAGTTTCTCCACCGGCTGATTCTGTGCCACTAGGTCCACGATGCGGCCCAGCATCTGTGGCACCGTCACCGTGGCAAAGGACCCGGCGCTAAGCAGTAGCACTGCCAGCAGGAACCACCAGCGCGCATTGCGGATGCGTACCAACTGCCCCGCAATCTCGCGGCGTACCTGTGGCAGGGTGGCCAGGGGGAAGCTTAACGACGTCTTATTCACTACTTGTCCCCCTGCGCTTCTTTGATGATTTCCTTTAGTACCCGGTGAAGATCTGCGGTATCTGCCTGGGTGTCCGCCGCCGCCTTCCATGCAGGTGCCTCACTGAACACCAGGGTTGTCTTGTCCCCGCGGTACTGCTTGACCTGATCGGCGATGTTTTGCTCTGTCACCGAGTCCACAGCTGTGGTGGGATCCTGCAGGATGAGCACTTCCGGATCAGCGGCAATGGCACGGGCCAAGGCCACACGTTGGCGCTGTCCACCGGAAAGCATCCCTCCGCCCTCACCGACTGTCTTGTCAGCACCACCTGGGATGTCATCACAGGAAGCGACCTGGATGGCGCGTTCTGCTATCACCTGGTCGGGGTGAACGTTGTCTGTCACGGTGCCATCAAAAAGGTCTGCCGCATGAGGTGCCACGATCACCTGGGTGCGGGGCAGGGATTCCAGGGCGAAGATCAACTGCTCATAATCTGTCTCATCATCACTGCGCAGTGTGGTCAGACCCTTGGGTAGCTGGGCGATGATCTTGTTCGCACGGGCGGTCTCGAGCTCACCGGTGCGTTCAAAATCAGCACCAAGTACTGCACGGATACGCTTGGCTGAGGCCTCTGCCGATGCCCAGCGTGAGGCCACGTTCCTGCCCAGCATGGTCATCGGCATGATGAGGAACTGTGTCAGTCCCACCACCGTGATCAGATCACCGATGGACATCTCCCCCTGAAGCGCCAGATAACCTGCCGCCACACCGATGCCGGAGACAAAAATCGCGCCGCTGGCTTCTGTCACGCCATTCAGACGTGCCTCAGCCGCATTGGCAATGACCGTCTTGTCATAGGCATGCGAGGACACCTGCTCATATCTACCTCGCACCGTGACAATGGCACCCAGGCCCTTGAGGATGCGTAGACCCTGCACCACATCAGTCGCTGTGGCAGCAGCCTGAGCAATCGCCTTCTGCCGGGCCACTGATCTCACCTGCAGTGGCTTGGCGGTACGCAGGGCGATAAACACCAACAAAGGCCCGCCCAACAGGACTGCAATACCCAACCATGGACTGATCAGGAAAGTTAGGGTGGCACCATAGATCACCGAGACCACCTCAGCCACGGGGAACACCGTCATCATCACAACATCACCCACACGCTGGGTGTCACTGGAAGCCACAGACAACAACCCACCAGCTGTCCGATCCCGGCCCTTGAACCCACGGGGATCTTGAATACGGTCAGTGACCATCGTGCGCAGATCATGACTGACCAACTGCTGACTGCGCACCATCATGTACCGCGAAATCCAGTTCACACTGATCGAGGTGGCAAACAGAACTGCGAGCATGCCGACCCAGAAACCCAGACGCTGCAGATTCTGGGTGGCAATCGCATCATCCACGGCACGTCCGACCAACACCGGGGTCAGACCATTACAGACAAAGGACACCGCCATACCGACCGAGGCGATATAACTCCACGGTCGCTGGGACAACGCCACCTTCAGCGTCCAGCCCTTAGCCTCCAAGGAGGGCATTTTAGACGGCTGCGCGCCGGGCCCGGGAAGGGTTGAATAATCGACAATGCTCCCACTATCGGGAGTTTTTATTGGTACAGACACAAGCGATTATCCTAGCTCATCGAAAACGGCAAACGATATATCGTTAATGCGCTGTGGGGCAGGGATTAAGATGACTTCTGCCATGACAGATTCACAGACCTCTCCCCAACCATCCCCACTGCATCCACCGGTACCGCCGGTGTCCAAACGCAATGCGCCACTATTCAACGGCGCTGACCACCGTGCAGTCGGAGGACTGTCCTTCACAGAAGGAAGCGATGTATACCAGGATGTGCGCCCCGGATACCCGGCAGAAATCCTCGCCCTGGCCTCCGGGCACCGGCGCGTGCTTGATGTCGGTGCCGGAACAGGCAAACTCACCGGCCTCTTGGCAGAAGCAGGTCATGATGTGACAGCCCTGGACCCCAGCATGGACATGCTGCGCGTGCTCCGTGCCTCCTACCCTGGGATCCCCTGCTGGCAGGCGGTTGCGGAACACACTGGGATAGCTGATAAGTCCGTGGATCTGATCACCTGCGCCCAGACCTGGCACTGGGTGGATGTACCTGAAGCTTCAGCAGAATTCGACCGGGTGGTTGCTGCTGATGGTGCGGTCCTGCTGGTGTGGAACAACCTGGACACCTCCATTGCCTGGGTCCACCGGCTCAGCCGCATCATGCACGCCGGTGACGTGCTCAAATCAGGCTTTGTGCCACCGGTGGCCCGCCCCTGGACAATCGAAGAAGAAGTCCGCACCACCTGGGAGCAGGAACTCACCCCAGGCCAGATCATCGAGCTGGCACACACCCGCTCCTACTGGCTGCGCTCCACTGAGAAAACACGTGCCAAAGTCGATGCCAACCTCCACTGGTACCTCTACGAACACTTAGGTCTTATCCCCGGTGAAGCAGTAGCACTTCCCTACCGCTGCGATGGCTTCCTCCTACACCGCCAGGTGGACCAGTAGCCTGGGGAGCTGAACATTTAAATGAAGCACCAAGCCCCCCCTGACGATAGGACCCCCACAGATGCCACAGCAGGAAAATTTCTACCTCAACACCACCCCGATCCCTGCAACGGAGGTACTCAAGGTGGCAGCAACCCCCACCGCCGTGATCCTCTTTGAAGACTTCCCCCTGACGGACATGCCCCAGGCCTTCGACACCAGCTTCGCAGCATTATTCCCCGTCCTGGTACAGGCCGGCATCAACCCCATCGCAGCCCCCTTTGCTCTCCACCACCGCCTGCCCACTGACACTGTGACCTTTGAACTTGGTATCGCTGTGGATGCACCATTGACGCAAGAGATCACCGCGGATAACGGACTGGTGGTCAAGCCTTCTGAACTTCCCGGCGGTGACATTGCCCGCCTGTCCTATCTGGGTGAATATGCCGGACTGGGACCTGCATGGAGCAGGTTTCTCCAGGGACTGATTGATGCCGGCAAACAGCTGGCCTTCCCCTTCTGGGAGGTCTACGTCTCTGACCCTTCTCAGGCAGTTGATCCAGCCACCATGCGCACCGACATGTACACCCTGCTGGAGTCATAGAGCTCTTCAGTGCCGTAGGGCAGCTTTCATTACCCGCCCCTGTTCCGGTGAGGGAACTCCAAGCCGGATCACGGTGCCATCCCCCAGGTAGAACGCGAGACAATACCTGGACTACCCGGCGTCAACAAAGATCCCCCACTTTTACCCAGAGAACCTCGGTTGCCCCACTCCCGATCAATGGGTTTGATAGGTTCTACCTCGATGGAGCTGATCAGGGCGACGGGGATTCGCTTTCGAGGGAAAAGCGAAAGCTTCACAGTCTCGGAGTCCGCAGACACGGTGGCGCCTGCAGTGGCATAGATCGCCAGAAAAATAATGCCTAGAACACCCAGCAGGATCTGCGTTAGCAGATCAACAGCCTGAGACACTCCAGCCACTACTGCCAGCCCCAAGGCGATAAGTATCAGGAGACTTGACTACGCCGGGAAAACTATCCACAGGCAAACGCCCCATCACCTGTAGCAGTTCCCCATGATGGCTCCCGCATCAGGGTCCGCAGGTCTGAGTTGAGTGCTCAGCGCATCATGAACCATCCAGAAAAGAATTCTTATAGGATTCCCGAACCCAGTTTCTGTCTGACCTTGGTTCCAGACAACATCGTGCGGCCCATCTCCCACCCCAGATGGACAAATATAAGTCACCCGCATCATTGAAAGAGCCCCTGGGAAAAATGACAACCCTGGACTGCAGTGAAAAAATCCACTCTTCCTCCAAGAACTACTGCGAAGACATCATCCAGGCGCAAGCAGATGTCTTCTACTTCCGGTGGCCAGAGTCGTTCACTGCAGAAGGGATTGATCGGCTTTTTCGACACTGCGTGGACGAACTCGATCTAGATTGTTCATCCCACAGCGTCGAAGGCACAACACAGTGCACGCAACAATAGGGATGTATGGATGTCCCTGAGCATCTGGTGGTCAAGCAAAAAGTATTCCGTGAGCTGATGGACACCTATTGTCCAGCTCAGCTGACTCTTCCTCGGCCGATAGGGATCATTGATGCTGCTTTCTCCTCAGTCAAGGGTCCCCCAATGTGGAAAAGATTACTGACTGCAACTTCAAACCGAAACCACCATCCCCGATTAACCCAGAGATCATGTTCCCAGAAAGCAGTAGTGATCTCTGCATTAATCAGAGTGCTTTCTAAGAAGAGCCTTTCTGGGTTAACCACACCACCCCCGACAAAACAGCAGCAGAAACCCCCCGAGATCAATGATCTTGGGGGTCACAGCATAAGGCTAGAAGAAAATTACTTCTTGTCGCCCTTGCCGCGGCGTTCACGCATACGGACCGCAATGCGGACCGGGGTGCCTTCAAAGCCGAAGCGCTCACGGAACTTGCGCTCGAGGTAACGGCGGTAGCCAGCTTCAAGGAAGCCTGTGGTGAACAGGACGATCACTGGTGGGCGGGTCGATGCCTGGGTGGCAAAGAGCACGCGTGGCAGTCGTCCACCGCGCATTGGTGGGGGGTTCGCAGCGATTGCTTCACGCAGCCAGTTGTTGAGCTGACCGGTGGAGATACGGCGATCCCAGTTGTTCAGGGCCTCGATCATGGCCGGCTCCAGGCGCTGGAGTGCACGACCGGTCTTGGCGGAGATGTTGATGCGCTTGGCCCATGGGATGTGTGCGAGCTGGAGATCCAGTTCGCGGTCCAGGTCATAGCGACGATCCTCATCCATGAGGTCCCACTTGTTGAAGGCGACAACCAGTGCCTTGCCAGCATCGGTGATCATGGCCAGGACACGCTGGTCCTGTTCAGTGATCGGCTCGGAGGCGTCGATGAGCAGGACGCAGACCTCGGCGGACTCAATGACACCACGGGTACGCAGGGAGGCGTAGAACTCATGGCCTGTGGCGGTCTTGACCTTCTTACGCAGACCTGCGGTGTCAATGAACTTCCACAGCTTCTGATCCAGCTGGATCATGGAGTCAACCGGGTCGACGGTGGTTCCGGCGACGTTGTCCACCACGGAGCGTTCCTCACCGGCGAACTTGTTGATCAGGGAGGACTTACCCACATTGGGCTTACCCACCAAGGCAACACGGCGTGGGCCTTCCACGATGGACTTCTGACGTGGTTCCTCCGGGAAGGATGCCAGCACCTTGTCCAGGACGTCTGCGCCACCGCGGCCGTGCTGTGCGGAGGTGGGGAAAGGATCGCCCAGTCCGAGTCGGTAGAACTCGGACATGTCGGCCCACTGGCTGTCGGAGTCGAACTTGTTGGCAACAAGGATGACAGGAACATCAGCACGCAGCAGCTTCGCAGCCATGACGGAGTCGGTCTCGGTGACACCGACCTTGGTGTCCACCACGAAGACGATGACGTCAGCGGTGCTCATGGCGATTTCAGCCTGGCGTGCGATGGAGCCGTGGATGCCCTTGACATTGGGGTCCCAGCCGCCGGTGTCCTGCACCCAAAAGCGATGACCACCCCAGTCGGCGAGGTAGGATACGCGGTCGCGGGTGACTCCCGGGAAGTCCTCCACAACAGCTTCGCGACGTCCAATGAAGCGGTTGACCAGGGTGGACTTGCCCACGTTCGGGCGTCCCACGATGGCCACGGTGCACAGGGATTCCTCCAGGTGCTCCATGCGTTCCAGGCCGAAGGCCTTTTCCAGCTCTACCCATTCTTCTTCGCTGTAGTCTTCACCGAAGTCGGGGTCGCCGAATTCAGACTCATCAAATTCCAGGTCGTCGTCATAGTCGACCTCGGAGAGCTCGTCGGTGTCATAGCCGAATTCAGATGGATCGAAATCTGCGGAAGCCCAACCACCGTGTGGTGCGAGTTCTTCCTCATCGGCGAATGCGCCAACAACATCCATTTCACCCTTGGGTGTGTGGTAGACGAAGACAGTATCGTCCTCATCGCCCGGCATGTTCTTCTTGTTGGTCACTGGTTGCTCCTTTCAGCGGAGGCTTCAGTCAGCTGGATCAGATGGGTCAGGACCTCATCCATGGTCATGTCGGAGGTGTCCACGATGTGGGCATCGTCCGCGGGTTTCAGCGGGGAGGCAGCGCGGCTGGAGTCCAGCTCATCACGCTTGACCACAGCTGCAAGGACCTCATCGAAGTCCACGGTGCGGCCGGCGGCGGTGTCCTGATCATAACGACGCTGGGCACGTACCCCTGGTGAGGCGGTCAGGTAGGCCTTGACGGGGGCGTCGATAAGCACGACGGTACCGATGTCACGGCCCTCGACCACGCAGCGGTGTGCCTTGGCAGCCAGTGCACGCTGCAGTGCCACGAGATTCTCGCGAACCTCAGGAATTGCAGATACGGCAGAGACATTGCTGGTGACTGCCGCGCCACGGATCTCAGTCTGAACATCCACGCCACCCAGGAGCACCTCGGTGGAGGAAGGATCATCAGAGATCGCCAGTGGCAGGGTTGCCGTGGCGGTGATGACAGCATCAGTGTCAGCTGGATCAATGCCCTTGTTCAGCACATGGAGGGTGGCCACGCGGTACATCGCGCCGGTGTCCAGGTACTTCGCGTTCAGGCGGCGTGCCAGTTCACGTGAGGTGGTGGACTTGCCGGTACCGGAGGGTCCGTCGATGGCGATGATGAGCCCACCGTCGGGCATATTGGAAAAATCTGTCACAGGTCGGCCACCTTGTACAAGCTGGCCAGCTCAGAGGTGTTCAGTGCGCGCAGGGAACCTGGCTTCTGTTCACCCAGCTGGACGGTGTGCAGCTTGGTGCGTACCAGGCGCTCGACCGGAAAACCGGCCTCGTCCAGCATGCGGCGCACGATGTGCTTGCGGCCTTCATGGATTTCCAGGCGCAGCAGGGACTTGCCCTGGAAGATGTCGATGATCTGGATGAAGTCGACCTTGGCCGGACCATCCTCCAGCTCGATGCCTTCGCGCAGAGTGGCAAGCACCTTGTTATTGACCTCGCCGCGCACAGTAGCCAGGTAGGTCTTGCCGACCTCGTACTTGGGGTGCATGAGGCGGTTGGCCAGCTCACCATCATTGGTCAGCAGGAGCAGACCTTCGGTGTCAGCATCCAAGCGACCGACGTGGAAGAGTCGCTGACCGGAGCGGGTCTTCTCACTGACCAGGTCACCCACGCAGGGACGACCGAGGTCATCGCTCATGGTGGAGTGCATGCCCTTGGGCTTGTTGAGCACGAAGTACTCGAGGTCTTCGTTAACGTTGATGCGGACACCGTCAACGCGGATGACATCCTTGTCAGGCTCGACGCGGGTGCCCTGGGTGGTGACGATCTTGTTGTTGACCTCGACGCGGCCCTGTTCGATCATGACCTCTGCGTGACGGCGTGATGCTACCCCAGCCTGGGCGAGCACCTTCTGCAGGCGCACGCCGCCACCAGAGGTGTTGCGGTTGAGGAAGCCCATCGACCAGTCGTCGTTGGAGCCTTGTACGTGTTGTTTCCTAGCAGGCTTGGCATTGGAGAGAAGGATCTCATCCTTTTTCTGCGGTTGCTGGTTCTGGCGGGCGTTTGGTTTGGTCGAGCCTGGCTTGTAGCCACGGGACTGGGACCTGAAGCCGCCACCAGAGCGGTTGCTCTGCTGCTTCTTGTCCGGTGTGCCATCTCGGCGAGCGGGTGGGGTCACTATGAGTGTCCTTAATCTAGATAAAGCGTATGAAGTTGAATCCAGAGCATTCTAGCTGGTGTAGGCATGAAAATACTAGTTTCCCAGGTCAGGTCTGCCTCCGCACCACACTAGAAGGGATCATCAATGGTATCCACATCGGGCAACAGTGGTGCCAGATCCGGCAAGCGATCCAGGGAGTCAATGCCCAACAACTCCAAAAGGAGCTCCGTCGTGGCATAACGGTGTGCGCCAGTGGAGTGCTCCACATCCACCTCACGGACCAGGCCACGCATCTGGAGGGTGCGCATGACACCATCAACATTCACGCCGCGAACTGCCGAGATCTGGGAGCGGGTCACCGGTTGGCGGTAGGCCACCACCGCCAGTGTCTCCAGGGCAGCCCGGGACAGGCGCGATTGTGTGCCATCCAGCAACAGGGCTTCGACCACCTCGGCATTGCCCTTGCGGGTGTACAGACGCCACCCACCGTCAGCTTCACGCAGATCAAAGCCACTACCCCGCTCATTGAACTCACGTGCAGTGGAGCGCAAAATATTTTCCACCGTTGTCAGATCCATCTCCAGCACCGTGGCCAGGGTGGTGGCTGGAACAGGGGTGTCCACCACCAGCAGAATCGATTCGATGCGTGAGCGTGCCTGCGAGATCAACGGCAGGCTGTGGTCACGGTCAGAAACATCGCTCATGGGTGGAAAGTGTAGCCACCACCTGGTCCTGCTTAGGCGATCGGCTTCTGATTATCCGGGGCTGCCCATTCAGTCCAGGAACCGTCATAGACACTGACGTTGTCATAACCAGCAACCACCGCCGCATAGGCATCCACACAGGCGGTGACACCAGAACCGCAACTGAACACCAACGAGGTGGCATTGCCGACGAGCTCTTCAAAGATCTCCCGCAGCTCCACCACTGGACGTAGCTTGCCTTCTGCATCCGCAACCTCGTCGAAGGGAAGGTTCTCACTGCCCGGGATGTGTCCACTGGAGATGCCGGGACGTGGCTCAGGGTCTACACCGGCAAACCGCCCGGAACTACGTGCATCCACCACTGCCTGGTTGGAACGTGCCAGAGATTTTTCCACACCATCAATACCCACCAGAAGTTCTGGACGTGGTTCGGCGGTGATCTGTCCACCACCCACCGGGGTGGACAGCTCAGTGGTGTTATGGCCTGCCGCAGTCCAGGCCGGTAAACCACCATCCAGCACGCCGACCCGGTCCAGGCCAGCCACACGCAGCAGCCACCAGACACGGGGTGCAACCATGAGCCCGTGTCGGTCGTAGACGACAACGGTGGTGTCATCACTGATCCCGTAGTTCTGCAGCAGGTCCCTCAGGCGGGCTGGAACAGTGTGTGGAAGGTGGGCGTTCTGATCAGAAAAATCGGCCTCAAGGTCAGCAAGGAAGGCCCCCGGGATGCCAGAGGTTCGGGCAGCCTCAGGGTCGCCCATGGAAGCGCACAACACCATCACGTTGTCATCACCGAGATGCTTGGCCAACCAGTCCACAGACACAACGGGGCCTGCGGGAAAAGCCGGGTGGTGGTTTGGGGTCAAAGTGTCCTGATCTGAAGTCATGGCCTGTGATCATACCGTCGCTTTGGCTGCCCGGCGGTGTATATCACCAGATATATACGCGATCTCCGCCACATTGCGCGAGATGTGGACAAGGCAATTCAGTGAAGGCCAGCTTGGCAGGATTGGCACCGGCGGACACCGCCATCACCAGCGGCGGGGGTAGATATCACACCCGACACCTGAGGATTCGGATGACCTACACAACTGGCCCGGCCCCCTGGCCTGGCCTTTCACATAAAGCGCAGGTCACAAATTGACACACACAGTGATACGACTCACATCAATGGCCTGGTATGTTCTAACATCTTTCCATGGCTACGATCACACGCACCGAACGACTCATCCTCGTCCCCCTCACCGTTGAGCTTGAGGACGAGACCCACCAGATCTATTCAGACAACCGCGTCTGGGGACACCGCCCACAGGCGCGTCACACGGATCTCAAAGAAACCCGTGAACTGATCAAGCGCACCAACAACAGCTGGGAGAAGAAGGACCTCGGCCCATGGGGCGTCTACCTCCGCGAACGCCCATCTGAATTCGTCGGCGTGGGCGGCGTCGAACTTGTCGACGGCAAGCTCTGGGACCTCAAATATCGCCTCCGCCCCGACCTCTGGGGCAACGGTTACGCCTCAGAGATCTCCAATGCTGCCACCACGGCCATCCAGCGCACCGACCCCAGCATCCCCCTGACAGCACGTGTCACCATCAACCACCCTGCCTCCTATCACATCCTGGAGAAGCTCGGACTGAAACAGGTGTGGGAAGGCCGACGTGTCGGCACGGAAGCCAACCTCGAAGAACCCAACGTCCGCATCTACGCCGATCGTGAACTCGACGAAGAAACCCTCCAGTTCCTCATTAATCGCCCATAAACACCCCACCCCCCTTTTTTCAGGCGCCTCCCCTGAGGGGGCGCCTTTTACCATTTCCCCCTACTCCCAGTTCGCCGACGCCACCACAGCCGGATCCACCTCAATACCGGTCCAGGCCACCCGCAACTGTCCCAGGGGCTCATCCTGATCCGCTTCCACCGCATGGACCTTATACAACTCCAGCAATGCCAGGAAGCGGCCGATAACCTCCATGGAGGCACCACAATCCCGGGTCAACCGCTGGAAGGAGAGAAACTGGTCAACACCGGCAAGCCTGAGCATGTCCAGAATCCGCCCCGCCTGCTCCGGAACCGACACCGCCACCTGGTGAATATGATCAACCGAGACCGTCTTCGGCGGCTTGGGACGAAACACCACAGCAGCAAGCTCCGCAAAGCTCTCGGCAGAATGCCCCAGCGACACCGGCGGCAACAGATCAGCAAACTGCGGTTCCAGGGACACCGCCCGCGGATACCGACGCCGCGCATCACGCTGCCACTGCGAGAACATCTCCGCCACCTGCTTATATGCCCGGTACTGCAAAAGACGCGCAAACAGCAGATCCCGAACCTCCAACAGTTCCAGATCCTCATCATCATCCACCTGCCCCCGCGGCAACAGACGGGCGGTCTTCAGATCCAACAACGTTGCAGCCACCACCAGAAACTCCGTGACCTCATCCAGGTCACTGGTCTCCCCCAGTGTCCGGGTATAGGCGATGAACTCATCAGTCACCTCAGACAGAGCCACTTCCGTAACATCCAACTTCTTAGCCGTGATCAACTGCAACAGCAGATCAAAAGGGCCCTCAAAGTTGGCCAAGGAGACCTGGAAACCGGCCGCGCCGGGCCCTGGCCCGGCTTTCATGTCATTCATCTCAATCCCCGTGGAGCTTCTCGCACTATGACGAATGCCCCCTGGCGGACATTCCCCTGCCAGGGGACATGCGTACTCAGACTCAACAGTTTAGCTGCCGTGTGCCCGGTGAATGACTTCCTTGGCCAGGTTGCGGTACTGCTCAGCACCCTGGGAATTTGGTGCCCAGGTGATGATGGGCTCCCCGGCCACGGAGGTTTCGGGGAAGCGCACAGTCCTGGTGATCACGGTGTCAAAGACACGGTCCTCGAAGACCTCAACCACACGTGACATCACCTCACGGGCATGAGAGGTCCGGCGGTCAAACATCGTGACCAGGATGCCGAGGATCTCTAGGTCGAAGTTGAGACGGTCAGCAACCTTTTCCACGGTATCGGTGAGCAGTGCCAGGCCACGCAGGGAGAAGTATTCGCACTCCATGGGGATGATCACGCCGTCGGCACAGGCCAGTGCGTTGACGGTCAGCAGACCGAGGGAGGGCTGGCAGTCCAGGATGATGAAGTCATATTCTTTGACCACCGGGCGCAGTGCGCGGGCCAGCACCTGTTCACGGCCGACCTCATTGACCAACTGGATTTCCGCTGCCGAGAGGTCTATGTTGGCCGGGGCCACATCAAGTCCGGGGACATCGGTCTCATGGATGACCTGATGGATCGTGGTGTTGTTGTCGATCATCACGTCATAGATCGTGATGTCCACCTCGTCATAAGGGACACCCAGTCCGGCGGTGAGAGCGCCCTGTGGATCAAGGTCCACCAGGAGAACCTTGCGCCCAGCTTCAGCGAGGCAGGCACCCAGGTTGATGGTGGAGGTGGTCTTACCCACTCCACCCTTCTGATTGGCCATGGCGATGATCATCGCCGGACCGTGTCCATCAAGCTGCACCGGCTCCGGCAGTTCGCGCAGGGGACGGCCAGTCAAGCCCACTTCAACCTTAGGAGTGTTGCTTTTCCCCGAATCGCTCACAGTCAAACCCTCTTCCTTGACTTCGGTGTTCTACATGACCTTGCTGTGGGATTTTCAGCCACTTCCAGCCGGCGACAGTGATTAATTATCAACCTGTCATTCACTACGGTGACCACCATACATGCACGATATCGCGCATCTCGTACTTCATGCGGAACACACGCCGAAGCAATTGCATTTCCGGGACAGGTCAAGCGCTCAGGCCTGACAATGGGGGTTGGGAAAAGAGGCCTGATCCGACACGAGCAAGGCGGTTCTCAGGCACGCGGGTGCGCCGCACGCCAGACCTGGCGCAGATTCTCAGCGGTGATGTGGGTGTAAATCTGCGTGGTGGTGACCGAGGAATGCCCTAGCAATTCCTGCACCACACGCACATCCGCACCACCTTCCAACAGATGGGTGGCAAAGGAATGCCGAAGGGTGTGCGGGGAGATGTCCTTCTTCAACCCGGCCCGCTCTGAAGCTTTCTTCAGCACCACCCAGGCGGACTGTCTGGACAACGGACCACCCCGCTGGTTGAGAAACAGCGCATGGGTTTTTCCCCGACTCAGTGCAGGACGGGCACGCACCAGGTAGTCCTCCACCGCAGAACGTGCCATGGAGCCATAGGGAACCAGACGCTGTTTAGAGCCCTTACCAGTGATGCGCAGCACCTCCGGGGCATGGGTGACATCATCGACCATCAGGCCAATCGCCTCCGAGATACGTGCCCCGGTCCCATAGAGGATCTCCAGGAGCGCACGATCACGGATATCCACCGGGGTGGCGATGTCGGAGGTGGGGGTGGCATCGATAAGCCTGCTCACCTCAGCGATATCCAGGGTGCCCGGCAAGTGGCGGCCCGTGGACGGTGGGGAGACATCAGCAGCGACATCCACACCCACGTGGCCTTCTGCGAGTGCAAATTTATGAAGACCGCGCGCCACGATCAGGGCACGTCCCGCAGATGACGCCGATAAAGGCGTTCGTCCCTCCACCCCGCGACGCAGATCCATGACATAGGCCTCGAGATTGGCGGTACTCACCTCAGCGATATTCTCAATGCGCGCCGCTTCCAGCCAATCACAATAACGCTCCACATCACGACGATAACTGCTCAGCGTATTCTGCGACAGCCCACGTTCCACCGCCAGATGCGTCAGCCAGGTGCGCGCGACCTCCCTAATTCTCACAGCTTCTTCATGTCCGGGACAACGCCTGCAGCTTGACGACGCTCCGCCAGAGCCGTGGGACGGTACCGGAAAGTCGCATCGGTGTCACGCGCTGCAACGCGACCTGCGATCACCGCATCAGCGCAAAGAATGCCGGAAATTGCAATGGAGTTGGCGATCTCACCGGAGAAAATCATGTCCCGGGCCTGCTCCAGCGGGAACCATTCCATGGTCATATCGGCTTCCTCATCGCCGTCGGCACCGGGGCGTTCAACCTGCGTGAGGTTCTGTGCCAGATACACCCGGACCGCTTCATCACAAAAACCAGGTGAGGTGATCAGGTCGGTCAGCACCGACCAGTCCCCCGCCTCAATACCAGCCTCCTCCACCAGCTCGCGCTGGGCACCGATGAGGGCCTCCTCATCAGCAATGTCCAACAATCCAGCGGGCAGTTCCCATAGACGATCCTGAACACAGTGGCGATACTGGCGCACCATCGCGATATTCTCCCCGTCAAAGGCCACGATGGCCACCGCCCCGAAGTGTTCGACGATCTCGCGGGTGGCGGTGTTTCCCCCCGGCATGATGAGGGTGTCCTTGCGGACAGCCAGGATCGGTGACTCAATGAGAAGTTCAGAATCAGTAACAGTGAAGTCATGTGTGCCAGGAGTACTCATAGTTTCCTCATTGTAGAGACCTTCATGTCAGCCAGGGGTGGCTTGTGGAAAAGTAAAATATCCGACGCTAAGGCTTGGGGAAGCGCCG